>DIYG01000137.1 GCA_002428935.1 Halieaceae bacterium UBA6060
ATGGCCGCCGACTTCGCCCCGGGGCCGGTGGTAAACAGGACCACACCGGCGCCAAACAAGACCGAAAACAAGCCGCGCATGGCGCCTTCGCCAAACAAATCCACAAAGATCCAGATGCTGCGGTTGGCGCCACCGCTGGGGTCTACGTCAAAGCCGGGGTAGGAGTAAGCGGGCGAGAGCAGGCCAAAAGCCAGCACGTTCATGAGGAGAATGCCCAGGACTCCGAAGCCGCGGAGCGCGTCGAGAAGAACTATGCGCTCGCCGGAAGGCATCAGGGTTGGAAGTGTAAAACCTGGGTTTCCGGGTCCCGGCTGGCCCCCGCGGCGGCTAACTGGTCCAGGTACGCCTGCCACAGACCTGCTTCTTCGTGACACAGTTTGTACAGATAGTCCCAGGCGTAGAGGCCACTGTCGTGGCCATCGTCAAAGACGATTTGCAGAGCGTAGTGGCCCACGGGCTTTAGGGCGCTAACGCCGACGTGTTGTTTTCCCGTTTGCAGTACCGCCTGGGACGGGTGGTGTCCGCGAACTTCCGCCGAAGGCGAATAGACGCGCAAGTATTCCCAGCTTAGGGCGAACGTGGTCTCGTCGTCGTACTCCAGTTCCAGCACCCGGGACTGCTTGCGCAGGCGGATGTTGCGGGGTCTGGGATTTGCCGCGGTAGTCATGGGACAACCTTACAGGATGAAGCGCGACAGGTCCTCGTCCCCGGCCAATTCTCCGAGCTGCTCATCGACATAGGCAGGCGTAATGCTCAGGGTGTTCCCGCCCAGACCATCGTCCGCAGCGTGAAAGGAAGCGTCTTCCAGGAGCCGTTCCATCACCGTGTGCAGACGCCGGGCACCAATATTCTCGGTGTTCTCGTTGAGCTGAAAGGCCATCTCGGCGATGCGCTTAATTCCTTCATCAATGAATTCCAGGGCCAGACCTTCTGTGGCCAGGAGCGCCGCGTACTGCTTCGTTAGGGCGGCATCGGGTTCCACAAGAATCCGTCGGAAATCCTCGGTGGTTAGGGCCTGCAAATTTACTCGAATGGGGAGGCGGCCCTGTAGCTCAGGAATCAGATCCGCGGGCTTGGCCAAATGAAAAGCGCCCGAGGCAATAAACAAGATATGGTCGGTTTTGAGCATGCCGTACTTTGTGCTCACGGTGCTCCCTTCGATAAGCGGCAACAGATCTCGCTGCACCCCTTCTCGGGATACGTCGGCACCCATTCCTTCGCTGCGTTTCGCTACCTTGTCCAGCTCATCCAGAAAAACAATGCCGTTTTGTTCCGCTGCCTGGAGGGCGTTTTGTTTGATCTCGTCTTCGTTGACCAGCTTGGCGGCTTCCTCCTCGCACAGGGCGGAGAAAGCGGCTTTGATAGGCAGGCGGCGACTCTTGGGTTGGGAGCGGGAAAGATTCGAGAACATGCTCTGGAGTTGGTTGGTCATCTCTTCCATACCCGGAGGTGCGGAGATTTCAACGCTCGTATGGCTGCTGATTTCTAGATCGATTTCCTTGTCGTCTAGGTCGCCCTCGCGGAGCTTCTTACGCAGGAGCTGACGGGTGCTATCGCCTTGTTTCTCTCCACCGTCGCGAGCGGCGGGCAGCAGCACGTCGAGAATGCGCTCTTCCGCGGCCTCTTCGGCACGAAAGCGGACTTTCTCCATGGCCTGTTCCCGGAGCATTTTCACCGCCATCTCAACGAGATCGCGAACGATGGACTCGACGTCCCGACCGACATAGCCGACTTCCGTAAACTTCGTGGCCTCGACCTTTACAAAGGGCGCGTTGGCCAGCTTCGCCAGGCGGCGGGCGATCTCCGTTTTACCCACACCCGTCGGACCAATCATGAGGATGTTTTTGGGCGTGATTTCCGCGCGCAGGGACTCCTCGACCTGCATACGCCTCCAGCGGTTGCGGAGGGCGTTGGCCACGGCGCGTTTCGCTTCCTCCTGGCCGACGATGTGTTTGTCCAGTTCGTGGACGATTTCCCGGGGGGTCATGTTTGACATGGGTGAGGGGTCTCAGTAATCCAGCTGCTCGATGGTGCGGTGATCGTTGGTGTAAATGCAGATATCTGCGGCGATGCCCAGGCCTTTCTCGACGATATCCCGGGAACTGAGCTCCGTGTTGTCCATCAGGGCACGGGCGGCCGCCTGGGCAAAGGAGCCGCCGGAGCCAATGGCGATCAGATTGTCTTCCGGTTCGATGACGTCGCCGTTGCCAGAGATCACCAGAGAGGTTTCTTTGTCCGCGACGGCCAGCAGGGCTTCAAGCTGCCTTAGAGAGCGTTCCGTCCGCCAGGCTTTGGCCAGTTCCACGGCGGCGCGAACCAGTTGGCCCTGGTGCTTCTCCAACTTTCCTTCAAACAGTTCGAAAAGAGTGAATGCATCGGCGGTGCCTCCGGCAAAGCCCGCGATCACCTGGTCATGATAGAGGCGCCGCACTTTCCGTGCGTTGCCCTTCATGATCGTATTGCCCATGGACACCTGGCCGTCGCCGCCGATGACGACGCTGTTGCCACGGCGAACACAGAGGATAGTGGTGCCTCGAAACTGTTCCACGGGAGTGCTCCTGACCTGCGAGGGTCAGTTATGGGGGCGGAGCGCTGGGATTCAAGCGCGAAGGTCTTTGAAGAAATCCGCGCCCTAGCCGGTTTTCCGTTGGATCAACAAGGTGTCGATATCCTGCTGAGCGGTGAGACTTCGCGCCCGGGCCATGGCAGAGCGACTCTCGAAGGGCCCCAGAACCACGCGATACCAGCGCCCCGTATCACCGCGGGTTTCCTCAACCCGGGGTGTTAGGCCCAGGAGTAGCAGCTCTGCACGGCGGCGATCGGCGTCGGTGGCCTGTCGAAAGGAGCCCGCCTGAAGCAGATAACGCACACTGCTCTCGCTGCGGGCCTTCGGTAACTCCGCAGGGTCGACATCAATGGTGATCTCCTGGTTGGGCAGGACCTCGTAGAATTCGTATTCCGGTGCCGGGGCGGGTGTGCTGGCCTTTGCCTGGGGTTGCGTCTCGGCGGGTTCTGGCCCCTCTGCAGGGAGGGTGATCAGATAGAGCAGAAAGGCGACGAACAGGCCGCTGCCCACACCGGCGCTGTACCAGCGAAGGGCGTTGCTTCCGCTGCTTTTGTCGTGGCGACTCGCGCCGCGACTGGATTTTCTTCGTTGCGCCACGGTCTCTTACATGGCCTCCGGTGCGGATACGCCAAGGAGGTCCAGGCCGTTGGCAAGAACCTGTCGCACCGCTTCCGAGAGTGCCACCCGGGCCGTGCGCAGGGTTTCGTCGTCCACCAGCACCTTGTGGGCGTTGTAATAGGCGTGGAATTCCCCGGCCAGCTCGCGCAGATAGTTGGCCACCTGCTGCGGTTCGGTGGTTTCACCAGCTCGCTCGACCACTTCTGGGAACCGTGCCAGTTGCTTCAGCAGCTCGGTTTCCTGAGGTTCCGTAAGCCGATCCAGCGGCAGGGTGTCGATGTCCCAGCTTGTCGCCAGGCCCTGATCTTCAAGTTTGCGCCGCATACTGCACACCCGCGCATGGGCGTACTGAATGTAATACACCGGGTTGTCATTGGATTGAGATAGGGCCAGATCGATGTCAAAGGTCAGCTGTGCGTTGGGTGAGCGTGCAACAAGAAAGTACCGCGTGGCGTCGCGACCAACTTCATTGATCAGGTCTCGGACCGTCAGATAACTGCCGGCTCGCTTTGACAGCTTTACCTCCTGGCCATCGCGCATCACCGTCACCATTTGATGCAATACATAGTCGGGCCAGCCTTCCGGAATACCTTCTTGCAAAGCCTGGAGGCCTGCGCGTACCCGGGTCACGGTGCTGTGATGATCGGCGCCCTGTTCGTCGATAACCCGGCCAAAGCCGCGGCGCCACTTATTGTGGTGGTAGGCCACATCAGGGAGGAAATAGGTATAGCTGCCATCGCTTTTGCGCATCACCCGGTCTTTGTCGTCGCCGTAATCCGTGGTACGTAACCACAGGGCGCCGTCTTCTTCGTAGGTGGCGCCATTTTCGATGAGCCGCGCGACGGTGTTTTCCACTTCACCGGATTCGTAGAGAGAAGATTCGAGAAAGAAGATGTCGAAGCTAACGCCAAAGCTCTGCAGATCCAGATCCTGCTCTCGGCGCAGCCAGGCCACGGCGAACTCGCGAATCCCCTCAAGATCGTCCGCTTCGCCTGCGGCGGTAACGGACTTGTCGCTGGCGGTGACCTCCTCCCCATCCAGATAGGCCTTCGCTACTTCTACGATGTACTCACCCCGGTAGCCGTCTTCGGGCCAGCCCTCATCGCCCGGCTGCAGATTCTTGCAGCGCGCCTGCACGGACAGGGCGAGGTTATTGATCTGCGCTCCTGCGTCGTTGTAGTAAAACTCGCGGGTCACGTCCCAGCCCGTTGCCGCAAGGATGCGAGCGAGACTGTCGCCGACGGCGGCGCCCCGCCCGTGCCCTACATGCAGCGGGCCTGTGGGATTGGCGGAGACGAACTCCACTTGTACCTTGCGGCCTTCGCCGCGCTGACTGTGACCGAAGCTCTGGCCCTGGCGGAGCACTTCGCGCAACACCGCGCCTTGAGAATCCTGGGATAGAAACACATTGATAAAGCCCGGGCCGGCAATTTCTGTGCGGGCGATGGCCGGGTGGTTTTCCAGCGCTGCGCCCAGCTCGCCCGCCAGTTCCCGAGGGGCCATGTTCAATCGTTTGGCATTGGCCAGGGCCACGTTGCTCGCTAGATCCCCGTGGGAGGGATCGCGGGTTCGCTCAACCTGAATCGCCGGGGGCGAAAAAGACTCCCCGCGGGCGGTGAAAGCTTGCTGCAGAGCCTCGCCGAGGAGCGTGGCAATCATTTCTTTCATGCACTGGTACCGTGGACTTGCTGGCCGGCGATTGCCGGACGGGCATTATCCCGTCTCCCAGGCACCTTGGCCACCGGATGATCTATTGAACGTCGATGGGGTCCATATCGATGAACCAATTGAGCTCCCGAGGTTTGCCTTGCTGTTCCGCCGCCGCGACGAGTTGCTGGGCGGCTTCATGGAGGGCGCGTCGGGTCGGTGCAAGACACCAGATTTGCCAGCGAAAGCGTCCGGCCCGGCGCGGCATGGAAGACGGTAGCGGGCCAAAGCACTGACAGCCGGCGGGCAAATGGGGATTCACCGCATATCGTAGCTGAGCCAAAAACCTTTCCGCTGCCGCCTCTTCGCGGGCATCGGCCCGCAAAAGGAATAGCTGTCCCGCCGGTGGCAACCCACGCTTCTCCCGTTCCGCCAGGACACCGTCGGCGAGGGCGTCGTAGTTTGCCGCCTTTAGGGTCGTGAAGATTTCCGCCTCAGGGCAATGGGTTTGGACCAACACCAGGCCGCCGGCTTCTTCCCGACCGGCCCTGCCACCGACCTGGGTAATCAGCTGCGCCATTCTTTCTTCGCCGCGAAAGTCCGCGCTGTAGAGCAGTGCGTCCGCATCGATGACCCCGACCAATTGCACGGCAGGGAAGTGATGTCCTTTGCTAAGCATCTGCGTACCGAGAATAATCCCCGGTTCCTGACGCTGAGCGATCTCCAGCAGCGTATCCATGGCATCCCGTCCCCGCATGGCATCGCTGTCTACCCGGTGGACGGGGCACTTAAAGCTGCTGCGCAAGTACTCCTCGGTTTGTTCCGTACCCAAACCCTGGGTTAGCAGCGCGTTGCCTCCACAGGCGGGGCACTGGGAGGGTAGGGGTTTGCGCGCCGCGCAATGATGGCAACGCAGGGCGCGCTGGCGAAGATGCACCGTCAGGCGCGCATCGCAGTGATCGCAGTCTGCCACCCAGCCGCAACTATGACACTGCAACGTCGGTGCGTAGCCGCGGCGGTTGAGAAACAGTAGCGCCTGGCGCTCCTCGACCTCCACCGTGTGTCGCAGGGCCCGTAAGAGTTCTTCACCGATACCGGCGCGCAGGGCGGCCCCTCGCAGGTCGATGGTCTTGATGGTGGGCATGGCCCCGGATCGTCGGTGTCGCAACTGGTGGTGGCGGTAGCGGCCCTGGCGGGCGTTGCGCAAGCTTTCCAGCGACGGCGTTGCGCTCCCCAGAACCACGGGGCAGTCTTCAAGTTGAGCACGCTTCACGGCAACATCCCGGGCCGAGTAGCGAAACCCATCCTGTTGCTTGTAGGACGCGTCGTGTTCTTCGTCCACGAGTAATAGCCCCAGCCGCGCCAGCGGGGCGAGGACCGCAGATCGAGTTCCAATGATGATGCCCGCCGCTCCAGACTGTGCCGCTTGCCAGGCGGCCAGGCGCTGTCCGTCGGAGAGCCCCGAGTGGAGTACTGCAATTGGTGTAGCAAAGCGGGACTCAAAGCGAGCCAGGGTCTGCGGCGTGAGACCAATTTCTGGAATCAAAACGAGGGCCTGTTGGCCCGCCTGCAGACAGTGGGAGATAAGTTGCAAGTAGACTTCGGTCTTGCCGCTGCCGGTCACTCCCTGGAGGAGGTGACACTGAAACTGTCCGGGTTCGATGGCGGCAATGACCGCTTCCTGCTCGGCGGCCAGGGTGGGCCCCGGTTCGCGAAGCTCCCAGCGGGGCGGTTGCGATGAGGGCAGGCAGCGTTCGATCAAACCCTTGGTGTGCAGTTCCCGCAGCACGGCGCTGGATAAACCTGCGGCCCGCAGGGTTTCATGGCCTTGGCGACACTCTTGCAGCAGCTTCAGGGCTCTGGCCTGGGCCGGCGCTCGCTTCAAGGCGTCTTCCGGTAAGCCTTTGCCTCGATCGCTAAGGGACCAGGCGGTGCGAGGCAGGGGCTTGCCGTCTCGGATGGCTTTGGGTAGAGCAGCGGCACACACCTCACCTATGGGGTGCAGGTAGTAGTCTGCGGCCCATTGAAGAAGGGCCAGAGTCTTTGGTGCCAGCAGCGCATGTTCTTCTAAAAGCGCAAAGGCCGGACGAAGCTGTTCCACGGCAGCTTCCGATTCTTCGAGCAACCCGACAAGCACTCCGCTGACCTCCCGTTTGCCAAAGGGCAGGCGAAGCACACAACCGGGCTGTAATCGCGAGGTATCGCAGCTGGGCGGCGGTAGGTAGTCGAACAGACGTCGCAGTGGTGTAGGTATGGCGACGCGAAGAATCACAGACTGGGGAGTGTTGGTCACGGTGGCGGCAGCATAGCAGAGCGCCGAGGCGTAGCGGTGTTGCGTGAATCGGCGGTTCTGCTAGAATCCGCGCCCCGCTCGCCGGTGCTTTTTGCACGGGCGGCTCCAAGATGCGGTGCCCGACGATGAACGAATCCCGATCGGGTGGCGGCGTCGCCATGAAGGAGAGATTGAAATGAAAGCAGATATCCACCCGCGTTACGTGGCGGTTACCGCCACTTGTAGCTGCGGCAACAAGATTCAGACTCGTTCCACCCTGGGCGAAGACTTCAGCATCGACGTGTGCTCAATGTGTCACCCGTTTTTCACGGGCAAGCAAAAGATCGTCGACAGCGGTGGTCGCGTTGATCGCTTCAAGAAGCGTTTCGGTGCTCGAGGCTCTGCGCGCTAAGGTCTCTTTCCGACGCCTGGTCTGGGGCGTCGATTGCACTAATGCTTTTGGGGGGGGCCTTTGGCCCCCTTCCTGCGTTTGGGCCTGGCTGTTCCCAGGCGAGGCTGTCCTAGAAGATTTCCTGAATCAACTCATCGGTCCCCTGCAGGCCGGACGCGTTCCCCGCTTCATCGGCTTCCGGCAGGTGCTCAATGCGAAAATACTCGAAGATCGCGTTGTTCTGATCGCTGTCGGCCAGGCGACCGGTTTCGGGGTTTATCCGTACATTGCTGACCCCTTCCGGTAGAGCCCGGTCACGTTCCGGTAGCCCGGCGAGGGCCTCTCGCATGTAGTCGATCCAGATGGGCAGTGCGGCGGTGCCGCCAAACTCCCGGCGCCCGAGGGGGGTGTAGTTGTCAAAGCCCACCCAGGCGCTCGTCACCACGTCGGGGTTGTAGCCCGAGAACCAGGCATCCATCGGCCCGTTGGTGGTGCCGGTCTTCCCCGCGATGTCGCTGCGTTCGAGCACCAGGGCGCGGGTGCCTGTCCCTTTGCGGATGACGTCCTGCAAGATGCTGTCGATGATGAAGGTGACGCGTTCGTCCATCACCCGGGGAGCCTCGGGCAAGCTTTCTTTGCCTTCGCCGAGAATATCCTCCATGGACAGCTCTTCTTCGAGCCCGTCGTCAGGGAGCTCCCCTGCGTTGTTTCCATTTTCGCAATCGCGACACACGGTCGCCGGTGCGGCCTGAAAGACCACATTCCCCGAAAGGTCCTCAACGCGATCAATGAGGAAGGGCTCAACGCGGTAGCCTCCATTGGCGAGGGTTGCGTAAGCCGTGGCGACGTCCAGCGGTGTCATGGCGTGGGTCCCCAGGGCGAGGGACAGATCTGGTGCAAATTGCGAGGTATCAAAGCCAATGCGGGTTGCGTAATCGATGAAACTGCGAATACCCACCTGCTGCAGGAGCCGGATCGATACCAGATTGCGTGACTTGGTTAGGGCCCAGCGGAGCCGCGTTGGACCATAGAAGCGACCGCCATCGTTCTCGGGGCGCCACACGCCTTCCAGGGACTCGTCGGCGATGGTGATCGGTGCATCGTTGATAATGCTCGCGGCGGTAAAACCGGCGTCCAGGGCGGCCGCATAGAGGAAGGGTTTGAGGTTTGAGCCGGGCTGCCGTTGGGCCTGGGTGGCCCGGTTGAACTTGCTCAGCTCAAAGCCAACGCCGCCTACCAGGCTGATGATGGCTCCGTTATCCGGATTTAAGGACACCAGCGCCGCCTGGGCGGCAGGCACCTGGGCGAGGCGCCAGCGCTCACCCTCGACGGGCGTTGCGCGAATCAGATCTCCTACGCTCAAAACATCAGTCGGGCTTTCCGGCGAGCGATCCCTGCGGTTCTCACTTAAATAGGGCCGGGCCTGCTGCAGGCCGTCTTCCCAGGCCACTCGGCCGATTTCGCCGTCCGCCAATAGAATGCTGACACCGTCTTCGTCTACGGCCGTGACGATAACGGGGCTAAGCCCGGCGATGGTCGGTGTTTCTTCGAGGACCTTCTGCCACTCATCTAAGGGGAGTTCCATGTCCGGTGCCAGGGGAGCCTCATCGAGTAACTGACGCTCCGGGCCGCGATACCCGTGGCGACGGTCATAGGTGATCAAGCCGTCGATAACCGACTGGCGGGCCACCTGCTGGAGTTGGCTGTCGAGGGTGGTGTAGACGCTGAAACCCTCGTTATAGGCGGCCATGCCATAGCGCTGGACCATTCGACGACGGGCCATCTCCGCCGCATAGTGGGCGTCAAAAGCGATGCGAGCGCCATGTTGGGAAGCGGTTACGGGTTTCCTCTTGGCGATCTCATAGGCGCCGTTCTCGATGTATCCCAGGCTCAGCATACGGCCGAGAATCCAGTTCCGGCGGTCTTTACCCGCCTGGGGACCGGAGATCGGATTGTTTCGCGATGGTGCTTTGGGGATACCTGCCAGCATCGCATGCTGGGCAAGATCCAGCTCGGCGATGCCCTTGCCGTAGTACACCTGCGATGCAGCTTCAAAGCCGTAGGCGCGATGGCCGAGGAAGACCCGGTTTACATACAGCTCGAAGATTTCCTCCTTCGACAGGCGGCGCTCGATTTCAATGGCCAGGAGGATCTCGTTGAACTTGCGCATGAAGGTGCGTTCAAGGGACAAAAAGTAATTCCGCGCCACCTGCATGGTGAGGGTGCTGCCGCCGGAGCCTTTCTCGCCGGTAAGGACAAGTTCTGAGACGGCACGCAGGAGGCCGCCCACATCGATGCCGCGATGCTCAAAGAACCCGTCATCTTCCGCGGCCAGCAGTGCCAGAACGAAGGTTTCTGGGATTTCGTCGTAGCGCAGGGGGTTACGCTTCTGCTCGCCAAACTGACCGATAAGGTCCCCGTCTCGGGTGTACACCCGCATGGGGGTTTGCAGGCGCACGTCGCGCAGGGTCTCCACATCGGGAAGCCCGGGGCTGAGATAGAGATAGATGCCGGCAAATAGCCAGCAGGCCCCAAAGGCACCGAGCACAGCAAGGCGTAGAGGCCAGGTAAGAAACTTCACGCATGCTCCCGGCGGTTCTGTCGTGTCGTCACTGGATGGGTCCAGAGGCAATGGAGCACGGCCAAACGGGTCGATTTTTAACCGTTGTGCTTAGCACCCAAGCCCATGCGCCGGCGCGGTTCAGTTGCGCAATGTAGATGACGAAACGGACAGTTTTACGATGATGGTAATTATATGCTTTTTTTGTGTTTTCATTGCATTAGGGGCTATCTTAACGCTTAATATTGAAGTATAAGAACACAAAACAAAGCTAAGTCCGTGAAACATATAGGAAAACGACTTGCTTGGGTTGCTAGGGAAACGTAAGCAGACGCCGCTGTTGGGCATCGATATCAGCTCGACAACGGTGAAACTGCTCGAACTCAGTCGTTCAGGGGATAAGTATCGCGTGGAGAGCTACGCGGTGAGCTCTCTCCCTCAGGATGCTGTGGTCGAAAAAGCCATCAACGACGTTGATGCGGTGGCTAATGCTATCCGCAACGTTGTGGCCCAGTCGCGCACCAAGCTTAAGACCGTGTCGGCGGCGGTGGCGGGCTCTGCGGTGATTACCAAGACCATCGATATGCCCTCCGGTCTCAGCGAAGATGAGATGGAAACCCAACTCACCCTGGAGGCGGATCAGTACATTCCCTATCCCCTGGAAGAGGTCGCTCTGGATTTTGAAATCCAGGGGCCGGCGGAAGATCGGGACAACATGGTGGAAGTGCTCCTCGCCGCCTGTCGACGGGAAACCATCGATGCTCGTGTTGAAGCCATCGAAGGGGCAGATCTCCAAGCCAAGGTAATGGATGTCGAAGCTTATGCGATGGAGCGCTCCTACGCGCTGGTCCGCGAACAGCTCGATATGAAGGAAGACAGCATTGTGGCCGTTGTCGACATTGGCGCCACGATGACCACCCTTAGCGTGCTCAAAGATGGCAATACCATATACACCCGCGAACAGTTGTTTGGCGGCAAGCAGCTCACCGATGAGATTATGCGCCGTTATGGCCTACCGCTTGAAGAGGCGGGGCTGGCCAAGAAGCAGGGTGGGCTACCCGATGATTACGAGCCCGAACTGCTAAACCCCTTTCGCGATGCCGTGGTACAGCAGGTAACACGCTCCCTGCAGTTGTTCTTCTCCTCCAGCCAATACAATGATGTGGACTACATCATCATGGCGGGTGGGGTGTCCTTCATGGAGGGGCTTTCGGATTTGGTCCAGGATCAGTTGGCGACGCCTGTAGTCGTGGCCAACCCCTTCGCGGAAATGACCATATCGCCACGAGTCAATGCCGTTGCCCTGGGCAGCGATGCACCGGCGATGATGATCGCTTGCGGTCTGGCCCTGCGGAGCTTTGACTGATGGCGAATATTAACCTTCTACCCTGGCGCGATGTACGCCGAGAAGAGCAGAAGCGAGCCTTTCTCAGCATTCTTGGGCTGGTTGCTGCCATGGCCGCCCTGTTGCTGCTGTTGGGCGATCGTATCGTCAATGGTCAGATCGACAATCAAAACGCCCGGAACGATTACATCACGCAAAACATTCGTGAGTTGGATAAGCAGGTCCAGGAAATCAAGGATTTGCAGCGCAAACGGAACCAGCTAATCGACCGGATGCGGGTGATCCAGGAATTGCAGGGTAACCGGCCCATCATTGTTCGCGTCCTCGATCAGCTGGTGCGAACGGTACCCGACGGTGTGTTCTATACCAGCGTGTCCGCCGTTGGACCACAGTTGAGCATCAACGGTGTCGCCGAGTCGAACAATCGGGTTTCCAGCCTGATGCGGCGTCTGGATGCTTCCGACTGGCTGAAGGATCCTAATCTCGATGCGGTCCGCGCGGCGACGACCTACGGCGATCAGGCCAATACCTTTGACCTGACGGTGCAGGTGGACTTACCCACGAATGACAACGAGGGAGGAGGCTGAGCCATGGCCCTGGAAGATACTCTTCGCTCCCTCCGCGAGTTCGATGTCAACGACATCAATCTCGACAATATTGGAACGCTGCCCGTTCCCATCAAGGTTATCCTGGCGCTCCTCCTATTTGGTCTTGTACTGACCGGCGGGTACTACTACCACATCAAAAATCTTCAGGAGCAATTGGCCAAAGTCCAGGGCCAGGAGGCGACCCTGAAGCAGGAGTTCGAGAAGAAGGCCTTTCAGGTGGCCAACCTCGATGCCTACCGTCGCCAAATGGTGGAGATGGAAGAGTCCTTTGGTGCGCTCATCAGCCAGTTGCCATCGGATACGGAGGTCCCGGGGCTTCTGGAGGACATCACCAACAAGGGCCTCCTCAACGGCTTGGAGATCGCCAGCATCGATCTGCGACCGGAGGTCAGCCGAGAATTCTATGTGGAGCTACCGATTTCCATCGTCGCCAGCGGCTCTTATCACGATCTTGGTGCGTTCATCAGCGGCATGGCGGGGCTGCCGCGCATCGTTACCCTTCACGATTTTGTGATTCGTGCCGGTGCTGACAACAACGCGCCGTTGAACATGAACATCACTGCCAAAACTTATCGCTATAAGGACGGAGATAGCTGATCGTGAAGGGGGTAATCCACACATTCACGATCATCCTTACGGCGCTTCTCGTGGTTGGCTGCTCGTCGCGGGATTTCTCGGACCTGGACCAATTCATGAACGAGAAGCGAGCGCGTCCCGGCGGCATCATTGCGCCTATTCCAACGTTCAAGGCCTATGAGGCCTTCGCCTATAGCGCCACGCGGCTGCGCAGCCCCTTCGATCGCCCCATTGAGGTTCGGGAAATCACCCAGCTGCAGGCGATTAGCGCCATCAAGCCAGATGAAACGCGCGCAAAAGAGTTTCTTGAACAGTACACCTTTGATTCTCTCTCCATGGTCGGGACCATTGACCGTGGCAACAATAGCTGGGCCCTGGTCAGGGACCCGCAGGGTGGCATCCACCGCGTACAGGTCGGTAATTACCTGGGCCGCAACCACGGCAAGATCGTGGAGTTGGCCGAGACCTATCTCGCGGTGGTGGAAATTGTTACCGACGGTACAAGCGACGGCTGGGTAGAACGGCCGCGGACTATAGAATTGAGCGGCCTTTAGGTCGCCCTGGGTGAAGACCATGACGGGAATACACAGGCCACAGGCGAGGGCTGGATCGAAGATCGCGACCGGAGGCTGGCGCCAAACCATACTCCGGGCCGTTGTCGCTATGGCTTTTGCGCTGGGAGCGACTCAGGTTTTCGCTCTCGCGGTTACAGATATCGAATTCAGCTCGCGGCCCGGCAGCAAGTTCGAGGTTCGTGTGGAGTTTGACCAGGCTCCCCCAGAAGAATTGCAGTCCTACACCATCGAAAAGCCAGCCCGGATCGCCATCGACTTCCCCGGAACCACGTCCACATTGGACCGTAAGCGCTACAGCCTGCCCTACGGTAACGCCACAGGTGTGCTGGTGCTCGAATCCGGGGATCGCACTCGCCTGATCATGAACCTGGTAAAGCTGGTCCCCTACGAGACCCGGGTAGACGGCAACAATCTGTTCTTGACGGTCGGCCAGGACGCCGATGCGGAGTACTACAAGCAGGAAAGCGATCCCCACACCCTGAAGAGCGAAATTGAAGCGGTAGCCAAAGTCCGATCAGAGATTCAGGATCTCCAGTTCCAGCGCTCACCGGCTGGTGAGGGCCGCCTGATCCTGCAGCTCAGTGATCCTTCCGTGGACGTGAATGTGTTTAGCGAAAGCGGCGACGTAAAGGTCGAGTTCCTGGATACCAGCATTCCCGAGCGCCTGCTGCGCCGCTACGACGTTACGGATTTTGCCACGCCGGTGAATAACGTTGAGGTCAATACCACGGAGCGTGGAACCTCTCTGACGCTAAACACCACCGGTGATTTCGATTACCTGGCTTATCAAACGGACAACGAGTACGTCGTCAGCATCAAGCCCCTGACCAAGCGAGAAGTAGAAGAGCGCCGTAGCGAGTTTGCCTATGTGGGTGAGCGCATCTCCCTAAACTTCCAGGACATCGAAGTGCGGGCGGTGCTGCAGTTGATCGCCGACTTTACGGAGCTGAACCTGGTGGCCTCCGATACGGTGTCGGGCCGCATCACCCTGCGTTTAAAAAACGTGCCCTGGGATCAGGCGCTGGAGCTGGTACTCAAGACCAAGGGTCTCGACAAGCGTCAGATCGGAAACGTTCTGATGGTGGCACCGGCGGCGGAAATCGCCGAGCGGGAGCGTCAGGAAATTGAAGCCAACAAGCAGATCGCCGAACTTGCGCCCCTACGCAGTGAGTTCATCCGTATTCGCTACGCGAACGCCGCCGATATCGTCAGTTTGTTTGAAGCGGGTTCGGAAGACGGCGGCAGCCTGATTTCCTCCCGCGGTTCTGTAATCGTTGAGCAGCGTACCAACTCACTCATTCTTACGGAGACCTCTTCCAAGCTGGCAGAGATTCGCGAACTCATCGATCGCGTGGATATCCCCATTCGTCAGGTGATGATCGAGTCGCGCATCGTTATCGCCCAGTCGGATCTGGAGAAAGAGCTGGGCATTGAGTGGGGCGGCGGTTATCTCAACGACGACGCCAACGGAAATGTGGTTTCCGTGTCCGGTGACACGCAGAACGTGGTCGATCTGAACAACTCTGTGATCAACGGTACCCAGCCCAACCTCACCTATCCCGGCGCGTTGCTGGTGGACCTGGGTGTAGGCACGAGCACCAGTGGCTTCGCTGTGGGCTTCACCTCGGACGATCTTTACTTAACGGCGGAACTCTCGGCGTTGGAGTCCCAGGGCAAGAGTGAAGTGGTATCGCAGCCCAAGGTGATTACTGGGGACAAGCAGCAAGCGACGATCAAGTCCGGTACGGAGATTCCCTTCCAGCAGGCAGCGGCCTCTGGTGCCACCGCGGTGCAGTTTAAAGAAGCGGTGCTCGCCCTGGACGTTACACCTAACATTACACCCGACGACCGCATCCTCCTCGATCTGGTGATCAACCAGGACTCCATCGGTGATTTGGTGCCCTCGGGTCAGGGCGGTTTGATCCCCGCCATCGACACGACGGAGTTGACCACGCAAGTCCTGGTGGGGAACGGCGAGACGGTCGTTCTGGGTGGCGTGTTCCGCACGGAGAATCTTGAGACCACCAGTAAGGTGCCGTTCTTTGGCGATCTTCCCTATGTCGGCGCGTTCTTCAAAAATGAATCAACGCAGCGTACGAAGACGGAAACCCTGATCTTCATTACGCCGCGGATTCTGGCTGATACGCTTCTCGACTAGTCCCAGGAGCAGCTCTCGGGGCTCGCTCCTGGCTGCCATCACCGCTTGATCGAATACAACCGCGTTTTCCTTGTCGGCCCCATGGGGGCCGGCAAATCGACCATTGGCAAACTGCTGGCTCGCGCGTTAAAGCTTGGCTTTGCCGATAGCGACACGGAAATTGAGCACCGCACCGGTGCCGATATCCCCTGGATCTTTGACGTGGAGGGGGAGCAGGGCTTTCGCGACCGCGAAGAGCAGGTCATTGAAGAGATGACCCTCCTGGATCACACGGTCTTGGCTACCGGTGGAGGTGTGGTGATGCGTGAGAATAATCGCCGCGCGTTGGCGTCTCGAGGCTTTGTTGTTTACCTCCATGCGACCCTGGAGGAGCAAATCCGTCGCACCCGGGGGGACCGTAACCGGCCTTTGCTGAACAAGGACGACCCGGAAGTGGTCCTACGCGATCTCATGGCGGTCCGAGATCCCCTCTACCGAGAGATCGCCGATCACATTATTGACACGGACAGCAGCAGCCCGCGGGTGATTGCACAGCGCCTCCTCTCACAGTTACCGTAGCGACCCTTTTCCCCAGAGCTCCGTCGCGAAGGTCCGCCATGCACACCCTGTTTGTTGAACTCGCCGAGCGAAGCTACCCCATCTATATCGGTGAGGGCCTTCTCGATGAGACCTTGTTGCTTACGCGGCACATCGCCGGGAAGCAGGTTCTCGTGGTATCTAACGATACGGTGGCGCCGATCTATTTGCCTCGCCTTCGCAAGGCTCTGGGCGACGGGTACACGGTGACGGAAGTCATTCTCCCCGACGGTGAGCAGCACAAAACCCTGGCGGTCCTGGAACGGATCTTTGATGGGGCCCTTCGCGACAGCCATAACCGCAGCACCACGGTCCTCGCCCTGGGGGGTGGCGTTGTGGGCGACATGGCCGGGTTTGCGGCAGCGAGCTATCAGCGGGGGGTCAATTTTCTGCAGATCCCGACCACCCTGTTAGCCCAGGTGGACTCCAGCGTGGGGGGCAAGACCGCGGTCAATCATCCCCTTGGGAAAAACATGATCGGGGCTTTTTATCAGCCCAAGGCCGTTCTTATCGATACGGCGGTGCTCTCCACCCTCCCCGCGCGGGAATACGCCGCGGGGCTGGCGGAAGTAATCAAGTACGGGCTCATCTGCGATGGGCAGTTCTATCGCTGGCTATTGCATCGGCGAGATGCGTTGCGTGAGCGGGATCCTGAGGTTCTCGCAGAGGCCATAGAGCGAAGCTGCGCCGCAAAGGCCCAGGTAGTCGCTGCCGATGAGCGCGAGGGTGGTATTCGCGCGATTCTCAATCTGGGGCATACCTTCGGCCACGCCATCGAAGCGGCGCAGGGCTATGGACAGTGGCTCCACGGTGAGGCGGTGGCTGCGGGTATGGTCCTGGCGCTGCGCCTGTCACAGCAGCGTGGCACGGTGACGGCGGAGGCGGTGGATGAACTGATCGCGTGGCTAGAGGCCATGGGCTTGCCCTCGGCACCGCCCGCGGATATGCCCGTAGCCGTGTGGCTGGAGCATATGGGCCGGGACAAGAAGGTTATCGATGGCCGCCTGCGTCTGGTCCTTCTCCAGGCTATCGGTGAAGCGGCCATCGTCGATAACGTTTCCCGCGAAGAGTTGGAGGCTTTTCTGGCCCCATTTGCGCCCACCTAGGTCGGTTTGTTCACTATTTGCCATCTGTGTAGAATTGCCGGCCCTTCGCCTGCAATAACTCGCAGTCAATAGCAGGCAAATGTAGAAGACGGGGTAGGGGGCAGCGGTCGGCGCATAAGGTCAGCGACCGCTCCACAGCGGTGCCTGACGCCACCGAAGGGGCGGCGGCAGCCCATCATCGAGCGGCTCACTTCCGTCTCAACTCACTGTTTTTCAAAGGAATATGACCTGAGCATGAGCGCAGGCCTGTACAGCCCTGAGGAATTTCGCGACAACTGTGGCTTTGGCCTCATCGCGCATATGTCTGGTGATGCCAGCCACCGCCTGTTGCAGGTGGCCATTGAGTCCCTGACCTGCATGACCCACCGAGGTGGGATCGCTGCAGACGGTCGCACGGGCGATGGCTGTGGCCTGCTGATGCAAATGCCCGAGGCGTTTATGCGCGCTCTCGCGGCGGAACATTTCGGCGCCGAAAGCCCCGGCCGCCTGGCCGTCGGCCAGATCTTTCTCAGTCAGGATGAGGAGCGAGCCGCAGCGGGCAAGCAGGCCCTGGAACAGGCGGTACGAGATCGGGGTCTGACAATTCTGGGCTGGCGCGAAGTCCCCGTCAGCACCGATGTATGTGGCGAGATCGCCCTGGATACTCTGCCGCGCATCGAGCAGTTGTTTATCGACGGCGGTGAATTAAGCCAGGAAGCACTGTCTACGGAACTCTTTGTCACGCGGCGTAAGGCGGAGATTGCTACCGCCGATGACCCGGAGTTCTATATCTGCAGTTTGTCGGCGCGGGTTATCTCCTATAAGGGCCTGGTGATGCCCGTGGATCTGCCGCGCTTCTATCACGACTTATCCGATGAGCGTCTGTGCACGGCGATCTGTGTTTTTCACCAGCGTTTCTCCACTAATACTATGCCGCGTTGGCCTCTGGCCCAGCCTTTCCGTCTCCTGGCCCACAACGGTGAGATCAACACCATCGATGGCAACCGCAACTGGGCCGACGCGCGCACGGCGCTCTTTGAAAGCGAGCATCTGCCCAATATCGCCGACATCGCACCGCTGGTGAATCGCACCGGCTCCGACTCCTCGAGCCTGGACAATATGCTCGACGTGCTTTTGACCGGCGGAGTAGAAATGCCTCGGGCTCTGCGTATGTTGATCCCGCCGGCCTGGCAGAACATCGAATCCATCGATCCAGACTTGAAAGCCTTTTACGAATACCACTCGATGCACATGGAGCCCTGGGACGGTCCGGCGGGGATCGTCTTGACGGACGGTCGCTACGCCGTGTGTCTCCTGGATCGCAACGGCCTGCGCCCTGCGCGATGGGTGCGTACCACCGATGGCTTTATCACCCTGGCCTCGGAGGTGGGTACCCACGGCTATCGAAATGAAGACGTGGTGGCCAAGGGCCGCGTCGGTCCGGGGCAGCTCCTGGTGGTGGATACCCATACGGGTGAGCTTTTGCAGACCAACGAAATCGATCAGCGTCTGAAGTCGGCCCATCCTTACAAGCGCTGGCTGAAGGAGAATTCTCAGCGCATCGTTGGCAGTTTCGACGGGGAAGTTGCCCCAGGCATTGAAGAGGCCGATCTGCAGGCCTACATGAAGATGTTCCAGGTCAGCTTTGAGGAGCGCGATCAGGTGTTGCGGCCCCTGGCGGACACGGGCAATGAGGCCGTGGGATCCATGGGTGACGACACGCCCATGGCCGTTTTGTCTCTGAAGCAGCGCTCCCTTTACGACTACTTCCGGCAGAAGTTTGCCCAGGTCACCAATCCGCCCATTGATCCCCTCCGGGAAGCCATCGTCATGTCCCTGGAGACCGACCTCGGCGTTGAGCGCAACGTGTTCCACCTCGGACCGGAGCATGCGGATCGGGTCATACTGAGTTCGCCGGTGCTCTCCCAGGGCAAATTCAATACGCTGCTTAACCTGGATCGACCGGGTTTTCGCGTCGCCGATATCGATTGCAGCTTCGACCCGGAAGAAACCGATCTCGAGGCCGCTCTGGTCAAGCTCACGGAGGAAGCCGAGGCGGCCGTTCGCGCGGGCAACACCATTCTGGTTCTTTCGGACCGACGTATCGAAGACGGTCGACTACCCGTGCACAGCCTGCTCGCCACGGGCGCAGTGCACCACCGTCTGATCAAAGCGGGACTGCGCTGCGAAGCCAATTTGATTGTTGAGACCGCCAGCGCCCGGGACTCCCACCAGATCGCCTGTCTCCTGGGCTTTGGTGCCACGGCGGTGTACCCCTACCTCGCCTATTCCGTGCTCGAGGACCTGCTGCGCAGCGGCGAGCTCCTCGGCGAGCCCAGTGCCTGCTACAAGAACTACCGTCGCGGCCTCAACAAGGGTCTGCTGAAGATCATGTCCAAGATGGGCATTTCCGCCGTGAGCTCCTACCGTGGAGCCCAGTTGTTTGAGGCCGTTGGTCTAGCGGAAGAGGTGGTGGATATGGCGTTTTGCGGCGTGGCCAGCCGCATCCAGGGCGCTCGCTTCGTGGATTTGCAGGAGGATCAGGCGAAGCTGGCTCGCCTGGCGCGCAGTCCGCGCAAGAACATCAGCCAGGGCGGCTTGCTTAAATACGTTCACGGTCAGGAATACCACGCCTTTAACCCCGATGTGGTGATGACCCTGCAGCAGGCGG
Source organism: Halieaceae bacterium UBA6060 (assembly GCA_002428935.1). Classification (GTDB taxonomy): domain Bacteria; phylum Pseudomonadota; class Gammaproteobacteria; order Pseudomonadales; family Halieaceae; genus Congregibacter. The sequence goes on from DIYG01000137.1 coordinate 19,649, forward strand.
TGGCCAGCGGCGATTACCAGACCTACGAGCGCTACGCGGAACTTGTCAATGATCGGCCCGTGGCGACCCTGCGAGACCTGTTTGCCCCCGTGGCGGACCGTGAGCCCATTGCCATCGATGAGGTGGAACCTGTCGAAGCGATCATGCGGCGTTTTGATTCGGCGGGCATGTCTCTCGGTGCCCTGAGTCCCGAAGCCCACGAAGCTCTGGCGGCCGCCATGAATCGGGTTGGCGCGCGGTCAAACTCCGGTGAGGGTGGCGAAGATCCCGCTCGTTTTGGTACGGAGCGAGTCTCCAAGATTAAACAGATCGCCTCCGGTCGCTTTGGTGTGACCCCTCACTACCTCGTTAATGCCGAGGTCTTGCAGATCAAGATCGCCCAGGGCGCCAAGCCGGGGGAAGGGGGGCAGCTACCCGGAGGTAAGGTCAACGAGCTTATCGCCCGCCTGCGGTACTCGGTGCCGGGGGTGACGCTGATTTCGCCGCCACCCCATCACGATATCTATTCCATCGAAGACCTGGCGCAGTTGATTTTCGATCTCAAGCAGGTCAACCCCGATGCCCTGGTGTCCGTGAAATTGGTATCAGAACCTGGGGTGGGCACCATCGCCGCTGGGGTGGCCAAAGCCTACGCAGACCTCATCACCATCAGTGGTTACGACGGGGGTACGGCGGCAAGCCCGTTAACCTCGATCCGCCACGCGGGTTCCCCCTGGGAGCTGGGTCTGGCGGAGGTGCAGCAAACCCTGCGCGGTAATGGTTTGCGCGGCAGCATCCGTTTGCAGGCCGACGGCGGCATGAAGACCGGGCTGGATGTAATCAAGGCGGCGATCCTCGGAGCGGAAAGCTTCGGCTTTGGCACGGCGCCCATGGTGGCCCTGGGATGTAAGTACTTACGTATCTGCCACCTCAACAATTGCGCCACAGGTGTGGCCACGCAGAATCAACAGCTGCGCGATGACCACTTCAACGGCACCGTCGAGATGGTGGTGAATTTCTTCACCTTTGTCGCCCAGGAAACCCGGGAGTGGCTAGCCCGCCTCGGTCTGCGATCCCTCGAAGAGCTCATCGGGCGCACGGACCTGCTCCACCGTCTGCCCGGGGACACGGCGCGGCAACGATCCCTGGATCTGGCGCCCATCCTGCACAAGCCCGTAGAAGCCGAGGGTCAGCCGGAGTTCTGTCAGGTTGCTTCCAACGATCCCTACGATCGCGGTGAGAAGGCCGAAGAAATGGTGGCGGCGACGCTGGCCACAATCGAAGCCGGCAGCGGTGGAGAGTTTGCCTTTACGGTCACCAACTGCGATCGATCCGTCGGCGCCCGGCTATCCGGGGAGATTGCCAAACGTCACGGCAACATGGGCATGGAATCATCGCCTCTCGTATTGCGTTTAACGGGAACGGCTGGGCAAAGCTTCGGCGTGTGGAACGCCGGTGGTTTGCATATGTATCTCGAGGGTGACAGCAACGACTATGTCGGCAAGGGCATGGCCGGCGGCAAGTTGGTAATCCATCCACCGGCGAACAGTCGGTACGCATCGCAGGAAACCGCCATTATCGGTAACACCTGTCTTTACGGGGCCACGGGCGGTTCCCTGTACGCCGCGGGCATCGCCGGTGAACGCTTTGCCGTGCGTAACTCTGGTGCCCATGCGGTGGTCGAAGGCGCCGGTGACCATTGCTGCGAGTACATGACCGGTGGTTGTGTCACCGTGCTCGGTGACACGGGAGTCAACTTCGGCGCCGGCATGACCGGTGGCTTTGCCTATGTGCTGGATCAGCAGCGTCACTTTATCGATCGCTACAATAGCGAGCTGGTCGAGATCCACCGGGTAAGCTCGGAGTACATGGAAGCCCATCGAACCCACTTGCGCGAGATCATCGCCGAGCATGTGGCGGAGACCCAATCGGCCTGGGGCGGTGAAATTCACGACAACTTTGAAGACTACGTAGGCAAGTTCTGGTTGGTGAAGCCCAAGGCCGCCGATCTGCAGCAGCTGCTGACTCGCCTGCGTGAGACGGACTGAGGTGCAAGCCGGAGGTAGACCATGAGCGGACGGGTGCACAACAACTTCCAGTTCATCGATGTCGGGCGCAACGATCCCGACAAGAAACAGATGACGGCGCGGAAGACGGAATACGTGGAAATCTACGATCCGTATACCAAAACCCAGGTCGAAGAGCAGAGCGAGCGTTGTCTGGAGTGCGGCAACCCCTATTGCGAGTGGAAATGCCCGGTTCACAACTTCATCCCCAACTGGCTGAAGCTGGTTGCCGAGGGCAATCTCTTTGAAGCCGCGGAGCTCAGCCATCAGACCAACACCCTTCCGGAAGTCTGCGGTCGCGTGTGTCCCCAGGATCGCCTTTGCGAGGGCGCCTGCACTTTGAACGACGGTTTTGGGGCCGTCACCATTGGTTCCGCTGAGAAATACATCACGGATACGGCCCTGGCCATGGGCTGGCGCCCAGACCTCTCCGATGTGGTGCCCACGGATAAACGCGTTGCGATTATCGGTGCCGGTCCGGCTGGTTTGGGTTGCGCCGATGTGCTGGTGCGCGCCGGCGTGAAACCGGTGATCTTTGATCGCTATCCGGAAATCGGTGGTCTGCTGACCTTTGGCATCCCCGAGTTCAAGCTCGAGAAGCAGGTGATGATGCGCCGCCGGGAGATCTTCACAGATATGGGGATGGAGTTTCGCCTCAATACGGAAGTGGGTCGCGATGTGACCATGGAGTCGCTGCTTCAGGAATACGACGCGGTGTTCCTGGGTATGGGCACCTACACCCCCATGCAAGGTAACTTCCCTGGTGAAAACCTCCCTGGCGTCTATAAAGCCCTCGATTACCTCATCGGTAACGTGAATCACAACCTGGGTTTCGACCAGGAGCCCGATGCCTACGTTAATCTCAAAGGCAAGCGCGTGGTGGTCCTGGGCGGCGGTGATACGGCCATGGACTGTGTGCGCACCGCTGTGCGTCAGCAGGCGGAACACGTGATCTGCGCCTATCGCCGCGATGAAGAAAACATGCCTGGCTCTCGCCGCGAGGTAAAAAATGCCCGGGAAGAGGGCGTGGAATTCCTGTTCAATCGACAGCCCATTGAGGTGGTTGAGTACTTTGGCTCCGCCTGTGGGGTGAAGATGGTGGAAACGCGCCTGGGTGAGCCCGGAGCCGATGGCCGCCGTCGACCGGAACCTATCCCCGGCAGTGAAGAGGTGTTGGAGGCGGATGCCGTCATCATGGCCTTTGGTTTTCAACCCAGTCCCGCGCCGTGGTTTGACGGGGCCAGCGTTAGCGTTAACGACTGGGGCGGCGTGATCGCCGAAGAGCATCAGGAATTCAAGTTCCAGACCAGCAACCCAAAGGTCTTTGCCGGAGGCGATATGGTGCGCGGTTCCGACCTCGTCGTGACCGCCATCTGGGAAGGGCGTCAGGCCGCCGAGGGCATCCTCGATTACCTGGAAGTCTGAGACTTCTACCTTTCCTGCCTAAGGCCGCGAGGTTCGCTCTTGCGGCCACCGGGGTGGTCACTGAATCCGATTAGAATACCGATCCGGGTCGCCCAGGGTGGCCTACACAGTGCTTCCTTCAGGAAGCTTAGGGAAATCCATGACAGAACTTAAAAACGATCGTTTTCTGCGCGCCCTCCTGCGCCAGCCCGTGGACCGCACGCCCCTGTGGATGATGCGTCAGGCAGGCCGCTACCTTCCCGAGTATCGGGCGACGCGCAAACAGGCGGGCTCGTTTCTGGATCTGTGCAAGAACGCGGAGTTGGCCTGTGAAGTCACCCTCCAGCCTCTGCGTCGCTATCCCATGGATGCGGCAATACTGTTCTCCGACATCCTGACCATTCCCGATGCCCTGGGTCTTGGTTTGTACTTTGAAGAGGGCGAGGGTCCGCGCTTTCGCAAGACCGTGCGCAGCGCCGAAGATCTCGCGGGCCTCAACGACATCAAAGCCGCGGACGATTTGTCCTACGTAATGGACGCGGTGCGTACGATCCGCAACGCGCTGAATGGCGCTGTGCCGCTGATCGGGTTCTCTGGATCGCCCTGGACCCTCGCCACTTATATGGTCGAGGGCGGATCCTCCAAGGACTTCTCGCGGGTCAAGTCGATGGCCTACGATAAGCCTGAGCTGATGCACGAGCTGCTGACTGTGCTGGCGGACGCCGTTGCCGATTACCTCACGGCGCAGATCGAGGCGGGTGCCCAGGCGGTACAGATCTTCGACACCTGGGGTGGAAGTTTGAGCGCCGCAGCCTACAAAGAGTTTTCTCTCAAATACATGCAGCGTATCGTCGCCCGTCTACCTCGCGAGTCCGAGGGTCGAGCGGTGCCGGTGATTGTCTTCACCAAGGGCGGCGGACAGTGGCTGCCAGTCATCGCTGATTGTGGCGCTCACGCCGTGGGCATCGATTGGACCACGGATATCGCTGCGGCCCGTCAACTCATAGGCGATCGTGTAGCCCTACAGGGCAACATGGATCCCATGATGTTGTTTGCCTCTCCCACCCGTATCCGTGACGAGGTCGCCAGCATTCTGGCGGGCTTTGGTCACGGTAGCGGCCACGTGTTCAATCTTGGTCACGGAATCACCCCGGGGGTGAACCCCGATCACGTTACGGCCTTTGTAGATGCGGTGATCGAGCTGTCACCGCAGTATCATCAAAGCTGAATTAGTCGTCGCTGCAGGACCAGCAATGGTCCATATCCAGAGCCGGGCTATCCGATGAGGGCTTGCCGACGACCTTGGCGGGCACACCGGCTACGGTTGTGTGGGGCGCTACGGGTTCCAAAACCACGCTTCCCGCACCTACCTTGGCGCCGGTTCCAACCTTGATATTGCCGAGGATCTTCGCCCCGGCGCTGATCAATACACCGTCGCAGATTTTCGGGTGACGATCGCCATCTTCCTTGCCCGTGCCACCCAGTGTAACGGACTGCAGGATCGATACGTTGTTGCCTACGCGAGCGGTCTCGCCGATAACCAGACCCGTCGCATGATCCAGCATGATGCCCTGGCCGATCCGCGCGGCGGGATGAATGTCTACACCGAATTTCGTGCTGACCCGATTCTGGAAAAACAGGGCTAGAGACTCGCGACCCTGGTTCCACAGCCAGTGGGCTACGCGATGGGCCTGAAGAGCATGAAAACCCTTGTAGTACAGGAAGGGGATGTACAGGTGGTGCGTGGCGGAGTCTCGATCCAGCACGGCCAACAGATCCGCGCGGACCGCATCGAGAATTTCGCCGTCGGCTTCGAAAGCTTCCAGCATCACTTCGCGCAGAAGTAATGACGAGGCCGCGGGGCTGTCCAGTTGGTTGGCCAGATGGAAACTCAGAGAGCGCTCCATGCGGTCGTGGTTCAAAATGGTGGCGTGTAAATAGCTCGCCAGAATGGGCTCGTCCGCAGCCTGCTTGCGGGTTTCTTCGCCAATTCGTTGCCAGATCGGATCGTCGATTCCGGGCATCATCATGGATTCCTCCGTGCTCCCGCTCAGGGTAGCGTATTGTCTTGGGCGCTTCCTGCGAGCGCCTGCATGGCAGCTATGCTTGAACGCATGGGTTTATGTGCGTGCAAGGGGCTGAAATTCAAGGGTCGTAATCGCTAGCGTGTTACAGCTCCGCCGTCAGACGCCAAAGATCATGACCACTGACGCGATACTTGCGCTCAAAGAGACTCATGGATTCCTCGGTGTCGCCCACGGTAGCGATACGGGCCGGAGTCCCCATCAGATGCAGGGCTACACCAAATTCCTCCACATAGACCTGCCAGTTACTGCGCAGTTCCAGTTTGCCGCCCAGTTTTAGCAGGGTGGGAAAGGCCGGATGACCGTGCACCCGGCGGGAAAGGTGGGCCGCCTTGGGCCAGGGGTTGGGGTAGAGAAGGAAATGGGCGGCCAGGGTTACATCGTGCTCAGCCAGATAGCGCCAGATAGCTTCGCAATGGGCGTGGAGCAGGAGCTGGTTGTCACCGTCGGGCTCGGCTCGGCGCAAACGCTGTTCTGATTGATCGATACCGATCACCAGCGCCTCGGGGTGTCGATGCGCGAGGATGGCGGTGCTCATCCCCGTGCCGCAGAATGAATCGAGAATAATAGGGCCTTCGTGCGTGGCCAGCGCGGCTTCGAGGCGGGCGAGGC
>DIYG01000115.1 GCA_002428935.1 Halieaceae bacterium UBA6060
GCCGCGGCGGCGTAAACCAAAGGGAACGCAGTTCACGGCGAAAATGAAAAGCCCACATGCTATGCCCCCCGCGCCAATGCTTGACGCGTCGTCTGCAGGGCGAGCAGGCCGGCCATGAAAAACCAGCACAGCAGCACACACAGTTCGAAGAGGTAGGTTTTAAGCACCTTTGGCAGCGCCAGGGCCGCGTAGGAGAAATCGGGGATGCTCTCCCAGAGTTCTCGATCAGCGGTGTAGGCAAACGCCTCATCGCCAGCGTGGATCATCATGTCCCGATTCAGCATTTCAATGATCATCCGCCGATGCTGTTCTGCCTGTGTGGCGAAGTGCTGTTGTGCGTAGAGATCGGTTCCCGACCAGGCCGCGGACAACCGCTGCAACGCCAGCAAAGGCGACAGGGCCGATGCATAACGCAGCACCGTATCCTGTCGTCGATGGAGGGCGTTTAGCTCCCCATAAAGCTCGTCGTAGATGGCGTTCGCAAACTCCTCGTGGGCCTGAAGCACCAGGGCTTCGCGATCGAAGCCGAGGCTTTCAAAGGATTCCCCACCGAACTCCGCGAGCACTTTCTTTTCCTGAGCAGCAACCGCAGGGCCCTGCGCATCACCCACCCAGAAAGGCGTCTGAGCCTGTAGCTGAATGGCGTTTTTCAACTCTTGTTCCTGGGTATCTGGAAACAGCGTCGTAGCCAGTTGGCCGGCCAACACGGGCCACAACAGCGCCATGGTCAGCCAGAGAATCGCTGAACGACTGAAGGCACCGGAGCTATCGGATGAGAGAGACGAAACCCACACGATAAGAAATGCGAAGGCCAAAAGAGCGATGAGATAGGTCAGCAGCAGGCCCAGAAGTCGAGAGCCCTCCAGCGGCAGCGCATCAGATGCAAAAACGGGAAGCACCGACACAGCGAGCACCAACACCGTCACTGCTGTCACAAAAGTCGCCGCCACACCCAGTTTTCCCAGAGCGAAGGTGCGTGCGGACACACCCGAGGACGCCACGCTACGCAAGGTCCCCTGCTCGCGCTCGGTGGCGACACTCCCATATAGGGCCAGGGCGAGGACCAGGGTTCCGACCACCTGTATCACCCAAGCCGGCGATAGGGAGGCAAACGGGGCTCGAACCGCCACATCCTCCGCCCGTCGCAGGGTCGTTGGATTCTGCGTATGGGCCTCCATCCAGAAAGCGGCCCCGGCGTAATCAAAAACCCCGGGATCGAAGGCGGCAAGGGTAGGCGCACCACGAAATGCGTAACGCGCGAAATGCGCCGCGCCGTGGGGGTTGTTGGCACCCTGGTTCACCCATATTTCTCGGTCTGCCTCCGTTGCCGCCGCCCGGGCACTCGCCGCAGAGCTAGCTCGATTCCACCCATCCAGGGCCGCGGCTAACAGCAATACGAACAGCACCGCCCCCATCACCAGCAGACGTCTATCACGGCGAAACTCGATGGCTTCCTTATGTAAAAGCAAGGTGTTCATGCGGCAAGATCCTCATGCATGTGACTCAGATAGATTCTCTCGATCTCTTGAGCCCCCACCTGGTTCGCATCGATGAGTTCGACGAGTTTGCCGGCACGCATGATGCCGATCCGCGAAGCGCACTCTTTGGCGCGAAAAATGTCGTGGGTGGCGATAAGCACCGCCGAACCCCTGGACTGAAAACTACCGATTCGCGAGGTAAATTCACTGGCGGCTTTCGGATCCAATCCGGACATGGGCTCGTCAAGGAGCAAAGCCTTTGCGTCTTTCGCAAAGGCAATCGCCAACCCCACCTTTTGCCGCATGCCCTTCGAGTAGCCTGAAACCGGTCGATGGATCTGGTCCCGTTGCAACCCTGCCTCCTGCAGCTGTTCCGCGAGGAACGCCTCGTCCCGCGTGTGCCCGCATAAGCGATCGAAGTAGCGCAGGTTTTCCAGCCCCGTCAGGTTTGGGTACAAGGCAACGTTCTCGGGGATGTAGGCAATCTGCTGTCTAGCCTTGGCCGGATCCCGCCAGGGATGGACGCCGTTTACGGACACCACCCCCGAATCCGGCGCGATGAATCCCAGGAAGAGATTCATGGTGGTGGTCTTCCCGGCGCCGTTGGCACCGAGAAGACAAACCGTTTCCCCAGCATTTACAGACAGGTCCAGGGCATCCAAGGCCACGGTAGAGCCAAAGGTTTTACGTACCGATTCTGCTTTTAGCATCTGATTATTCCTCGTCTATGCGGCCTTCAAAGGTGAATGCATCGTTACCTACCGGTTAGAACTTCCATCGCAAGGTCGCCCTGGCGAGACGCGGTACGCCGGGGGTCACATTGGTGGCCATGGTTCGTGAGCCGGCGAAATAGAAGTAGTACTCCTCATCCAACAGATTGGTGATCGAGAGATCCACCGACAGATCGGGAAGCCCCGGGATAGGACTGGAGGCGTAGACGCCCACCAGGTCATAGCCCCCGTCGGAAACGCTGTTGGACAAATCAACGAAATAGTCGTCATACCACTCATAGGTCATCCCCACCCGCGCTCCACCTTGGAAGGAGTGGGATAGCTCCGCGTAGAGCATGTTCTCCGGAACTCCCTGGGGCGTGACTCCAGAAAAATCCTGGTCCGGGGCGCCAAAAGAGCCCGCGATTACCAGTTCATCCCACTCCGCATCGATATAGGTGTAGCTCAGAGTTAGCTGCGTGGCGTCGGTAAACGCGTATCCCAGGGCGCTCTCGAAACCCTGACTGGAGTACTTCTGCCCTGTGGTTGCAAGGGTCGGAGGCCCATCACTATCGGGATTGGGGACAAAGATGCGTCGATCATCTTGTTCCAGATAAAACAAAGCCAGCTCCCAACTCAAGCGCCGGTTTGCGCTTAACCCCTTCCAACCCAACTCGTAGCTATCGATGGTTGTGGGAGATTCATCCCGGGCAAAACGGTCCGGCTCCCACTGAAACACGGGACCGAAGTTGGAGTTGAAGCCTCGGCTGTAGCTCCCGTAGACGAGACCGGAGCCCACTTCGTAGGCCAGAGATACCTTGGGAGAAACCGCGTCTGCATCGCCCTCGGCGCGCTGATCCACGGGTTGCGTGCCCACCACAGAGAAGTCGACCTCGCGCTCAAAAGCGTCGTAGCGCAACCCTAGAGTCAAGGTGAGCTGTTCAGTCAGGGCGATCTCATCCTGGATAAACGCGCCGTAAAATGTATTGGTCGTGTCGGCGACGGTGCGTAGCTCGTCTCGCACAAAGCACTCGTTGTCCGGCGAGTCGTTGGTCACCTCGCCCGTGGAGTAATCGATGAGGATGGCGTAAAAGCGGAACCCACACTCGCCGCTAAAAAACGGATCGATTTCTCCCGACCAGCGGTCAGACTCGTCCAGGGTAGCTTGCTCGGCGCTGACCCCCATTACGAAGCTATGACGGCCGCGGCTCCAATCCAACACTGCTTCCCCAAAAAAGATATCCGCGGTGTTCTCAGAGGCAAAACCGTTTACCCCCATGATGTTGCTGTCCGGATCGAACTCAAAGAAATCATAGAAGTTCAGACGGATATCGCTATCGAACTGGCGGGCCTGTCCGGTGATGGTCAAGTTGATATCGGAGTCGAAGCGATGCTCAAAACGACCCGCGGCAATCATGCCCTCGCTTCGATTGTAGGTGGGGAGATAGCCCAGGAATGACTCATCTCCGCCAAATACTTCCACGGGGGTTCCATCTCCGAGGGTCGGGATTACGCTGGGAACCTCGGAATCTCGATCGTAGTAGGTCAACCAGCCCGTGAGCTTACTGGCCTCACCTATGGGTAGCTCGCCCTTTAGGAACACACTTCCGAATTTCCTTTCGCTGTTGTCCCGCCATCCTTCGAAGTCTTCATAGGTGGCACTGAGTAATAGCCCCGCGTCGTTGTCAAAGCGGCGCTCCAAATGTCCACCTACGCGACCAAAGCCCTCGTTCCCGGCGCTCAGATAGGCTTCACCCCGATTCTCCGAGATCCCGCGAGTCTGATAGTTGACGGCCCCGGCGATAGCTCCGCGTCCGTAGAGTGCCGACAGGGGACCACGGACAATCTCAATGGAATCGACTACCGGGTAAGGCACTTCGTAAAGCAACACCTCTTCGTCAGGACCGACAAAGGGAATACCGTCTACCAGGGCCAGAAACGTATCGTTACCGTGATTGCCGGTCACACCACGTATAGAGACGAAGGGAAACTCCTCTCCATCCCCTTCACCGCGGCGGAAGAAAACACCGGGCACGCCGCGGAACTCATCCGTTCCGTAATTAAAGCCCTTGAGTCGAAGCTCTTCCGTACTTTGCAAAGTGATAGAGGCAGGTACTTCCAGGAGCGGCTTTTCCACGCGTGTTGCCGTAACGACAACTTCTTCGATGCGCAGCGACGATGGAACACCTTCATCGGAATTGGTCTGAGCAAAGCCAGAGGCTGTGAGCAGAGTGCTAATGGACAGCAGAGCCACGTGCCCGGCACGTAACCCAAACGATTGAATCAACATTGAAATCCCTCAAGGAAACAGCGCCGCACCCTCGCGGGTGGGGCAAGAAACAGGTTTTTTAAGCTGTTGTCTCGATGGGAATCGGGGGAGCTCGTGGGGTTGCGGCGGTAACGAGACGAAGCGCTGGAGTAACCCAGATAGATCGGGGATTTGAGCTCGACACAGGGAGCTGCAAACCGTCCCCATTATCAACCTTGTGGGGTACGCCGTGATCACTGCGGTCTGCGGACTGACACCAGATACAGTCCGCCTGATGATCGCAAGCATCATGGTGATGCTCTGCGACGAGCGTCTGGGACACCAGGAGGGCTAAGGCGATAAGCAAGCTTAACGGCCATCGCGCAACGGCTCTGGGACTGTTTCGGTGAGCTAACACAGGTATTTTGGCTAGGGCGATCTATAACTTTTAGCAGTAACAGTAATTCTGTTCAAGAAGTTCGGTTACCAGCCCATGGCAAGCGCTGGCTTGGGAGCCTGGCGCAATAGCTCCGCGCTCTAGCCTGCGGCGATAGCACCGTAAAGAGTGACGTTGCCCGGCGAGAGAATTAGTATGCGCACTTCCCGGCACAGCGATGCCCTGCATCGAGCTTCGTGCTTTGGGTTCATTTGCAAAAGCGTCACCGATAGAAATAACCAAACCCAAGCAAGGTAATCGTGCCGGAAAAGCCAGGTAATCAGCCCCACACCCCCATGATGCAACAGTTCCTTCGCATCAAGCGGGAACACCCCAACGAGTTGCTGTTCTACCGCATGGGGGATTTCTACGAGCTGTTTTACGAAGATGCCCAACGCGCCGCCGAGCTGTTGGACATCACCCTCACTGCCCGTGGCAAATCCGCCGGTGAGGATATCCCCATGGCCGGGGTGCCCTACCACGCGGCAGAGGCCTATCTCGCCCGGCTGGTGCGAGCGGGAGTTTCTGTGGCCATCGCCGAGCAGATCGGTGATCCCGCTACCGCCAAGGGCCCCGTTGAACGCAAGGTCGTGCGCATTGTTACGCCGGGAACCTTGAGTGACGAAGCGCTTATGGAGGAGCGGCGGGAACAACTACTGATGGCCATCATCGGTCACCAGGGACAGTTTGGTATCGCCTATTTGGATCTGGGCAGCGGGCGCTTTCGCCTGCTGGAGGTGAACGGCGACGAGGCCCTGCTGGGAGAACTGGAGCGGTTGGATCCTGCGGAGGTGCTTTATCACGAAGAACTCGTTCACAGCGCCATAACGGAGCGCGCCGGCGCCAGACCTCAACCGGCCTGGGAGTTTGATCTCGAGAGCGCCCATCGGGCCCTGCGGGAGCAGTTCCAAACCCACGATCTACGGGGTTTTGGCTGCGAGGATATGCCCCTGGGTTTAGGTGCCGCCGGCTGCCTGATCAGCTACGTACGTGATACGCAACGCAGTCAGCTGCCTCATATCACCGCCATAGCCACGGAGCGCCGGGAAGACAGCGTCGTAATGGACGCTGCCACCCGGCGCAACCTCGAAATCGATCGCAATATGGCCGGCGGTGATACGCACACACTGTTTTCCGTACTCGACAGCACCCGCACCCCCATGGGAGGACGACTGCTCCGGCGCTGGCTCCACCGCCCTCTTACGAACCGTGAGGCCTTGGAGGAGCGTCTCAATGCTATCGAGAGCCTACGGACGGACTATCGTTACGAACGCCTGCGGGATCAACTTCGTCCCATTGGCGATGTCGAACGGATTGTCACGCGTATTGCCCTGGGGAGCGCCCGGCCTCGGGACCTCGTTCGCTTGCTCCTCACCCTGCAAGCCGTGCCGAACCTACGGGATGCCGCTGAGGGGGAATCCTGTGTCGCCCTGGCCGCCACCGCCACCGGCCTGGGTGACTTTCCCCACCTCATCAGCCTGTTGGACGGTGCCATCATCGACAACCCCCCAGTGGTCATCCGCGATGGCGGCGTCATCGCCACGGGCTACGATAAGGAGCTCGATGAGTTGCGCGCCATCAGCGAAAACGCCGCCGACTTGCTCCTCAAGATCGAAGAGCGGGAACGGGATCGCACAGGGCTAACGTCGCTAAAAGTGGGCTATAACCGGGTCCACGGTTACTACATCGAGTTAAGCCGCAGTCAGTCGGAACACGCCCCAGCCGACTACCAACGCCGCCAAACCCTCAAGAATGTTGAACGATTCATAACCCCGGAACTCAAGGAATTCGAAGACAAGGCCCTGTCGAGTAAGAGTCGAGCCCTGGCGCGAGAAAAGCAGCTCTATGAGGAACTGATCACCACCCTGCAGGAAGACCTGATTGGCCTGCGAGGCTGTGCTGCGGCGATCGCTGAGCTGGATGTCTATGCCGGCCTCGCCGAGCGCAGTCAGGTTCTGGACTTCTGCCGCCCAAGCTACAGCGAAGAACCCGTGCTGGAAATTCAACAGGGGCGTCACCCGGTGGTCGAAGGGGTACTGGATGAACCCTTCATCGCCAACGATACGCAAATGGATGACGCGCGGCGCATGCTGCTGATCACCGGCCCCAATATGGGCGGCAAGTCCACCTATATGCGTCAAAATGCCCTGATCACCCTCCTGGCACATATCGGCTCCTTTGTCCCCGCGCAACGTGTTCGTCTGAGCATCGTCGACCGCATCTTTACTCGCATTGGTGCCGCCGATGATTTGGCCAGTGGTCGCTCCACCTTCATGGTGGAGATGACCGAAACCGCCAATATTCTCCACAACGCCAGTCCCCGCAGCCTCGTGCTCATGGATGAAGTAGGCCGAGGCACCAGCACCTTCGATGGTCTATCGCTGGCCTGGGCCGCAGCGCGACACCTGGCCAAGGAGTTGCGCGCCTTTACCTTGTTCGCCACCCATTACTTCGAGCTTACGGGCTTAGCGGACGAGCTTCCCGGCGTACAGAATGTGCACCTCGATGCGGTGGAACACCGCGATCACGTGGTTTTTATGCATCGAATTCAGGAAGGCCCCGCCAGTCGCAGCTTCGGCCTTCAGGTAGCCAAGCTCGCGGGTGTGCCGGCGAAGGTGCTCTCCGCCGCCTCGGGAAAACTGAGAGAGCTTGAGCAACAGGGACCTGGGAGCGATTCTTCGGTATCTAAGCCTTCGCCCCAGGGGGATCTGTTCAGTGTTGGCATCGATCATCCGGCCCTGGCACTCCTTGATGACAGCGACCCCGACACCCTGACACCCCGAGAAGCCTTGGATTTGCTCTATCGTCTGCGTGATCTCCGGGATACCGACGTCTGAGCGCATACTTCTCATCACGCGGGCATGTCGCTACACTTCGCTGCACCGAGCACAATTGGAACTCGGAAAACGCTTTCGCAAACCCTGCAGCAAGCCTGCAAGAGCATTAAGGACCCAGTGGAATGACCTTTGTCGTCGGTGAAGACTGTATCAAGTGCAAGCACACGGACTGCGTGGAAGTTTGCCCCGTGGACTGTTTCTACGAAGGCCCCAATTTTTTAGTTATTCACCCCGACGAATGCATCGATTGCGCCCTCTGCGAGCCCGAATGCCCCGTCGATGCCATCTTCTCGGAAGATGAGCTTCCGGAAGATCAGCAGGTATTTCTCGAACTGAATGCCGAACTTGCGGAAGTCTGGCCCAACATCACGGAAATGAAAGATGCCCTCCCCGATGCGGAAGAGTGGGCGGGCAAGCCCGGCAAGCTGGCCTTGCTCGAACGCTAGAGTCTAATGATGGGTTCGAACGCTAGTTTTTTACGCTCGGATCTAACGCAAGAAACTTTAGAAGACAGCTTTACTGTTGAAGCAGGGCCTCAGCGGAGAGGCCTTGGCGCTCCAGAACCCGGCGCAGGCGCTTTAGCGCTTCCACCTGAATTTGTCGCACCCGCTCCCGAGTCAAACCAATTTCCTGGCCTACCTCTTCAAGGGTACAACTGTCATAGCCCAGGAGACCGAAGCGGCGTACTACCACTTCCCTCTGCTTCTCCGTGAGTTGGTTCAGCCAGGTCGCGATGCTTTCGTGAACCAACTCGTCTTGCAGTTCTTCCGATGGATCTCGACCGCCATCATCAGCGATGGTTTCCACAACGGAAGCATCGCTGTCCGGTCCCAGGGGCGCATCAACGGAGCTGACCCGCTCATTGAGTCCCAGGAGGCGTGATACTTCCTGGGCGGATTTGTCCACGTGGGAGGCTATCTCGCTGGTGGACGGTTCATGATCCAGACGTTGGGTCAGTTCTCGGGCGGCGCGGAGACAACCGTTAAGATCCTTGACGACGTGGATGGGCAGGCGAATGGTTCGCGCCTGATTCATGATTGCGCGCTCGATGGTTTGACGAATCCACCAGGTCGCGTAGGTGGAAAAACGAAACCCCCGCTCTGGATCGAACTTCTCCACCGCGCGCATAAGGCCCAGATTACCTTCTTCGATGAGATCCAGAAGACTCATGCCCCGATGAAGGTAGCGACGGGCGATCTTCACCACCAGGCGGAGGTTACTTTCGATCATGCGCTTGCGCGCGGCCTCGTCGCCCTTTTGGGTTAGGCGTGCGTAGTACTTCTCTTCGTCGGCGGTGAGTAACGGCACAAAGCCGATCTCATTGAGGTAAAGCTGGGTGGGGTCCAGGGTGATTTCTTTGCCGCCGCTCTCGTCCTCGGCGTCAGCGCTGGCTTCCGCAGTCAAAGCGGCCTCCGCCAGCGTAGGAACATCATGCTGGTCCGGCTGACCGCGCTGTCGGGAACGAAAGCTGGAAGCCGAAGCCTCGCCCTCGTCACCAGAGTGAACCTTGGAACGACCCATGGGCTACTGTCCAAGCTTGATCCAGTTGTGGGTCCCGGAAGCCCGAGCGCGACCGACTTCACATCTGAGGCGCCCCGGGCAAAGCGGGGCCGCTCAGCTTACCCCGGGGTCCCGGCCCAAAACAAGCGCGTTCAGCGCGGCGGAAGCAAGCGCAGGGGGTCTACCGGACGACCTCTGCGGCGGATCTCAAAATGAAGTTTCACCGTGTCGGTTCCCGAGCTGCCCTTCCGTGCCACGGGCTGCCCCGCGCGAACCGTGTCGCCCTCCTCCACGAGCAATGCATCATTATGGCCGTAGGCGCTTAGATAATCGTCACTGTGACGGAGAATCAGCATCAAACCGTAACCGGCGATACCACTGCCCGCGTACACCACGCGCCCGCTTCGCGTGGCGCGGACCGCATCCCCCCGCTCGCCACCGATGTCGATCCCCTTGTTCAAATTCTCATCAAAGCGCCTCGTAAGTCTGCCGCCTGCAGGCCACAACCAGCCGGCATCCGACGATGGGCTGGTGGACGAGGACACGGATGACGAAGGCTTTGCGGGCGTTTTATTTGATGGAGCGGAGGCACTGGTTTCGCTTTTGGCGACCCTGGCGGCGCTGCGCTCGGCACCGTTCTTTGAACTTGTGGAAGCCGTGCTGGTTGCCGGTTTGGGGGAAGCCGGAGATCGAGTCGTGGATGCGGCGGGAGTCGTCGCCGGAACGCGTGCTTCCCGGAGCTGAAGCCGCTGCCCTGGGAAAATAGTGTAAGGCGCGGAGATGTTATTGGCCGCAGCCAGACGTCGGTAGTCCAGGCCGTAGCGGAAGGCGATGGCGTACAAGGTATCGCCGCGCAGTACCGTGTAGCGCTGATCGCTGCGTGCCGTGCCGGGACCACTGCGATCTTCAATCGGCGCCGGCGGCTTATCGGCGCAACCAAAGAGCCCAAGAAGAACCAGTACAACGGTAGCCAGACGAAGGACGGAGAGCGTCCGCATCGGGTCTGGAGACGCCCGCATAGCTTAGCGCTCCAGCCCACCCCAGCGCGTTTCGAGGAGCCACACGGCAACAAACCCCAGGAGCATTAACGTCATACAGGGAAGCCATTGGGGATCGCCCACCAGCTCTCCGTACCCTTGCGGACTCAAGACCTGAGTCCGTCCGTCCATAGCTGCAGGAAGCTTCCAGGGCCATACCACCAGCAGAGAACCGAATAAAAACCCGGTCAGAAAAGCCAGAGTCTGACCGTGATAACGACCCAAAAGCCAATGCAATAGCCGGGAAAACACCAACAGGCCGCTGCCCGCGCCGAGGGCAAAAAAGATTAAGGGAAGTAGCGAAAAAGACTCGATAGCGGCGAGGACCCGGGGATACATACCGAGGAGCACGAGAATAAAACTGCCGGAGATTCCCGGCAGGATCATCGCGCAGATAGCAATAAAACCGGCAAAAAAGAAACTCAGTTCGTGGGGGGGAAGGCTCAAGACCGGCGCCATGCCGATTGCGGTGGCGATGAGTACGGCCAGCACCAGCCCACCCACAGCACCGGGCGTCCAGCGCTGCACATGACGCAACAGAGTCAGCGCGGATGCGAGAATAAGTCCAAAAAAGAACGACCACAGCAACAGAGGTTCCGTGGCCAACAGATGGGTAATCAGTCGTGCCAGGGAAAACACGCTGAGGGCTATTCCCAACCCCAAGACAAGGAGGAAACCACCGTCTACCTTCGTCCACGCCTCCCGCCATCGGCCGTTGAGCACCAGCTTAAGCGCGGCGATATCAAAACCACTGATGGCCCCAAGGAGTCGCGAGTAGATACCGGTGATAAACGCCATGGTGCCCCCGGACACCCCCGGCACGATATCCGCAGCCCCCATCAGCATGCCCCGTAAGAAGATGCCGGGAAACAAGGAGTCCCCGTCCTTCACCAGTAGCCTCTCAAGAGCAGTTCTTCACGAGTAGTCCTTGACGAGGAGCTACAGCCGAAAGGCAGGCAATGAGCGTCGAGGACGCTAGAAGTTTCGGGACTGCAGAGCGTGGCGACTGGAGCCCTGGCCATCAACTGTTACCCAGGCCGGGAATCAGCGGTACAAAGCGCACGGGTTCCACATCCCGGCGGACAAACCCCTGCTCCGTGTGCTCGATGACGACCAGGGTTTGCTCCCGTTGCCCCACCGGCAGCACAAGACGGCCACCGGGAGCCAATTGTTCCAGGAGAAGACGGGGAATCTGCTCTGGCGCCGCAGCGGCCAGTATTCCGTCGAAGGGCGCCTGGGCCGCCCAACCGTCGTAGCCATCACCGTGGCGCATTTGCACGTTGCGCAGCTTGAGCTGGCGCATACGCTTGCGTCCTGCCATCAGCAGGGGCTTTATCCGCTCCAGGGCATAGACTTCGTCAACCAGGCCCGACAGTACGGCGCTCTGGTAACCGGAGCCACTGCCAATTTCCAGTACCCGAGCGGGCCGTTCCCGGCCTTCCACCAGCAGCTCGGTCATTCGCGCAACGATATACGGCTGGGACAGGGTTTGCTGGTAACCGATAGGGAGGGCCGTGTCTTCATAGGCGCGATGAGCCATGGCCTCATCGAGGAACAGATGTCGAGGCACGTTTCGCATGACTTCGAGGACGGCTATGTTGGTAATGCCCTGGTCCACGAGGCGTTGCACCAAACGCTCGCGAGTACGCTGGGAGGTCATACCAATACCGGAGATTTGCGCGGAACGACTCATAGGGCCGCCACCAAAACCACCGCGTGGACCGCGATCCCCTCCTCACGACCGATGTAACCAAGACGCTCCGTAGTGGTCGCTTTGACACTGACACGGCTTGGATCCGTACCCAGGTCCTCGGCCATGGTTTCGCGCATGGCCGATATATGGGGCGCCATTTTGGGAACCTGGGCGATGATGGTGACGTCGGCATTAAACAACGCAAAGCCCCGATCGGCCACGATGGCTACTGTACGTCGCAGCAGTTCTCGACTGTCGATGCCAGCATTCGCCGGGTCCGTGTCTGGAAAGTGGCTACCGATGTCGCCGGCGGCCACCGCACCGAGCAGGGCATCACACAGGGCATGGAGCACCACGTCGCCATCGGAATGGGCCAGGAGTCCGCGATCGTGGGGCACAGCGACACCACCGAGGACCAATTGCCCAGAGGCCTCCGGCCCTGCAAAGGCGTGCACATCGTAGCCGTGACCGATGCGCATCATGCCTCAGACCTCGAGGCTTCGACGTGCACCGCGGCCCGCTCCGCACCCAGGCCTATACGGCCCTGCTTCCGTAACCAAAACTCGGCCAGGGAAAAGTCCTCTGGATAGGTGACCTTTAGGTTCGCCACGGATCCCTCAACCAACTGTACGGGATAACCGGCGCGCTCCATGGCGGAGGCTTCATCGGTAATGGGGTACCCGTCACTCAGCGCCCGCTCCAGGGCCTGGCGAAGCTCTTCGAGGCGAAACATCTGCGGCGTCTGCGCACGCCAGAAGCGGGAGCGATCAACGGTTTTCTCGACCCGTGCCCGGTCATCTGCGCGTTTCAATGTCTCCGCCACCGGTTGCGCCAGTACCCCACCGACTTCGCCGTCACGTACACGGGTGACCAGGCGCTGGATATCCTCGGCCGGTACACAGGGCCTCGCCGCATCGTGCACCAATACCCAGTCACCGGGGCTAGCCTTAAGCGCTCGAAGGCCCGCCGCCACGGATTCAGCGCGGGTGCTTCCACCGACGCAATAGGTCAATCGCTCGACGTAGGACAGGTTCTGGGCGGAGCGTGCCGCGGCCAAACGGTCGGGAGAAACGGCAATCACACAGCCCTGCAATGGAACGGCGTTAAACAGGGCGTCAACACTCCAGTCCAACAGGGAGCGCCGGGCCACCTCGAAAAACTGCTTGGGCTCGAGCTGGCCACTGCGCAGGCCCTGCCCCGCTGCCGGTATCACCGCCCACAGGTCGCTCAAGGTTGAGGCTCCAGACCGGTCTTACTCGCCGAATCATCGGGTTGCACAAACTGATAGAAGACCTCGTCATCCCGGGTCAGGCCCAGCTCTTCTCGCGCTCGCTGCTCGAGCACACTCTGGCCCGTTTTTAGATCCAGCACCTGACGGGCCAGCTCCGCATTGCGCTCGCGCAGAATCGCATTCTCGCGTCGGTAATCCATGGCCTGCTGCTGCAATCGTCGCAGCTCCAAGCGTCCGCCTTCTCCCCACCAGAGCTGGTATTGGAGCCCCGCCAGAAGTAGCAGAAGGATGACCAGGAGCCAGCGCAACGATAGACCTAGCGCTGGAACTCCGCCCGACCGCGATAAGGCGCTTGGGCGCCGAGCTCCGCTTCAATACGCAGGAGTCGGTTGTACTTGGCAACGCGGTCAGAGCGGCACAGGGAGCCGGTTTTTATCTGCCCGGCTCCCGTGGCGACGGCCAGATCCGCGATCGTCGTGTCTTCCGTTTCACCGGAGCGGTGGGAAATCACCGCTGTATACCCGGCGTCTGCGGCCATCTGAATAGCGTCGAGGGTTTCACTCAAGGTGCCGATTTGGTTGAGCTTAATCAGGATCGAGTTGGCGATACCCTTTTCAATGCCCTCGGCAAGAATCTTCGTATTGGTCACAAACAGGTCGTCACCCACCAACTGTACTCGTTCGCCGAGTCGCTCCGTGAGCAACTTCCAACCGTCCCAATCAGACTCATCAAGGCCATCTTCGATAGAGAGAATGGGATAGCCGTCCACGAGGCCCGCGAGATATTCTGTGAAACCAGCGCTATCAAAATCGCGCCCATCCCCGCCGAGGACGTAGCGACCATCGCGGTAGAACTCCGATGCCGCGCAATCCAGGGCCAGGGTTACTTCCGTGCCTAGGGCGTATCCAGCCTTCGCCACGGCCTCGGCAATGACTTCCAGCGCCGCATCATTCGATGGCAAGTTGGGGGCAAAGCCGCCCTCATCGCCGACGGCGGTGTTTAGGCCGCGGCCCGAGAGCACTTTTTTCAGGTGATGGAAGATTTCAGCGCCGCAGCGCAAGGCTTCAGCAAAAGACTGCGCCGCCACGGGCTGAATCATGAATTCCTGGATATCGACGTTGTTATCCGCGTGCTCGCCGCCATTGAGAATATTCATCATGGGTACAGGCATGCTCAACTTGTCGCGACCGTATAGCTCGGCCATATGCGCGTACAGAGGTTTTCCCATATCCATGGCCGCGGCCTTGGCTGTAGCCAGCGAGACCGCAAGCATTGCATTAGCACCGAGCTTGCCTTTGTTCTCCGTGCCGTCAAGATCAAGAAGTGTCTGATCAATGGCTCGCTGATCCGCCGCTGCGGCGCCTTTAAGGGCCTGACCTATGGCTTCATTGACGTGCCCCACGGCCGTTTGAACACCTTTACCCAGATACCGATCGCCATCGCCATCGCGCAGTTCTAGGGCTTCCCGGGAGCCTGTGGATGCCCCCGACGGCGCACAGGCCGCGCCGGTAGCGCCGGAAGCCAGACGAACCTCAGCCATCACCGTGGGATTACCTCGGGAGTCTAATACCTCAAATCCCCGCACATCCGTAATCGTAGTCACCGCGTTCACACTCCTTTATTCGATGGTCAGGGCCGGCAGCCCTTTCACCAGTTGATCCACCGCTTGTACCTGAGCCAGGAAGGGCTCGAGCTGGGCCAGCGGCAATGCGCTGGGGCCATCGCAAAGCGCCTTATCGGGATTGGGATGAGCCTCGAGAAACAGACCGGCCAAACCCGTCGCCACGCCGGCGCGGGCAAGTTCCACGATCTGCGAACGTCGACCACCAGAGGCGGCCCCCATGGGGTCGCGACACTGCAGCGCATGGGTTACATCAAAAATCAGAGGCACATCGTCCGTCGCCTGGCGCATGACCCCAAAGCCGAGCATGTCTACCACCAGGTTGTCATAGCCAAAATTACTTCCCCGCTCGCATAGCAGCAGGCGGTCATTACCGCATTCGCGGAACTTGTCCACCACATTGCTCATCTGTGAGGGCGAGAGAAACTGTGGCTTCTTGATATTGATAACGGCCCCAGTCGCGGCCATGGCATGAACCAGATCCGTCTGCCGGGCTAGAAAGGCCGGCAGCTGAATAATGTCGCAGACTTCCGCGGCGGGCGCGGCCTGCTCCGGGGTATGCACATCGGTGATGACCGGCACACCGAAACGCTCCTTGACCGTAGCCAGAATCCCCAGTCCCTCTTCCAGACCCGGTCCGCGAAACGAATGAATG
>DIYG01000089.1 GCA_002428935.1 Halieaceae bacterium UBA6060
GCCCAGGGACTTGCGAGTCAATGCGGCGACTACCGCGGGCCATGTTCTAACAAGCGCTCACGTCAGGCCCGCGAGGGCCTGCATGGGAGGTGCATAGCTGTAGTCCAGGGCAGTAGCCACCGCCGGATGGGTTATCTGGCCGGCATGCACATTCAACCCATCACGCAGATAGCGATCATCTTCCAATGCCTGCTTGAGGCCTTTACTCGCCAGAGCCAGCACGTAAGGCAAAGTGGCATTGGTGAGGGCCAGGGTCGAGGTTCGCGCGACACCACCGGGCATATTGGCCACGCAGTAGTGCACCACGCCATCGACGATGTAGCAGGGATCCTGGTGGGTCGTCGCCCGAGAGGTCTCAAAGCATCCCCCCTGATCAATGGCCACGTCTACGAGGACGGAACCGGATTTCATGCGCGACACCAGCTCTGCCGACACCAACTTCGGTGCCGCGGCACCGGGAATCAATACGGCACCCACCACTAGATCCGCCTGCAAGGCATGGCGCTCAATCGCATCTCGCGTCGAATACAGGGTTTTCATTCGTCCTTCAAAGAGCGTATCGAGTTCTTTGAGACGGGTAATGGACCTATCCACAATCGTCACATCCGCACCGAGGCCCATAGCCATGCGCGCGGCATTGGTACCAACGACCCCACCACCGATCACCATCACCCGGGCCGGTTCTACGCCGGGAACGCCACCGAGGAGGGTTCCGCTACCGCCCTGGGCCTTTTCCAGGCTGTGGCACCCCGCCTGAATCGCCATCCGACCCGCCACTTCGCTCATGGGTGCAAGCAATGGCAAGCCACCCTGGGCGCTGGTGACCGTTTCGTAGGCCACGGCACTGGCACGAGACTCAACGAGAAGGCGAGTCTGCTCCGGGTCCGGCGCGAGATGCAGGTAGGTAAATAACAGCTGTCCGGCTCGCAGCCGACGACATTCTTCAGGCTGCGGTTCTTTGACCTTTACGATCATCTCCGCCTGGCTAAACACCTCCTCGGCCGAAGAAGCGATGCTCCCACCAGCCGCCTGGTACTGGGCATCGTCGAAACCAATGGCCGCCCCGCCGCCGGTCTCAATAACAACCTCGTGACCCGCATGGACCAATTCACTGACCCCGGCAGGCGTAAGACCGATTCGATACTCGTGGTTTTTTATCTCTTTTGGGACGCCGATTAGCATTAGAGTTATCTCCCAGATTTCCTGCTCTGTATCTTAGAAAGCGACGCCTGCGGAATCCCTACCTCTTTAGGGTGGCAATGGAATCAGTGACCTTCACCCTCATCGTCAATGCGAACGTCCTTGTACTGCAGATTCGTTAACTGCTCCGAGAGCAGTCCCAGGAGAAAGATGATCACTCCTGAGGAAATGAGTAGTGCTGTCATGTTGGTAAATCGCCACGAATCCGTGCGCACGACGGTAGCAATGTAGTTGGTAAGGCCCAGCCCCGCCGTGAACACCGAGAACGGGAAATACACTTTTAGGGGCGAGTACAGGGTGCCAATCTTAAAAATAATCAGCAAAAAACGAAGGCCATCTCGCAACAAATTTATGTGACTGCGTCCATCGCGCTTGGCAACTTTGATCGGCAAAAAGCCCACAGAATAGCCGGCCCGGTAGAACGCCATGGTCGAGGTAGTTGGATAGCTAAAACCGTTGGGCAACAGATAGAGAAAACTAAGAAACTTCTTCCGATTGACCGCCCGAAAACCGGAGGTGAGATCGTCGATACGTTGACCGACCATCCAGCTCGCCAGCCCGTTGTAAAAGCCATTGGCTGTCCAACGAGCGAGGCTAGCCTGGGACTCCCGCCCAGAGCGGGCGCCCACGACCAGATCGTAGCCCTCCTCAAAGCGGTAAAGGAGCCGTTCGATATCCCTGGGATCGTGTTGCCCGTCTGCATCCATGAACACCACAACCTCGCCACGGGCGGCCTGGGCTCCCCGCTTAATCGCCGCTCCGTTGCCTTTGCTGTAAGGCTGCGTCACTACCTGCGCCCCAGCCTCTTCCGCTATGGCACCGGTGCCATCCTCAGATCCATCATCTACCACGACAACTTCATAGGACGGGTACTGGGCCCGAATAGTCGCAACGGTGGTACCCACCGTTGCTGCCTCATTTTTCGCCGGAAGGACTATGGAAACATGTGCCATTAGAGTGCTCGATACAGGGCCAGGGTTTCGCGCTGACCAGAATTAAGGGCGCCCAGGTCCTTGAGCTGAACCAGCTCGTCTCGGATCTCTGCCGCTTCCTCGAAAAGGCCAAGCTCTACCAGGGACTGGAGGAGAACAAAGCGAGGCAGCAGAGCTTCAGCATTATTCTCAAGGGCGAGTAAGGCGTACCCGAGAGCGTCCTCCAGCGCTTGCCTATCATACGCCAGGGTAGCCAGGGCCGTGTACAGGGCGGCGGATGCTCTAGGTGCCTCAGGCTCCACCAGATAGACGGTGCGCAACACAAGGAGTAACTCATTCCAGGCAAAGGTCTCACAACGCCGCTCCCGCGTCAGTCTCAAGAGCACTTCGACATTGTTCGTATCGCCCAGGGGCCGGTGGATTTCCTCCGCGAATACCGTTGGCAGCTCCTCGGGCAGCTTAGACCGACCCGCGATACACGCCAGAGCGGCATTGCGTAGCTGAAGATCTCCGGGGCCTTCGCGGCGAGCAGCCTTTTTGGTTGTCGCATTTTCATGGGCGATGCTCGATAGGTCTTTGGCGCGGGGATAGTCTCCGAGCAAGGCGTAGCGAGTCGCCAGATCGGACGCCGCGCGCGCAGACCCGGGATGGCCAGAAAAGTGATGTATGGATAGCAGGAGTTCGTTGGACCACACCCCGACCAGAAAACTGGTCCGAAAGGCGAGGAACACCATCAGCACCGCCACCCAAAGCAATCCCCCGCACTGCAATAACCTGCCATGGCGACCCAGTTCAGCAATCAACAAACCAAGCCCCAGGGCCAAAAACACACTGGGGAAGTAATTGCGATGCTCGAAGTAGGCTTCCAGGGCGAGAACGCTGGACTCCAACAGATGGGCAACTAGAAAAGCCCCGATGCAAAAGCACAGGGGCCTCCAACGACCTGCCACCGACCCAGCAATAACAAACCCGAGAGCAGAGAGCACGACTGCCGTACATAGCAAATCAATTAAGGGAGCTGCCTCATCGCCCAACATGAAGTCGTCGTGGAACACCCCAAGCTGCGCAAGATCAGGCCAGAAGAAGCCCTGCGCGTAGGTCAGGATTGCACGCGACTGGCCAAAGCTACGCTCGGTAATAGTAAAGCTGCGGCTCTCGTAGGAGGCCACCAGCCACTCTAGGCGGTACGCGACCAACACCAGGAACAGCAGTAAACTGAGAGCCAGCAGCCCCCACAAAAACCGGTAGCCCCATGTAGAGCGTGCCAGGGTTTGGTTACCCAAATTCAGCCAGAAGTACTCCAGTAGCAACAGGATGGGCCAGACAAGAACACCGTTTTCTTTTGCAAAGGGTGCCAATAGAGCCGCGAATCCACAGAGCCCCAACCATAGGCCTCGCGCCAATGGAGTACGGGCCGTTCGGAACTGAACATAGGACACCAGAGCGGTAAGACAAAAAAATGTCGACAGCATGGCCATCCGCTGCACGGTGTACAGCACGGTACTCACCTGCAAAGGCGAAAGGGCCCAGACTCCAGCAACGGTGATGGCAAGGAGGGAAGCTGCGGAGTGCCGCCGCCAGCGAAACAAACCGTAAGTCAGCCAGGCAAGCAGACACACGTTCAAAAGGTGAAGCAGTATGGAATGCCGTTTTAGATCGCCCACCTCGGCGCCAAGGAAAGCAAACTCGAGCGCAAACAGTCCGACGGAAATGGGCCGGCCAAGGGGACCGGCATCGTCTGCAAACAGATAATCGCGGATCGACTCGGGTTTACCGCGCAGGTCCTCCAAAGGGGAAATGCTGCCGAAATCGTCGAGGATCAAGCCGCCCTGAGTCCCGGGCCAATACACCCATAAGACCGTCAAGAGCATTAGGTAGAGGCAAAGTTTGGAGACCCACTCAATGGCCATCTGACGGTTCCGTGCTAAGGGGGAATCGTCATTCATGACCAAGGCGGCGCCGTAGATCAGGCGTCAAATACCGCCGCCGATCCTGATTGTACAGCTCCCGCGCCATGTCCAGCGCCGCACCAGGATTACCCTGGCTAGCTTGAATATCCAAAGCAATCAGGATCGCACGTGGATCTCTGGTACTCCCGACCGCCGTTAGCTCAAGGGTCGGAGTTGGTACGCCCTCCTCACCCGAGAGTCGACGCAGTTGCGTCAGCGCTATGCGGGTCTCCAGCGTATCGCCCGCTTTCTGGCGCAATGCCCGCGCCAGGAAAATCGCATCGTCGATATGATCTCCCGTACGAATAGCTCTCTCCAGCACCCTTCTTACCGCATTGCGGTTCTGTCGATCCGGCTCCATGGTCGGTACTTCGGCTTTGAGGCAGTCGATCCACAAAGCCTCATCAGGGTTTCCCGGAAACCAGCGCGTATCCAACAACAGCAATCCGGCGCAGGCGAGCACTGGCGAGTCATTGCGCAATTGCATCAGCTCCGCCCGCGCCATTAGCAGCTCGGAAACGACTTCATCACTCGGCTCCGCATCAGCAGCGCCTGTGTCGATCTGCGTCCGCTGCATTGCCGCCACAAACCGGGCACGGACAGACTGAGGGTGAGCCTCCGCAGAGTGCTGATACAGGCGGCCTTCGTCAGACCATATCCACAGGCGCAAGCAAAGTGTTGCCGCCAAGGGCAGTAGATAAAGGCATAGCAAAAGCTGTGGACTCACCGCCGTCACTCTTGCGATGGCGGCCTTGGCCAGGAGCACGAAAGCTAAAACCAGCCCCACCGACGGCAAATAGTTCCTATGCTCGAAGACAAGCTCCAGGGGAAGAATTGTCGACTCAATGCCGTGGGCGATGAGGAAAACGCCAACACCAAAAACCAGCAGGGGATAGCGTTTGCGGTAGACAACTGCGGCGACTAGAACACCGACCCAGGCCAGGACCGACAACACCGTCGTAAAGGGAGACCACAGGGATCGGGAGATCAGAAAATCGTCGTGAAAGAGACCAAGACTCCCGGGCAAGGGGAGGAAGGACCAGGCGACGTAGGACCAGAGCACCCGGCTTTCCGTCATGAGTCTC
Source organism: Halieaceae bacterium UBA6060 (assembly GCA_002428935.1). Classification (GTDB taxonomy): domain Bacteria; phylum Pseudomonadota; class Gammaproteobacteria; order Pseudomonadales; family Halieaceae; genus Congregibacter. The sequence goes on from DIYG01000089.1 coordinate 5,167, forward strand.
TCGCCCAGCGTAAAGGAACGCTCGGCATAGCTTAGAAACAGGTCGGGCCAAAGCACTGGCAGGGCAGCGAGACCGATTACCGGGGCAACGCATAGAAACATCGCTCCCGACTTGAGCCAGGAGATTTCTTTACCACGCCAGGTTCCGCGAAAGAGCAGCGCCTCATGAAGCACCAAGAGCCAGGGAAGCACGATGGCGTTTTCCTTGGACAAGACCCCGCAAAACCAAACCACGCCGAGGATTAATCCCACACCCAGTAGGTCGGCAACGGTAGCCCCTTCACGTTGCCATCTCACCCGCCAGTGGCAGTAGAGGGCCATTCCAAGGAGCGTGAAAACGGCGGACAACTGCGCCATGCGCTGCACGGGATACAGGACCGTGGAGACGTTGATCGGTAGGAAGAGCCAGAGACACGCAACTGCGGTGGTTGTGGGCCGTTCCAAACCTAGGCAACTCAGCCAAATAAATACTAGCCAAGCCGCTAAGACATGTAGGATAACGTCAACAAGCTTGAACTCGCGCGCGCGTACCTCACCGGAAATAAACGCGTTTGTACCGAAAGTCGCAACAGCCACTGGCCGCCCCATAGGGCCCGCCCCTGGGGCAGCCAACATTGCGCGCCATTCATCTAAAGAGTGCAATCGTGATGAATCAGCCAGTTGCACACGTTCAAATATCTCCGTGTGGTCATCGAAAAGAAAGAAATCACTATGCCAAGCAGCCACTGCATACACCCACAACAGGGTGAAGATGGCAAAAAAAAATGCCAACCGAAGAGAGATGCGAGGGGATGCATCGACGAAGAAACTACGCAAGGTAGGACGCAAGCCAGTTACCGAAATAGGCACTCAGCTTAACCCGAGAATTGCGTCCGTGGGCAGCATGTAACCGCTCCGACTCGTTTGTTTAGTTCCAACCCCACTTAAGAGAATTGATTCCTACGCTCGTCTAACACAAAACGTACGGCCACAAAAAAGGGCCCGACGGGCCCTTCCAGGTAGATTATACAGCCTTTTATCTGCAGGTCGATGGCAGGTACTTAGCATCTATTGTTCCGGACCCAATTCTGCAGCGCCACGAGATAGTTCCGTTAGCCTGAGTCAAACCTGAAAGCTCAAAAGACTGATTCGCAGCAGCCTGAAGAGTAGGATCTCCGCTCATCGTAACGGTGATAACACCGGCGTTCCACTCTAGAGATTCTACCAGAGTGCTCTCCAGGCGAGTTCGTAAAATACCGGACTCCGCTTGGTCCGTAGGCAGAACACCGCGGGCCACATAAAACTCCGATACCGAAGTCTTCGCCTCAGCCAACATAGCCATAGGCTCTGCCATTTTCGCACGAACCGTATAATCCTGATAAGCCGGCAGTGCAATAGCGGCAAGGATACCCACGATCGCGATAACGATCATGAGTTCGATCAGTGTAAAGCCCTGCTGACGGGCAAGTTGTACCTTTTTCATGTTTCTCCTCCATTGTATGAGACGCTTCCCAAGGGAACGTCGAAGCGTTCTATATCTCAGCAGATATCGGGCCAAATGCCCTAAAAGCAAGAAATATACAATAATTACAATAACTTATTGATTTTCCGTGGGCATCACATTCATATCTGAATTCGTAATTGCTAAGCACCCCAGTAAACACAGTTCGTCCAGAGTTGACAAAAATTGTCAGTTCTCGGCATAAAAATCGGTGCAATACCGAAGACGATCACCCCGTTCAGGGCAACAAAATGCCTGGATTTATGGGCTCGTACAGGCTATGGCGGGGATGTTCGTGACGCTATACTCCCAGTCACTACTCAAGGTCAGACTTCATGAACGAGCGAGTGAGCGGTAAACCCTCTGGTCTCGCGGGCCGTCTTGTAATCGAAGGGCTGCTCGATGCGGAGCAGGCATCGAAAGCTCAGGCGGCGGCGGCCGACGAGCGTATCCCCTTCGTGCGGTATCTCGTCGACGAGGTCAAAATCGACAGCCATCGCTTGGTCGAGATCGCCTCCCAGGAGTTTGGCGCTCCACGGTTTGATATTGGCGCCTTTGACGCCCAATTCTTGCCTCAGGGCATCGTTGAACCTGATCTAGTTCAGAAGCACCACGCCCTACCCCTGTACAGCCGCGGCAAACGCTTGTTCATCGCCATGTCCGATCCGACTAACCTGTCGGCTCTGGACGAGATCAAGTTTCACACGGGGCTCAACACCGAAGCCATTCTCGTTGATGAACACAGTCTGCAAAAAGCGATTAGCGATTGGTCTGAGGCCCAGGATGATATCGGCGGCGGTCTAGAGGATCTCGAATCTGCCGAATTGGATGACATTGATGTTGGTGCCGTCGATGAAGACGCCTCTAACGAAGATGACAGTGGCAGCGTCGATGAAACACCCATCGTACGCTTCGTCAACAAAGTACTCGTGGACGCCATCAAGCAAGGTGCCTCGGACATCCATTTTGAGCCCTATGAAAAAGACTATCGGGTGCGCTTTCGCACCGACGGGGTACTCCGAGAGGTAGTAAGACCACCGCGCAATCTGGCGCCGCGGCTCTCGGCGCGCTTGAAGGTTATGTCCCAGATGGACATATCCGAACGGCGCATTCCCCAGGATGGCCGCATTCAGATGAAGCTATCACGGAATCGCGCCATCGACTTCCGGGTCAACACCCTGCCGACTCTCTTCGGGGAAAAGATCGTTCTGCGTATCCTCGATCCCACCAGTGCCCAGATGGGCATCGATGCGCTGGGCTATGAAGAAGACCAGAAAGCCATGTACATGAAGGCTCTGCATCAGCCGCAGGGCATGATTCTGGTGACCGGCCCCACGGGCTCCGGTAAAACCGTGTCACTTTATACGGGCCTGAATATTCTCAACGAACCCGAACGGAATATTTCCACGGCGGAAGATCCCGTGGAAATCAATCTCAGCGGCATCAATCAGGTTCACGTTAACGCCAAAGTAGGCCTGAACTTTGCCGAAGCTCTGCGCTCCTTCCTTCGCCAGGACCCGGACATCATCATGGTGGGGGAGATACGCGACCTGGAAACCGCTGAGATCGCCATCAAGGCCGCGCAAACGGGTCACCTGGTGCTCTCCACCCTTCACACCAACAGTGCCGCCGAAACCATTACCCGTCTTCTGAACATGGGCGTGCCGGCCTTTAACGTGGCGACCTCAGTGAGCCTAATCATCGCCCAGCGCCTGGGACGGCGACTGTGTAAGGAATGCTGCGCCCCGGCCGATGACATCCCCCGGGAGATCCTTCTCGAAGAGGGCTTTACAGAGGAAATGCTCGCCACCGCCACCATCATGAAAGCTGTCGGCTGCGACGCCTGTAAAGATGGCTATAAAGGCCGCGTTGGGATTTATGAGGTGGTGCGAATCACGCCGGAGATTGCCAACCTGATCATGAGCGAAGGGAATTCCCTGGAAATATCTCGACAGGCTAGAAGTCAGGGATTCGCTGACCTGCGCACTTCCGCGTTGCAAAAATGTGCCCAGGGTTTGATTAGTCTTGAGGAAGTAAACCGCGTTACGATTGACTAGTTCAATAGAAACATCCAGTAACGATCAGGCAACATAAAGCCTGACGGATGCGGCCACCGCCGCAAGGACCCAGCAAAAGACCAAAGGGGCTGCGAGTAACAGCCTGAGGAGCAACGGGCAGGATCATGGCGACCACGGCGACCAGCGAACTCTTTATCTGGAGCGGCACCGACAAGAACGGCCGCCAGACCAAGGGCGAAATCAACGCCCCTTCCCAGGCCATGGCCCGGGCGCAGTTGCGCCAGAAGGGTATCAACCCTCGCTCCGTGCGCCGCAAACCCAAGCCCCTGTTCGGCCCGCGAAAAAAACCCATCAAGCCTGCGGATATCGCTATTTTCACCCGCCAGTTAGCGACCATGATGAAAGCTGGGGTGCCTTTGGTGCAGAGCTTCGACATCGTCGCCGATGGCCTCGAGAATCCGTCCATGCGCGACCTGGTCAATACCATCAAGAACGACGTAGCCGCCGGTAGCGGGCTCGCGCCTTCCCTTGAAAAATATCCTCGGCATTTCGATGAACTGTTTTGCTCGCTGGTAGGCGCCGGCGAATCGGCAGGTACCCTGGAAGTCATGCTGGACCGGGTAGCCACCTACAAGGAGAAGACCGAGCAACTCAAGGCAAAGATCAAAAAGGCGCTGACCTACCCCACGGCGGTTATCGTTGTGGCGCTCGTCGTGACCGGCATTCTGCTGGTAAAGGTGGTCCCCCAGTTCGCTTCAACCTTCCAGAGCTTTGGCGCGGATCTTCCCGCATTTACCCTGTGGGTGATGGGCTTGTCTGAGTTCATGCAAGCCTGGTGGTTCATTATCCTCGTATCGATTGTCGGCACGGTCTATCTCTTTAAGGAGTTGCGAGTTCGCTCCCAGGCCTTCGGTGAAGCCATTGATAAGACACTGTTAAAAGCTCCGATTTTCGGGGGCATCGTCCACGACGCCGTGGTCGCTCGCTTTTCTCGCACCCTGGCAACGACCTTCAACGCCGGCGTCCCTCTGGTGGAGGCTCTCGAGTCCACGGCGGGCGCCGCTGGCAACTCCGTGTACAGCAAGGCGATCTTGCAGATTCGCGATGATGTGACCACGGGTTCTAGCTTGTATCAGTCGGTGAAAAGCACCGGCTTGTTTCCCAATATGCTTCTGCAAATGATTTCCATCGGAGAAGAGTCCGGTCAGCTTGATGAGATGCTCGATAAGGTAGCCAATCATTACGAAGAAGCCGTCGACAACGCCGTGGACAGTCTCAGCTCTCTCATGGAGCCGATGATCATGTCGATTCTCGGGGTTCTCGTGGGCGGACTCATGGTCGCCATGTATCTACCCATCTTTATGCTGGGCTCGGTCATCTGATCCGCTTCGCGCCTGACACGTTCTTTCAGCCCGTAGCTTCCCAAGCGTGACAGACTCCACCATGAGCCTGGGCGAGTTTTTCGCCGCTCAACCCCTGTTTTTTTTCACGGTGCTGGGCATGCTGGGCTTGGTGGTGGGCAGTTTTCTCAACGTGGTTATCCTCCGCTTGCCGCAGATGCTCCAGCGGGAATGGACTCGCGACTGTCGTGCCCTTCTTGAAATCGAAACCGATCCCGAGGCCGTCGAACCTTTCTCCCTGGCTTTTCCCGCCTCTCATTGCCCGCGCTGCAAAGCGCCCGTGCGCGCCTGGCAGAACATCCCGCTGCTCAGTTTCATCCTCCTGCGAGGTCGCTGTGCCGAGTGCCAAAACCCCATCGGCTGGCGCTACCCTCTGGTCGAGGTTTTGACGGCGGGTGCCACCATCACGATCGGCGTGTTTACACCATGGGGGTTACCTCTTCTCGCTTACCTGCTTCTAACCTGGTGTCTCATTACCCTTGCCGTCATCGATATGGACACCCAGTTGCTTCCCGATGACATCACCCTACCTCTTCTGTGGCTGGGCCTACTGTTTAATTTAGCCCTTGGCCCTGTACCGCTTGCGGATGCGGTGCTTGGAGCCGCCGGTGGCTATCTTCTACTGTGGAGCGTCTACTGGCTCTTCAAGCTCGCCACGGGAAAAGAAGGCATGGGTTTCGGGGACTTCAAGCTCCTGGCGGCTCTCGGTGCCTGGCTGGGCTGGCAAGCGCTACCCATGATCATTCTTCTCTCCTCGGCGGTCGGCGCGGTGCTGGGTATTGTGATTCTTACTCTTCGCGGGCAGGGGCGCTCTCAACCTCTTCCCTTCGGTCCGTACCTCGCGGCCGCCGGATGGATTTGTCTCCTGTGGGGAGACTCTCTGGCCGCTCTGCTCCTCGGGTCGCCAGGGTGAACAAGCCTTTTTGCGTCGGCATCACCGGCGGCATAGGCAGCGGCAAGACCGCCCTGACGGACCGGCTGGCGGCGCGGGGCATCACCATTGTCGATGCGGACCTCACAGCCCGGGCGGTAGTCGAGAAAGGCCAACCTGCCCTGGAAACCATCGCTGAACACTTCGGTCCGGATATGCTTCTGGATGACGGCAGCCTCGACCGGGCAACCCTTCGAAAGGTGGTCTTCGCCGATCCCGCGGAGCGCGCCTGGTTAGAAGGCCTAACCCATCCACTCATTGGAGCACGGATTCAAGGAGACTTGGAAGCAGCAGACTCGCCCTATGTGGTGCTTAGTTCACCGCTGCTCCTGGAAGGCAAACAAAAGGATCTGGTGGACTATATCGTTGTAGTAGATGTACCAGAAGCCACACAGCTCGCCCGGACAACGCGCCGGGACAACAACAGCGAAGCCCTGGTGCGATCCATCATGGCTGCCCAGCTCGCTCGGGAAGATCGCCTTAACCAGGCCGATTGGGTTGTGGACAACAGTGGGGATCTGGCAGACCTGGATCGAGCCGCCGCTGATCTTCACGACCAGCTACTGCGAGAAGCCCAGAAGGCCAACGACGCTTCGTAGTCAGACCAGACCGGCCACCGGAAGGGCAGGCTGCAACAGCTAGAACAAAGCAGCTAAAGCCGCGCCTGTACTTGCTTAACAATCGGCTGATTGGCTTCTGGAAAGGCGTATTTGTGCAGCTCAGAGATGGGTACCCAGCGCATCGGTTGCCCCTCACGAGGCTCAGGATCACCCGTGTACTGGGTGACATGATGTACATCCAGGCACACCTGCTTGTCCCCATAATCATGCTCGACCTGGATCATGGCTTCGTGGCGGCGCACCTCCACACCAAGCTCTTCAAGAATTTCCCGTCGTAACGCCGCCGCGAGAGATTCGCCTGCTTCCCACTTTCCACCGGGAAATTCCCACAGGCCGCCCTGATGGCTGTTGGGATGACGGAGCGTTAGGAGCACTTCCCGCTGAGCATTGCTAATGACCGCAACGGCCACATGCACAAGGGGCCGCTCTTCAGCTTCGATACTCGGCATTGATCCGCACATAGTCGTAGGAAAAATCCGAAGTCCAGACTCGTTCCCGAGCGTGTCCTCGACCCAGATCGATATGCAACACCAACTCTCGTCCGGCCATGACCTCAGCGATCGCCTGTTCATCATACGCTGCGGCTCGAGCTCCTCGCTCGGCGATGGGCAATTCGTTGATAGTGATGCGCACGCCGTTAACGTCCAGCTTCGCAACATCGGCCCGGCCAATCGCCGCGAGTATCCGACCCCAGTTTGGGTCTCCAGCAAACAGAGCCGTCTTCACCAGCGGGGAATGCGCCACGGTGAAGGCTACGGCCAGGCACTCCTCTTGCGAGGCACCACCACCGACCGCAATCTCCACAAAACGGCTGGCGCCCTCACCATCGCGGACCAAGCCCAAGGCGAGTTCAAGGCACAGCGAGTCCAGGGCTGTCTGAAACTGACTCACAAATGCTCGTGCGTCGCCAGCGCCTTGCCTCGCAGTCCCCGTGGACACCAGCACGACAGCGTCGTTGGTGGAGGTATCCCCGTCCACGGTAATCCGGTGAAATGACTTCTCCACCGCCTCGGCCAGGGCTGTCTGGAGCTGCGCGGGCGTTAGCGGCGCGTCCGTCGCCAGAAACGCGAGCATGGTAGCCATATTGGGTCGTAGCATCCCGGAGCCCTTGGCGATCCCGGTTAGCGTATAGCTCTCACCATCTATCTCGAAGCGGCGAGAAGCACCCTTGGGGCGAGTGTCGGTGGTCAAGATGCCCCAGGCTGCGTCTGCCCAGTGGTCAGACTGGGCGCTGGCTACCAGGGTGGGCAAAGCGTCGCGTATCACGTCGTCGGGTAAGTCCTCACCGATGACCCCTGTCGAAAATGGCAGCACTTCCTCGGCGCGGATACCGGCTAGTTCCGCGGCCCTATCGCAGCAACGCTGGGCTGCGGCTAGCCCCGAGGCACCAGTGCCAGCGTTGGCGTTACCCGTATTCACGAGTAACAACCGAGGCTGGGAATCGCAGGCCTTAAGATGCGCCCGAGCCAGTTGAACGGGGGCCGCACAGAAGGCGTTACGGGTAAACACCGCGGCGGCTGTAGATCCAGGGTCGAGCATCAGGGCGACAAGGTCACGTCGATCTGGGTAGCGTATACCCGCGGCCACGACACCCAGGCGCACACCGTTAACAGGCAGGAGATCGAGTTCATCGGCCTTTTCCGCAGCCGGGGACTCGTCGCTCATCCTACAGGGCGCCGTGGCAGTGTTTGTACTTCTTACCGCTTCCGCAGGGGCAGGGTTCGTTGCGCCCCACCTTTGGAGCATCACGGGTAAAGGTCTGCGCCGGCGCGGCGGCTTCTGCGTTTTCAGGAGACTGCACATCCTCCGGCGTCTCAAGGGCCGAAGCCTCGGCGTGCTGGAATGCCAGCTTCTCTTTCTCCGCCGCTTCGCGACGTTGCTGCTCCATCAACTCCGCTTCATCGCGGCGTTGAATCTGCACGTGGCTCAAAAACTTAACTACCTCGTATTTGAGGTTGCTGAGGAGTCCCTGGAACAACTCGAAAGACTCACGCTTGTACTCTTGCTTGGGGTTCTTCTGCGCGTAAGCACGCAAATGGATTCCCTGGCGGAGATGATCCATGGTGGCGAGGTGTTCTTTCCAAAGGGTATCGAGCACCTGAAGCATGATCTGTTTTTCGATGCGACGCATTTCCGGGCCGACGCTGACACTTTTGTCTTCGTAGGCTTTTTGCACTTCCGCAACGATACGCTCCCGAATCGCCTCCTCGTGCAGGCGATCGTCCTCTTCCAACCACTGCTGAAGGGGCAGGCCAATGGCGAACTCCGCTTCTAGCTGGCGTTCCAGGCCCGGAATATCCCACTGCTCCTCGACACTCATGGGCGGAATGTAGGAATCGATAGCCTCGTTGACCACGTCCTGACGGATAGCTGTGACGGTATCGGAAATATCCGCCTCACCTAAAAGGTCGTTGCGCTGCTGATAGATGATCTGGCGCTGATCATTGGCCACATCATCGTATTCGAGAAGCTGCTTGCGGATATCGAAGTTTCGCCCTTCGACTTTGCGCTGGGCCTTCTCGATGGCATTGGTGACCATGCGGTGTTCGATGGCTTCGCCCTTCTCCATGCCCAGAGCCTGCATAAAGCTCTTCACCCGTTCGGAGGCGAAGATGCGCATGAGGTTGTCTTCCAGCGATAGGTAAAAACGAGAAACGCCGGGATCACCCTGACGACCCGCCCGGCCGCGAAGCTGATTATCGATGCGCCGGGATTCATGGCGCTCCGTCCCCAGAATATGCAGACCACCGGCCTCGAGCACCTTGCTGTGCCGCTGTTTCCAGTCGGCCTCCATGGCCTGGCGCTGTGCGTCACTCACCTCGCCAGCCTGGCGCAGTTCCACCTCAAGGTTGCCACCAAGAACAATATCGGTTCCGCGTCCCGCCATGTTGGTAGCGATGGTGACAACACCCGGGCGCCCCGCCTGGGCAATAATCTCAGCTTCCTGTTCGTGGTACTTGGCGTTGAGTACCTTGTGCTCGATCTTCGACTTACGAAACCGTGCAGACAGCTCTTCGGAGGTTTCCACGGAGGCGGTACCCACCAGCGCTGGCGCACCGGCTTCCATGCAGTGCTTGACGTCCTCTACGATCGCGTCGAACTTTTCTTCCCGCGTGAGGTACACCACATCGTTCATATCTTCGCGAACCATGGGCATATTGGTGGGGATAACCACCACATCCAGGCCGTAGATCTGCCGAAACTCGAAAGCCTCCGTATCGGCGGTGCCGGTCATGCCCGCCAGCTTGTTGTAGAGGCGGAAGTAATTCTGGAACGTGGTTGAAGCGAGAGTCTGACTCTCGCTTTGGATTGCCACAGATTCTTTGGCTTCGATGGCCTGGTGAAGGCCTTCGGAAAGCCTTCGTCCGGGCATGGTTCGCCCCGTGTGCTCGTCGATGAGCACCACTTGACCACCCTGCACAATGTATTCCACATCCCGTTGGAACATGGCATGAGCGCGCAAACCCGTATGCACGTGGTGAAGCAAAGAAAGATTTGTGGAGGCATAAAGGGAGTCGCCCTCCTCCAACAGCCCTTCCTTCACCAGTAACTCCTCGACAAACTCGTGGCCTGCCTCCGTGAGTTCCACCTGGCGCATTTTTTCGTCGACGGTGAAGTGTCCTTCCTGCGCCTCTTCGTCCCTCTGCAGCAAGGGCACGAGCTTGTTGATGCGCTTGTACAGTTCAGAACTGTCTTGGGCCGCCCCAGAAATAATCAGCGGCGTTCGCGCCTCGTCGATGAGGATGGAATCCACTTCGTCAACGATGGCAAAGTTCAACTCTCCCTGAAGCTTGTCCTGGGATGAGAACGCCATATTGTCGCGGAGGTAATCGAAACCAAATTCGTTGTTGGTACCGTAGATGATGTCTGATTCGTAGGCCTGGCGCTTTTCCTGGGGACTCTGTCCAGAACGCACCACACCCACCGTGAGCCCCAGGAAGGAATACAAGGGGCCCATCCACTGAGCATCGCGATTTGCAAGGTAGTCGTTTACCGTAACTAGATGCACCGCATGCCCCGTCAGGGCGTTGAGATAGGCAGGCAATGTCGCGACGAGGGTCTTACCTTCCCCCGTACGCTGTTCCGCTATGCGCCCCTCGTGAAGCGTCATACCGCCAATAAGCTGCACATCAAAGTGACGCATGGCCATGACCCGACGACCGGCCTCACGGGTAACCGCAAAGGCCTCCGGAAGCAGCGTATCCAGGGTCTCGCCATCCTTTAGGCGGGCGCGAAACTCATCGGTTTTTGCGGCGAGTTCCTCATCGCTCAGGGCTTGCATGCCCTCTTCCAAGGCATTGATACGCCGCACGGTTTTATGCATGCGCTTGAGCTCGCGATCGTTACGCGTGCCAAAGACTTTTTTCAGGGCCGTAGTGATCATACCGTTTGTCTAAGTGGGGCCGCGGCCCAGCAAATCAAGGGGTGCTACGAGAGAAAAGCACTGCCGTGCCGGAGAGCGAGGCATCGCAAAAACCGGCGGCGCAGTGTCGCACAGGGCATGGCCTATTTCCACGGAGGGCCATGACCTCAGACAACTCAGAATCGGTGAAAATTGGCTGGAATCGAGCGTTAGACTGCGGCCACCGCCGGAGCGGTGACGTAAGAAATGGGCGCCCGAGCCGCGTCGTCGAAGGTGACCATTTCCCAGGCGTCCGTTTGTTCGATAAGGGCGCGAAGGGAAGCGTTATTCAAGGCGTGACCGGATTTGTGAGCGCAGAACTCACCGATCAGGCTATAGCCAAGGAGATAAAGGTCGCCGATGGCATCCAGGACTTTGTGCTTTACGAACTCATCGTCGTAGCGTAAGCCATCCTGATTAAGGATGCGGTACTCATCGACCACGATAGCGTTGTCGACGCTGCCACCTCGGGCCAGGCCTTTAGAGCGCAGATACTCGATTTCATGCATGAAGCCGAAGGTCCGCGCGCGGCTGATTTCTTTGACGAACGAGGTGCTGGAAAAATCGATCTCTGCATGAGCGGTTCGATCGCGAAAAACCGGGTGATCGAAGTCGATGGTAAAAGACACTTTAAAGCCATCGAAGGGAAGGAAACTGGCTTTCTTATCCCCATCTTCTACGGTCACCGGTTTTTTGATGCGAATGAACTTCTTGGGCGCGGGTTGCTCCTCAATGCCGGCAGACTGAATGAGGAAAACAAAAGGGCCGGCGCTACCGTCCATGATCGGCACTTCGCTGGCACTGACATCCACATAAGCGTTGTCGATACCCAGGCCAGCCATGGCTGATAGCAGGTGCTCAACGGTTGATACACGATGTCCGTCTTGCATCAGGGTTGTGGACAAGGTCGTTTCGCCGACATTCGCCGCAGTAGCAGCTATCTCCAGGACCGGATCAAGATCGACCCGCCGGAAAACGATACCGGTGTCTACCGGTGCCGGTGCGAGGGTGAGATAAACCTTCTCTCCCGTGTGCAAACCCACACCCGTCGCTCTGATAGCGTTACGCAACGTCCGCTGCTTAATCATACGACCTCCTTGTCTACGCTCCGCCATCCGAACAACCTACCCCGCGCAAAAGCTCTCGGGATACCCTTAATCACCCTCTCGGGTGCCTACTGCGCGGTACTGGTGCCGGTACCTGCAGATCGCCTCTGCAGAACCTTCACCCTTCCCGTCACCTAGCCCAGGCTTGATCAACCTCCCGGCTATGCCGACTACAGCCTTCAGCTCATGCCGTCAGCCCACCCTCAACTGTCCATCAAGGGGGCTTTCCGTCACGCGTTCTGTCGCAACAGTAGACAAGCCAACTAGTCGGCTTGTCTACGTAAAAAAGCCGGGATATCGAAGTAATCCTCACCCAGTTTTTCCGCCGTTGCCGCCGCAGCTCCGCCGCGGGCAGCG
>DIYG01000008.1 GCA_002428935.1 Halieaceae bacterium UBA6060
GGCCCATCGGGTGCGCCGATCTGGTCCAGTCCCACCTTAGATCCCCGCCGCAAGCAAATTATCGTGACCACCGGGCAAAACTATTCGTCACCTGCCACAGGCACCAGCGATGCCATCATTGCCGTAGACGCCGAGCGTGGCACCATGAACTGGGTAACCCAGGTCACCGCTGGCGATGCCTGGAACGGTGGCTGCAGTCGTCGCACCGCGAATTGCCCAGAGGAAAACGGGCCGGACTTCGATCTCGGCGCATCGGCGGTTCTCGTAACCCTGGCCGATGGCCGAGATCTGATTCTCGCGGGGCAAAAATCTGGAAAGGTCTACGCCCTGGACCCCGAGCGCGAAGGTGCGTTGCTTTGGACCCGCCGGGTCGGCAGCGGTGGCACCATGGGTGGCGTTCATTGGGGCATGAGCAGTGACGGACAGCGACTGTACGTCGGCGTGTCCGATCAACCCACCGGCAATCCCTATAGCGAGGGCCCGTCGAAACCTGGCATTGCCGCCCTGGATCCCATGAGCGGGAAAATCCTTTGGCAAACCATCTTGCCCAATGAATGCAATCCAGAACTTCGCTTCCTTTGCTGGCCGGGTGTATCGGCGGCGGTCAGCAGCAGCCCTGGTTTGGTGTTCGCCGGTAGCCTCGACGGACAGCTTCGAGCCTTCGACGCCGAGACCGGGAACGTTCTTTGGCGATACAACAGCCACCGTGCTTACGAGGCGGTAAACGGCGTGCCCGCCCAGGGCGGCGCCATTGAAGCCGATGGACCGGTGATCGCCAACGGTGCCGTTTTTGTTACCTCGGGCTACGACAAGTGGGGAGAACTCCCGGGCAATGTTCTGCTTCGCTTCGCCCCCACATCCCCCTAGATCAATGCTGTCGCAGACACAGCGGGAGAATTCTTACCATGAACCGAGCTCTTACCCTGGTCCCCGCACTCGTGGCCGCCATTCTCTGGAATCCCGTGGGCGCTGAGATTTCCGTGCGCGAGGATGCCAACATCGGCGACAGCACGGCAACCATGCTCGGCGTCAACCATATTGGCATCTCCGTGCGCGATATGGACATGATGCTCGATTTCTATCAGCAAGCCACGGATTTTGAACTCATCCGCCGGGAGCGAGTTGAAAACTCCGCAACCGCCGATGCGCTATTTGCTCATGAAGGCGTCGGCTACGACGTGGCTGTGTTAAAAGCGCCGAACATGCTGCTTGAATTACGTGCCTTTGATCACAACCGGGATCTACCGGACCGAGAGATGCCCGCCAAAGGTCCCGGAATGACCCACACCTGCTTCCAGTCCGTGATCGACAAGCCCGGCTGGGATCGCTTCGCCGCCGCCGGCGCCAGGGCTTTGACCCGGGGTGGCAAACCCATTGATCTGGGCGGCTACGGTGTGACCTATGGCTATGCCTACGACCCCGAAGGCAACATGATGGAACTAGAGCAGCTCGACGGACCACTCCTGGAGAAGTCGGGCTACGATACGACCTGGCAGGTGATTGATGCAGACTTGTGGATGTCTCAGGTGGCCCTGGTAACCCATGATCTCGAGCGCCTCATGGGCTGGTACAAAGAAGTGCTCGCCTTCGATCCGTACCGCACCGGAGAGTTGAAAGACAATCCCCGCGCCGACGAAATTGCCGACCTGACAGACCTGCACATTCTCGGCGGTTGGTTTCGCATCAGCGAAAGCTCGAAGGTGCTAGAGCTTTGGCAGTATGTGAACCCGGAAACAAAACCGTTCCAGGGCAATCGCGCGGTCACGGATCTCGGGTATTCCTTCTCTCTGGAAGTCGCCGATATCAACGCCGAGTACCAGCGCTTGTCGAAGCTTGGGGTAGAGTTCTTTGGTGAGCCCGTGGATTTCAGCGGCTTCCGCCAGGTTTATGCCAAGGACGTAGATGGCAATGTGTTCTCTCTACGCCAGATTCTGGAAGGCAACTCAGACCTCTCCGTTTTGGTGCTGGAACAACGACAAGGTTCGTGACCAACTGTGGGCTACGCTCTGTTAATCGGCAGAACTCACCGATCGCTGTCGACGACGGAGAGGCCGCAAGGATAGGGCGTACTCACGATTGATCGCGCTTAGACTGCCGAGAATCATGATCACCGTGATGTTCTCGATGGTGTCGAAATCCACATCGTGATGGGTAAGGTAATGTCCCGCCGCTGAGGGTAAGCCGTAGGAAATATCGACCACAGGACGCGCGATCTCCTGGTCGATGCCAAAGTTGTCACTCAACACTTCCGCCATGTAATCAACGGAAGCCTCGCGACTGTAGTCCGTTGGATCGCCGTTATCGGCCACCGAGGGCTCCGCCGCGAGACGCTCAATCAACAGTCCCCGTTCCCGGATGTAGTTGAGGTAAACCTTGGTCACGCGGCGAACCACGTCCTCAAGGGTCTGCCCGCCCTCCGCCGCCAAATACTGCTCGTGACGCAGATGACGGTACTCGCGGACCAGTAGAGTCTGGAGGAGAACGGTAACACTGGGAAAGTAGTTGTAGACCAGGGCTTTACTGGTACCCGCTTCCTTGCCCAGACGATCCATGGTAACTGCGGACACCCCTTCCTCGGCGATCAGTTCCGCTGCGGTGTCCAGAATCATGGTCTTGCGCGCCTCCGGCGAGAGACGGGTACGGGTTTTCTTCTCGGATTTTGCAGGGAGATTCATGGTTCGAGGGGCGACGCCGGGCAATGCCTTACTCTACCACGAGTCCTCAATACCACGAGTCCCCCAACAACCCACGGAATGCACCCCAAGAGCAGGGGCTCCCCGTGTGTTGCGGTGAGCCTAGCCGCCATCGGGCTTACGAAAACGCAGCGTCATACGATTCGACTCGCCTATGGCCGCATAAGTCGCTGCCCGCTCTGCATCGTCCACCTCTTCAAGGGTGGGTGCCAGACGCCACACGCTTTCCTCTTCCGAGGGCTGGTCCAAGGGGTTTTCGTTCACGGCGGACTCGCCATCAAAGACGAACCCGGCCCCCTCCAGAGCGTCGATAACAAAACTCTTTTTCAGATAACCGTTGCCACCGGAGGCCCAGGCATCGGAATGGGATTCCGGCCCCTGATGTTGCACGATGCCCAGGACGCCGCCGGGTTTGAGGGCCCGGTAGACTTCCGCAAGAACGGACGTGAGATAGCCGCCCTCCGCCTCGTAATCCGCAAGGTTGTGCAACACCCGAACCAGCAGGACCACATCGACTCTCCCTTCAAGGGCAGCGGGAAGAGAGCCCATGGCGTAGGCCTCTACCGAGGCTCCAGGAGCATTGCTCTCGACTAGTTCCTGGGGCCAACGATCTGCCCAGGTGGCCCTTTCCTCAAGCTCCTCCTCGCTGTAGTAATCGAACAGTCGGTACACTTCCATGGGATAGTCGGCCCCAACGAGGCTGCCCGCCTCACCGAGAAACGGAAGCAAAATACTTGAATACCAACCGCCACCGGGGTCGCCCTCAATGACGGTCATGCCCGGCTCCACACCAAAAAACAGCAGCGTTTCTTCAGGATGCCGGGCAGCGTAACGGGCCTTAACACTGTCCGGTTGCGTCCCAAGCACTTCCGTCAGACGCTGCGCTGGCGTTGCTGTATGCGTCGCGGCATTCGCCAGCTCTGGGGATGATTCCGACATCGCGTTTTGGAGCGTCGGTGCCTGTACGTTGGCTGGGGTCGTCTCACCACTACGAGAATTGCAGCCCGCTAACGCGAGGGTCAGGGCGAGGGTCAAAATCAGAACCAGACCAATGCCGGTGAATGCTGAGGCGACCCTCGCGCCTACAGCGAAAAACGCAGTCTTCATATAAGGACTCCAACAAACAAGGCATAATTAGAAAACCTGTTTTAGCACAGGCCCCTCGAACCCTGAGTTCGCGCGGACCCGCTAAGAAGAAGCCTGTTACGTATCAATGGTGTACTCCGGCGGTAGCGCCCGGAGATTTGACACATAGCTGCGCTGCACACAGCCGCACGTCGTCATACACCTAATCCAGCCCAGGCACCCAATTCAACCCTGGCCCGAAGAAACGAGTAACTCCATGGACAATAGCGACCCCAGCCCCGAATACACGATGGTGATTTCTTCTCCGGATCGCTCCGGACTGGTCGCCGCCGTCGCCAGTTCCATCGCCAAGCACGGAGGTACCCTGGTCGAGTCCCACAATCACACCGACCACCAGCATCAGTGGTTTTTTATGCGCAACGTGATCGGCGGCGCCCCAAGCTTTGACCGGGAGAGTTTCTGCAAGGACTTTAGTGATATCGCGGCAGAACATGCCATGGAGTGGTCCCTGTCTGACAATGACACCCCGGAACGCGTGGTGATCCTTGCTAGTCACGCCTCTCATTGTCTCGCCGATCTGCTGTATCGGTGGAAAGCCGGTGAACTGCGCTGCGCGATCCCCTGCGTTATCTCCAACCACGAAAACCTGCGTAGCATGGCGGAATGGCATGGCATCCCCTTTCACTACGTTCCGGTTCCAAAAACCGATAAACGGGAAGCCTTCGATCAGATGGAAGCGATCATCGATCGCCACGATGCCGACACCGTCGTTCTCGCCCGCTACATGCAGATCATGCCGCCTCACCTCTGCGATAAGTACGCCCGGCGTCTGATCAACATCCACCACAGTTTCTTACCTTCGTTTATCGGCGCTAATCCTTATCAGAAGGCCTATGACCGGGGGGTAAAACTCATCGGTGCAACCTGCCACTACGTGACCACGGATCTCGATGAAGGCCCCATCATTGAGCAGGATGTGGTGCGGGTCGATCACAGCAACAATAAGGACGATCTGGTCAGACTGGGTCGCGATGTGGAGCGCAGCGTGCTGTCACGCGGCCTACGCTATCATTTGGAGCGCCGGGTCCTTGTGCACGGCAACAAAACCGTAGTCTTCACCTGATCACCTGAGGCAAGACCCATGAACACGCGCGTTTCCACCACCCTGGATCCCTCACAGGCCCAAGCAGAGACGCGGTCCACAGTCTGCCCCCTGGACTGTGCGGACACCTGCAGCCTCGACGTGACCGTGGCCCATGATCGCGTTGTGGCGGTCCGCGGCAGCGAGCGCAACCCCTTTACCCGCGGCAAACTGTGCGCCAAGGTCGTGAACTCCTTTCCCGCCCAGGTCCACGGGGATCTGCGCATCGACACTCCCCTGCTGCGTCAGGCCAGCGTCGCCGGCGACAACTTCCAGCCCATAAGCTGGGAAGCGGCTCTGGATCTTATCTACGAGCGCTTTAGTACGGTTATCGACGACTACGGCAGTGAGGCGGTGGCTCCCCTTTGCTACGGCGGGCCTATGGGGCTCCTCGCCGGCAAAAGCATGGACAAACGCTTCTTCCATCGCCTCGGAGCCACCCTCGTGGACTCCTCTACCCTGTGTGCTGGCACTTCCAGCGCAGCCTGGAACAGCGTGTTTGGCGAGGCCGGCGGTATCGACTTTGAAGAGCTCGCAGAATCCAAGCTCATCATCGTTTGGGGAAACAACGTCACGGCCTGCAATCTCCATCTCACCAAGATCATTCGCGAAGCAAAGAAAGGTGGCGCCAAACTGGTGGTCGTCGACCCGAAGCGAACTCGCATCGCCAGGGACGCCGACCTGCATATACCGCTTTTACCGGGCACGGATGTGGTGCTGGCCTACGCCGTCACCGCCCTTCTGGATGCCACCGGTGATCTGGCCAGAGACCTTATAGATGAGCATACGGAGGGTTCCGAGGCCTTTTTGCAGGAAGCCCGTAACTACGATCTGCCCCGTGCCGCGCAGCTTTGCGGCATTCCACCGGGCTTGATCGAAGACTTCGCCGAGGCCTTTCGTCGATCGCGGCCAGCGGGCATGAGTCTTGGGGTAGCCCCAGAGCGGAATCGCAATGGCAGCGCGGGTGTGCGTGCCGCTCTGTCATTGATGGCGGTCACGGGAAACATAGGCCCTCGGGGCGCGGGGGTGTGTGACACATCACGCTTTTTCCCCATCGGCGGCAGCACCTTGACCAGACCAGATCTGGCCCCCGAAGGGCTCCGCAAAATCAACGTCATGGATATTCCCCGCTATGTGATGGAGCCGGGAGATGAGCTTCCGCTGAAAGCCCTGTTGATCTACAACCACAACCCCGTGGCGGTGCATCCAGAGCAGGAGCGAATGCGCAAAGCCCTATTATCCGATGACGTGTTCGTCGTCGGCAGCGACGTGAGCATGACGGACTCCATGCGCTGTTGCGACCTCGTGCTGCCCGCGGCGACGCACTTTGAATACAGCGACATTTACAAAGCCTACGGCCATCGCTATCTGCAACGCTCCCAGCCCGTGGTGAATGCCCAGGGCGAAGCCCTGAGCAATATGGAGCTGTTTCGTCGCCTCGCCAAACGCTTTGGTTTCGACGAACCCTGTTTCAAGGACAGCGACGACGAACTGGCTCGCCAGGTCCTCGGCGCCCTGGAACCTGAGCTTGGGGAAGCGCTCCACAACGGCGCTGTGGATATGCTTGAGCATGCGGAACCCGCCATGCTCCGCGGCGCGGCTTTCACCACGCCCAGCGGCAAGATCGAACTGTACAGCCAGGCGATGGAAGACCATTGCGGCCAGGGTGTTCCCGCCTACCAGGCTCTGGCAAGTCGTCGTCGCTTTGTCGTGGTATCACCGGCTTCTGAGCAACGGGTAAATTCCACGTTCGGCGGTCTGGATTCACAGCAGCGAGACCTCCAGTGTGAGATTCACCCCGCGGACGCGCAGAGCCTGGGCATCAACACGGGTGACCCGGTTGTTTTGTATAACGACGCCGGAGAACTGCACTTGCCCGCCCGAATCACCGATGACGTGCGCCCGGGAACCCTGTTTGTACCCAAGGGTGCCTGGATCGCCGATTCGCCTACCGGCAACACCGCCAACGCCCTAATCCCCGGGGATCGAGAGGCGGCCATCGGCGGCGCCTGTTACTACGATTGCACGGTGGATTTACGGCCCGCAGACTGATCGACCTGGAGCCCAGCGCGGAGTCTTCCAGAGCCCTAAGAGCCCTATCCGTTCGTATAGGCGCGGTGGCCCCAGGGCCACGCCCGACATACAGTCCAATGACAATCCTCCAGGCGGTGTATCCGTGAGTAACTACGACACAATCGTTATCGGTGCCGGCCACAATGGCCTCATCTGCGCCACCATGCTTGCCCGGGTAGGTCAACGGGTACTGCTTCTGGAGGCTAACGATAAGGTCGGCGGTCTGGCGGCAGATCGAGAATTCTTTCCCGGCTTCCACGCACCCCTGGCCAACACGCTCTATGCCCTGCCCGCGAGCACCATCAAGGAACTGCGCCTGCAGGATTACGATTTCCACATGAATTCGGAAACCCTGGATCTGATTGCTCTGTCGCCCAACGAGCCGCCCATAACGATTACGGACCAGGGTCTCGAGGGCGTGGACGCCGCGGATAGCGAGGCCTACGGCGCCTACCGAGAACAGCTTCGAACCTTTCAGAAAGCCCTGGCGCCATTCTGGTCGAAAACCATGCCCAGCATTGGTGACAAAGATCTCAAGGCGCTAATGACCTTCGCCCATATGGGATTGAAGCTACGCATGTTGGGTCGCGATGACATGCTCGAATTCTTCCGCGTGGCTACCTTGCCCATGCGGGATCTCGTCGACGAACACTTCACCAGCGCATCCCTCAAGGCCGCCCTGTGCTGGGACGGTCTCGTGGGTACCAAGATGGCTCCCCGCTCACCGAACCAGGCGGTGCTGACCTTATTGAATCGTATGGCTGGCAGGAATGATGGCCAGCATGTGGTGCCCCACGGTGGGATGAACGCTTTTATCGACGCCCTGGCTCGAGCCGCCGAGGCTGCGGGGGTTGAAACGCGGCTCAGCAGCCCCGTCGCAAGCATTGTTCTTGACGGCGATGAGAACGGCCTGCGTTGTTCGGGGGTACACCTAACGAACGGTGAAACCCTCACCGCCAGCCGCGTCGTCTCCAGCGCCGACCCCAAGACCACGTTTCTCAAGCTGGTCGGCGCCGCAAACCTGGAGATCGAATTCAGCAACCGTATTCGCCGACTGCGCTGTGATGGCTATGTTGCCAAGCTCAACCTGGCCTTGCGCGAGCAGCCCGTGTTCACCGGAGTTCATCGCCCGGATGGCCGCTTGATTCTGGCCCCCAGCATGGACGCCATCGAGTTTGCCTGGGACAACGCCAAGTACGGTGAGCTCCCCGAAAACCCGGTGATGGAAGTCACCCTGCCCAGCGTTCGCGAAGCCGGCATTGCGCCTCACGGCCAGCACGTCCTCAGTGCCAACGTGATGTATGTACCGGCCGACCTCAAGGGTGGCTGGAACGAAAGCCAACGGCAGACGCTAGTCGATCGCCTTCTTGCGCAACTTGAGCAGCACGCGCCAGGCCTAACTGATCTCATTCTGCACAGGGAACTCCTCACCCCTGCCGACCTGGAACGGGAGTATCACGTGTCCGGTGGCCACTGGCACCACGCGGAGCCGGCCATCGATCAACTGCTGATGATGCGGCCCACCTATGAGGCTGCCCAGTATCGAACCCCCATCGACGGTCTGTTTCTGTGTGGAGCCGGAAGCCATCCCGGTGGCGATCTGACCGGTAATCCCGGTCGCAACGCAGCGCGGGAGATTCTGGCATGAAACGTCACGACGCAATCGTAATCGGCGCCGGCCACAACGGTCTCACGGCGGCGGCCTATCTCGCCAAAGCAGGTCTCGATGTGCTTGTGGTGGAGAAGAACGACTATATCGGTGGTGCCGCGGTTACCCGGGAAATCCAGGAAGGCTGGTTCTACTCGAGCTGTTCCTACGTCTGCTCCATGATGCGCCAGTCTATCCACCGCGATCTGGATCTAACCCGCCACGGTCTACTCCTGGTTCCTTATCTGGGCACCGCGAACTTCAGTGACGCCGGGGATCGGGTCCTTCTGGACTACAACGATGAAGACGTCGCCTACAACGAACTGCGACGGCATTCGCCCCATGACGCCGACGCCATGTCTCGCTTTCAGGCAGACCTGGGGCGCTACGCCCAACTGATTCGCAAAACCTTGCTGCGCACCCCACCGGATCCCAGTTCTTTCAAACCCCGCGACATCATGGAACTCCTGTGGCTGGCCAAGCAGTTCTGGGGCCTGGGGGAACGGGAGCTCTACGAGTACATCCGTTTCTTCACTATGAGCGCGGCGGATTTTCTCGAAGACTACTTCGAAGACGAACTCATCAAGGCGGCCATGGCCAGTCCCGGCATCATTGGCACGGCCCTGGGGGTTTACTCACCGGGCTCCGCGTACATTTTGCTGCACCATGTGATGGGCGACGTGGATGGCAACGTCGGCGCCTGGGGCCTCGCCCGCGGGGGTATGGGAGCTATCTCCGCTGCTCTGGCGAGTGCCCTTAAGGAACACGGCGGGGAGATTCGCACGGAAGCGGGCGTCGAACAGGTTCTGGTCCGAGACGGCGCCACCGTGGGTGTCGCGCTGGAGAACGGCGACGAACTCTACGCTGACGTCATCGTGTCAAACCTCGACGCCAAGCGCACCTTCACCAAGGTCATGGACAAGCACGACCTTCCACCGGGCATCTACGAGCGAGCGAAAAACTTCAAGATCCGCGGCTCCTCGGGCAAGGTCAACATCGCTCTGTCGGGCTTACCAAAATTCAACCTGGTCCCGGACAACCGCTATATCAATCGCGGTGGCCAGGGCTTCACGGGCTCCCTTGAAACCATGGAGCGGGCCTACGATTGCTGGAAACGCGGGCGCTGGTCCGACGACCCTTTTATCGAGACGGTAATACCCTCGGCCTGGGAGCCCACGGTAGCTCCTCCCGGCTGCCACTGGATGTCCTGCTTTGTGCAGTACTGTCCGCCAACCCTCGCCGATGGAGAGTGGACCCCCGAGAAGCGCGATGCCTTTGGCGCCACGGTCATCGATAAGATCGAACGGTACTCACCGGGTTTCAAAGATCTGGTGGTCCACGCGGAGATCCGCACACCGCACGAGATCGAAAACGAGATCGGTCTCACAGAAGGCAATATCTTCCAGGGTGAACTGACCATCGATCAGCTGCTCTTCAACCGGCCGTTCCCCGGTTACGGCCAATACCGTATGCCGCTGAAGAACATGTACATGTGCGGCTCTTCCACGCACCCCGGGGGTGGCGTGTCCTCCGCCTGCGGAGCAAATGCGGCGCGGGAAATTCTCCGCGATCTCAAGCGACCGAATACGGTCCCGGAAGACGACTTCTACGATGAATGAATCCAGCGCGGCGGCGATCCACGCACCCGACCCGTTTGCCGGCGAACGCCTTAAGCTTTCGCCCTTTCACGAACGCCAGGCAGCTCTGAACATTCGAGACGCCTGGTCATCGTGGAACGGCTACAAGTTTGCCGACTACTACTACGACGAGTCCTACGAGTACTTTTGTATTCGCAATACCTGCGGCACCTACGATATCTGCCCCATGCAGAAATACCTCATCGAAGGCTCCGATGCGCTGGCCATGCTCAACCGCATGGTGACCCGAGATGTCAGCAAGCTGCGCGTCAACCGGGTGACCTATGTGGCATGGTGCAACGATACGGGTCGTCTCATCGACGATGGCACGATCTTTCGTCTCGGTGAGGAGCGCTACATGCTCACCTGTGGCAGCCCCTGCCTCGCCTGGTTGCGCAAAAGCGCTCTGGGTTTTGACGATCTGAACATCCGTGAATACACCGAAGACCTGGCCGCCCTCTCCCTCCAAGGCCCCACCAGCTACGCCGTGCTGAAACGCATGGGGTTTGAACAGGTCGCCGAGCTAAAGCCTTTCGGCATCATGCAGGTGCCTTTCAATGGCACCGAACTCATGATTTCACGGACGGGCTTCACCGGTGATCTCGGCTACGAGCTGTGGATCGAGGTGGGACAGGCCCTGCCCCTGTGGGATGCCCTTTACGCGGCGGGCGAGGACTTCGGAATCCAACCCTATGGTGAATCGGCGACCAATATGGCCCGTCTCGAAGCTGGCTTCATCATGCCGTATATGGAATTCAACGAGGCACTCAAGACCATCAACTTCGAGTACGACCAGACACCTCTGGAGTTGGATCTGGCCTGGTTGGTAGATTTCAAAAAGCCCCACTTCAATGGCCGCTCCGCTTTGCTAAGACAGCACCGCGAGGGCGTAAAGCGCAAGCTCATCAAGCTGGATATCGAAGGCAACAAGCCC
>DIYG01000111.1:0-2798 GCA_002428935.1 Halieaceae bacterium UBA6060
AACGAGGTCAACATGGCGCCGGTTATGGCCCTGCGTAAGAAGTACAAAGATCAGTTTGAGAAGACCCACAATGGCACCCGCCTGGGGTTCATGGGGTTCTTCGTCAAAGCGGCCTGCGAGGCCCTCAAGCGCTTTCCCGCCGTGAATGCCTCCATTGATGGCAACGACATCGTTTACCACGGTTATCAGGATATTGGCGTAGCCGTATCCACGGAAAACGGCCTTGTGGTGCCCGTGCTCCGCGACGCTGATTTCATGAGTCTGGCCGACGTTGAGGCGGCGATTGTAGATCTGGGCACCCGCGCCAAAAACAACAAGCTCAGCATCGACGATATGACCGGCGGTACCTTCACGGTAACCAACGGAGGCGTCTTTGGCTCCCTGCTCAGCACACCGATTCTAAATCCGCCGCAAACGGGCATTCTCGGTATGCATAAGATCCAGGAACGGCCGATGGTGGTGAATGGAGAGGTGGTGGTACTGCCGATGATGTATCTCGCGCTGTCCTACGACCATCGACTCATCGACGGCAAGACCGCCGTGCAGTTTCTGGTGGCGGTAAAAGATCTCATCGAAGACCCGGCGCGGATTCTCCTGCAGTTGTAGGAGCGTTGGTTGGGGAAAGGTTTAAGCCAGTTTTATAGCTAATGGATAGTCGCGATGGCAGATAAATTTGATGTGGTGGTGATCGGTTCCGGTCCCTCGGGCTACGTGGGTGCTATTCGTGCCGCCCAGCTGGGTATGAGTACAGCGGTGGTTGAAGAGTGGGTCGACGATAAAGGAGCGACAACGCTCGGTGGTACCTGCCTTAACGTGGGCTGCATACCGTCCAAGGCGCTTTTGGATTCCAGCCACAAGTATCACGAGGCCAAAGATACCTTTGCGCTCCACGGTATCGGTGTGGACACCCCGAGCATGGACGTCTCAGCGATGCTCCAGCGCAAGGACAAAATCGTCAAACAACTTACCGGTGGTATCGGAGGTCTGTTCAAACACAACGGTGTGACGGTAGTTCAGGGGCGCGGTAAGGTCCTGGCCGGAGCCAACGTCGAAGTCACCGCGGCCGATGGATCGGTCACGGTGTTGGAAGCCGGTAGCGTGATCATCGCGGCCGGTTCAGAACCCGTAACGATTCCCCCCGCTCCCGTTGATAACGAATTCATCGTTGATTCCACGGGTGCTCTGGAATTCACGGAAGTGCCCAAACGCCTGGGAGTCATAGGCGCCGGGGTTATCGGTTTAGAACTGGGTTCCGTGTGGGGGCGTTTGGGGTCTGAGGTCATTCTTATCGAGGCCCTGGATGAGTTTTTGGCCATGATGGATGCTCAGGTGGCCAAGGAAGCCGGGAAGATCTTCAAGAAACAGGGCCTGGACATTCGCTTGAGCTGTCGGGTCACCGACGCCACTGTTAAGGATGGCGAGGTCCACGTCACCTACGTTGGTCCCGATGGGGAATACACCGAGGTGTTCGACAAGCTGATCGTTTCCGTGGGTCGCCGACCTCGAACCCGCGACTTGCTGGCCGATGATTGCGGCGTGACCCTGGATGAACGGGGTTTTATTTTCGTCAACGATCAGTGCGTAACGGAAGCGCCAAACGTGTATGCCGTGGGTGACGTTGTACGTGGGCCCATGCTCGCGCACAAAGGCTCGGAAGAGGGGGTGATGGTAGCCGAGCGCATTGCCGGCAAACCCGCCCAGGTAAATTACGATTGCATCCCCTCCATCATCTATACGCACCCGGAAATTGCCGCGGTAGGCCGTACCGAGCAGGAGCTCAAGGCCGATGGCGTGCCCTATAAGGTGGGCACCTTTCCCTTCGTGGCTTCCGGCCGAGCCCTTGCGGCAAATGATTCTGAGGGTCTGGTGAAGATGATCGCCCATGCGGAGACAGATCGCATTTTGGGTTGTCACATCGTCGGGCCATCAGCGGCGGACCTGACGCAGCAGGTTGTGATCGCTATGGAATTTGGCTCCAGTGCTGAAGACCTGGCGTTGATGGTGTTCGGTCATCCGACCCTGTCAGAGGCGGTCCACGAGGCGGCTCTGGCCGTCGACGGACACGCCATTCACATCGCCAATCGCAAGAAACGGTAACGAGATTACGGCGCGGAGCCTCGGCTCCTCGCCCGAGCGCGCGACCGGTGCAGTAAAGCTGATCGCGCACCCATTCCTAGAGCACGTACGGGACAACGCATGAATCTTCATGAATACCAGGGCAAGCAGCTCTTCGCAGAGTATGGCCTGCCTGTTTCCAAGGGGCACGCTGTAGATACACCGGTAGCGGCGACGGAAGCCGCTGATCTTATCGGTGGTGATATGTGGGTCGTCAAAGCACAGGTCCACGCCGGCGGTCGGGGTAAGGCCGGGGGCGTAAAGCTCGTCAAGACCAAGGACGAGATCAGCGAGTTTGCCTCGAATTGGTTGGGTAAGAATCTGGTTACCTACCAGACCGACGCCAATGGTCAGCCTGTGTCAAAGATCCTTGTGGAAGCGTGTACGGATATCGCCGACGAGCTGTATCTGGGTGCCGTGGTTGATCGCTCCACTCGCCGCATCGTTTTTATGGCGTCAACGGAAGGCGGCGTGGAAATCGAGAAAGTAGCCCACGAAACGCCGGAGAAGATTCTCAGAGCGACCATCGATCCGCTGGTTGGGGCGCAGCCTTATCAGGGGCGGGATCTGGCCTTCAAACTCGGTTTAACCGGCGATCAGATCAAGCAGTTCGTAAAGATCTTCCTCGGTCTGGCAAAGATGTTCGAAGAAAAGGATCTCGCGCTCATCGAGATCAATCCCCT
>DIYG01000111.1:2863-3551 GCA_002428935.1 Halieaceae bacterium UBA6060
GCGCTCATCGAGATCAATCCCCTGGTGATCACCACCGAGGGCAACCTCCATTGCCTTGACGCCAAGATCGGCGTCGACAGCAATGCTCTGTTCCGCCAGCCAGCCCTTCGTGAAATGCACGATCCCTCCCAGGAAGACGAGCGTGAAGCCCACGCTGCCCAATGGGAACTGAACTATGTAGCCCTGGATGGGAACATCGGCTGTATGGTCAATGGTGCAGGTCTGGCCATGGGCACCATGGATATCGTCAAACTTCACGGCGGCGCGCCGGCAAACTTCCTCGATGTAGGGGGTGGTGCGACGAAAGAGCGGGTATCGGAAGCTTTCAAAATCATTCTCTCTGACGACAAGGTGAAGGCCGTACTGATCAACATCTTTGGCGGCATTGTGCGCTGCGATCTCATCGCCGAAGGCGTCATCGGCGCGGTGCAGGAAATCGGTGTTGAGGTGCCCGTTGTGGTTCGTCTGGAAGGCAACAACGCGGAACTCGGTCAACAGGTGCTCGCCGATAGCGGGCTCAACATTATTGCGGCGACCAGTCTTACGGACGCTGCGCAACAGGCGGTCAAGGCAGCGGGAGGAGAGGCCTAATGAGTATCCTGATTGATAAGGACACCAAGGTCATTTGCCAGGGTTTTACGGGTTCCCAGGGCACGTTCCACTCAGAACAGGCCATCGCCTATGGCAC
>DIYG01000111.1:3624-44333 GCA_002428935.1 Halieaceae bacterium UBA6060
GAACAGGCCATCGCCTATGGCACGAAGATGGTCGGCGGGGTTACGCCCGGTAAAGGCGGCCAGGAGCATCTGGGTCTGCCGGTGTTTAATACCGTTGCGGAAGCGGTAGAAGCGACCGGTGCCGATGCCTCCGTGATCTACGTCCCAGCGCCGTTTTGCAAAGACTCTATATTGGAAGCCGCGAATGGCGGTGTGAAGCTAGTGGTGTGTATCACGGAAGGTATTCCGACCCTGGACATGCTTGAAGCGAAGGTGCGCTGTGATGAACTCGGCGTGCGTTTGGTGGGCCCTAACTGTCCGGGTGTGATCACCCCCGGCGAATGTAAGATCGGCATTATGCCTGGGCACATCCATTTGCCGGGTAAGGTTGGTATTGTGTCTCGGTCTGGAACCCTGACCTATGAAGCGGTGAAGCAGACTTCTGACGCGGGCTTCGGTCAGTCTACCTGTGTTGGCATTGGCGGCGACCCCATCCCGGGATCAAACTTCATCGATATCCTGGCGCTTTTCGAGGCCGATCCCGCGACGGAAGCCATCGTTATGATCGGGGAAATCGGTGGCACCGCCGAAGAAGAGGCCGCTGCCTACATCAAGGCCAATGTGAGCAAGCCCGTAGTGTCTTACATTGCCGGTGTTACGGCGCCGAAAGGTAAGCGTATGGGCCATGCCGGTGCAATTATCTCCGGTGGCAAGGGCACGGCGGATGAGAAGTTTGCCGCTTTGGAAGATGCTGGCGTTAAGACCGTACGCTCCCTCGCCGATATCGGTACCGGCCTGGCGGAGATCACGGGCTGGTGAGAGCCGGGCCCCCAGGCTTGCGAAACCCGCCGCTTGTCGGCGGGTTTTTGCGTTATAGAGCCCTTGAAAAACGGCCCTAAAGACCCCACCTGCGCTCCATAAACATTTTTTATTGCAACCGGTAATCGAGGGCTCCATGACCGCAGACGTGCAAAAAGAAACCCTGGGCTTCCAGACCGAGGCGCAACAACTGTTGCACCTCATGATTCATTCCCTGTACTCCAACAAAGAGATTTTTCTTCGTGAGCTGATCTCTAACGCTTCAGATGCCGTCGATAAGCTGCGCTTTGCCGCTTTGTCAGACGATGGGATTCTGCAGGGTGATGGAGACTACGCCGTACAGGTCGACGTGGATAAGGACGCCGGCACGATCACGATCAGTGACAACGGTATCGGTATGAGTCGTGACGAGGTGATCGACAACCTCGGCACCATAGCAAAATCTGGGACTTCCGCGTTTCTGCAGCAGTTATCAGGCGATCAGCAAAAGGATTCGCAGCTCATCGGCCAATTTGGGGTGGGTTTTTATTCATCCTTTATCGTCGCCGACCGGGTTGAGGTGCACACGCGCAAAGCGGGTGCGGACGCCAGCGATGGTGTGCTTTGGGAATCCAAAGGTGAATCCGAGTTTTCCATTGAAGCCCGGGACAAGGACCAACGAGGCACCATTATTACCCTGCATCTAAGGGAAGACTGTAAAGAGTTTGCCGACGACTGGCGCGTGCGCAGCGTGATCAAGAAATATTCGGACCACATTTCCGTACCGGTGATGATGGCCGAGCCCCCAGCGCCAGCGGCTGAAGGGGAGGATGATAGTGCGGCGGAAGAGACTCCCGTACCCGAATACAAAGCTGTCAATGAAGCCACGGCCTTATGGACGCGCAGTCGCAGCGAGGTCAGCGACGAAGAATACAAGGAGTTCTACAAGCACGTTTCTCACGACTTCGAGGATCCCTTGTCCTGGAGCCACAACCGTGTCGAAGGCAAGCTCGAGTACACCAGTCTGCTCTACCTGCCCGCGCGAGCTCCCTTTGATCTCTGGAACCGCGATGCCAATCGCGGCGTGAAGCTCTATGTACAACGCACCTTCATCATGGACGACGCGGAGCAGTTTTTGCCGCTGTATCTGCGCTTCGTCAAAGGGGTTCTCGATTCCAACGACCTGTCCCTAAATGTATCTCGAGAAATCCTGCAGCAGGATAAAACCGTGGACTCTCTGCGCAGTGCTCTCACCAAGCGGGTCCTGGACATGCTCGGGAAGATGGCCAAAAACGATGCCGAGCAGTACGCATCTTTTTGGAAAGAGTTTGGCCAGGTCTTGAAGGAAGGTCCCGCGGAAGACTTTGCCAATAAAGAAAAGATCGCCGAGCTACTGCGTTTTGCCAGCACCCATGCCGATGAAGAGACTCAGAATCAGTCCCTGAAGGGTTATGTGGAGCGGATGCAGGAAGGCCAGGACAAGATTTATTACGTGGTCGGTGAAAATTTCAACACGGCTCGTCGCAGCCCTCACCTGGAGATTTTCCGTAAACGAGGTATCGAGGTACTGCTACTGTCGGATCGTGTTGATGACTGGCTGATGAATCATCTCCAGGAATTTGATGGCAAGTCTTTCCAAGACGTAGCTCGAGGCAGGCTCGATCTGGATGACACGGATGATGCCGAGAAGGAAGCCCGGGAAGCGGCAGAAAAAGACAGTGAAGGCCTCATCGAGCGTCTGAAGACGGTTCTGGGAGACGATGTGCAAGAGGTTCGCGCCACCCATCGACTGACCGAGTCTCCCGCCTGTTTGGTCGTCGGCGATATGGATATGGGGGCGCAGATGAAGCGCATCATGGAAGCGGCGGGGCAGGAAGTGCCCGATAGCAAACCTATCCTGGAGGTGAATCCTACCCATCCTTTGATACAGCGTTTGGATGGCGAAAGTGATGAAGATCGCTTTGGTGACCTGGCGCGGATTGTCTTTGATCAGGCGAATCTGGCCGAGGGTGGTCAACTGAGTGATCCAGCGGCGTATGTGGATCGATTGAATAAATTGATCCTTCAGTTGAGCAGCTGAGCCCAGGGCGAGAGTGATTGTCGGTGCTCTCGCCAGCGTTTCTCCCACGGTCGCGCTATAGTCTGCCCATGATGAAGCTGCCTCCAAAATGCTGTGTGTCAGGGTTTCGTACACGAAACCCCGATCTCGGCGCAATCGCCCTAACGCTTGCTTTCGCCCTGGCCGTGGCTCTGCCGGCCCCGGTCTCGTTGGCTCAAACCGGGGTGGCGGAAGTTCCCGTACAGAGTTATATCGATCGCCTACTCGAGACGCCCTATCTGGAGCTGACGGAGGAGGTGGATAGCGCGGACGTGGGGGACTACCTGGTGGCCCTGGGCGCCATGCAGAAGATCCGTGGCGTTTGGGCGCCCCGATCCAGTGAGCGCATCACGGGATCGCGACAGGCCTATACCTGGCGCCTCTTGGACGGATTCACTTCGGCGGAAGTGATCGC
The DNA here is from genome assembly GCA_002428935.1 of Halieaceae bacterium UBA6060. GTDB lineage: Bacteria > Pseudomonadota > Gammaproteobacteria > Pseudomonadales > Halieaceae > Congregibacter. The sequence continues at coordinate 6,915 of DIYG01000111.1, forward strand.
GGACCTCGATGCGGCCTTGGCTATGGACCCCCGGGTGAATACGCTTTTTAGCTGTGAGGCCCGCGCTTGCGGGAGCAGTGTGCAATGGGCGAATCGCATTTTCCGGGAGCGTCTGCTCTACGGTACCGAGGTGTCCCAGCGTTATCGGGCGTTATCACTGCGCGTCTCAGATGCGTCGAGGCTCGATGGGGACTATTCGGGCGCATCAGAGAACGTCGCAGACGAAGGTGTACGAGAAGGTATGGAGGAGGCCGCTAAGGTCAGCGATCTCCTGGAGTATCGGTTGCTGATCTATGGGTCCGCACGGACCAATGACCGTCAGTATCTGCGCGTAGAGTTGATCCTCCTTGACGAAGCAGCGTCTGGAGAATGATCACTATTGGCGGAGTTGTAGCAGCGATAGGAATTCATCACGGGTTTTTTGGTCGCTGCGAAACGCGCCGAGCATGGCGGATGTCTTCATCATAGAGTTTTGCTTTTCCACGCCGCGCATCATCATGCACATATGCTGAGCTTCAATGATGACACCGACTCCCGCAGCCTCTGTTACGGTGTTGATGGTTTCGGCTACTTGGGTGGTCAGAGACTCCTGAATCTGCAAACGCCGGGCATACATATCCACGATGCGGGCGACCTTTGACAGCCCCAACACTTTTCCCGTGGGGATGTAAGCCACGTGGCATTTGCCAATGAAGGGCAGTAAATGGTGTTCGCACATGGAGTACAGCTCAATGTTCTGTACCAGCACCATCTCGTTGCTATCGGAGGGAAACAGCGCGTTGTTCACGACCTCTCCCACAGACTGATGATAGCCACGGGTGAGAAATTCAAAGGCCGTTGCGGCTCGCTTGGGAGTCTCCAGCAGCCCTGGCCGGTGCCGGTCCTCGCCGATTGCGTCGATAATTGCAGCCCAATGCTCTTCCATGAAACGTCTCACTGTCTCTTGGGGGAGGGCGCGCGATGGTAACAATCCCGTTAGGTAGCGGCAATGAGCCGCTCCTGACCGTTGGCGCGGCTCTGGAGGCCGTACACGGCGCCCTTAATGATGCTGATCTCGCCTATGGTCATGGCACGGACAGTGCCTGGGATGAGGCCGTACAGCTGGTGCTCTGCGCCTGTGAGCTTCCCATGGACTCCGGAGACGAGGTGCGGTTGCGTCCGCTTCAGGCGGAGGAGCGATCACGTATCGACCGTTGGTGTGAGGCGCGGGTTTCCCTGCGTACCCCCTTGCCCTATCTAACGGGTCGGGCCTGGTTTGCCGGCCTGGAGTTCATCTGCGATCCGCGAGCTTTGGTGCCCCGGTCTCCTCTGGGGGAGCTTATCGACACTGCCTATGCTCCGTGGTGGTCCGGCCCTGCACCCCGGCGTCTGTTGGATCTTTGCTGCGGGGGTGGTGCCATCGGCATCGCGGCAGCGGTTTATGAGCCTGAAGCCTCGGTGACTCTCGCGGACCTCGACACCCGGGCCTTGAGTCTGGCCCATGAGAATCTGGCATTCCACGGGCTTGAAGGTCGCGTCCATACGCGGCAGTCCGATCTGTTTGCTGCCCTTGGCGGAGAGCGTTTCGACGTAATTCTGAGCAACCCTCCGTATGTGAACGAGGAAGATCTGCAGGGCATGCCCGATGAGTACCGCGCGGAGCCGGCCCTTGGTTTGGGATCGGGAAAGGATGGCCTGGATCATGCGCGGCGGATCCTCACCGGGGCAGCAGATCATTTAAACCCCGGAGGCCTGCTGTTTTTGGAGCTCGGAAACTCCTGGGTAGCGCTGGATGCATTATTGAGTCAACTGCCTCTGACCTGGGTTGAGTTTGCCAATGGCGGTCACGGCGTATTGGTGGCGACGGCAGAGGAACTACCGGCGATTTCTCAGGCTTTAGGCGAAGGCCCCAAAGAGCCGGGGCCTGTGCGCTGAATACGTTTTCATCCGGCGTATAATGCGCTTTCGTTTATCTGGACGTCCTCTTCATGGCAGGCAACAGCTTCGGCAAACTCTTCACGGTTACAACCTTTGGGGAGAGTCATGGACCGGCCCTGGGCGCCGTGGTCGATGGCTGTCCGCCGGGTTTGGAACTGTCCAGCGCCGACCTTCAGCCCGATCTTGACCGGCGTAAGCCGGGAACCTCGCGGTTCACAACGCAACGACGGGAAGATGACGAGGTACAGATTCTCTCGGGAGTGTTCGAAGGCGTCACCACGGGAACACCCATCGGATTACTGATCCAGAATCAGGATCAGCGGAGCAAAGATTACAGCAATATCGCTGACCGTATCCGCCCGGCCCACGCCGACTACAGCTACATGCATAAGTACGGTCGCCGCGACTACCGGGGCGGCGGTCGATCTTCCGCCCGGGAGACGGCATTGCGTGTGGCCGCCGGCGGGATCGCGAAGAAGTATCTTGCGTGTTACGGAGTACGCATCCGCGGTTATCTGCAACAGTTGGGTCCCATTGAGGCCCAGGTCCTGGATTGGGATGTGGTGGAAACCAATCCCTTTTTCTGTCCTGATCCGGATCGCGTCCCGGAAATGGAAGCCTTCATGGCTGCTTTGAACAAACAGGGCGATTCCATCGGCGCGCGCATTAACGTGGTGGCGGAGGGCGTTCCACCGGGTCTGGGTGAGCCTGTGTTTGATCGCCTCGATGCGGATATTGCCGCGGCTATGATGGGTATCAACGCGGTAAAAGCCGTGGAGATCGGTGCGGGCTTTGCCAGTGTGGCGCAGCACGGCAGCGAACATCGAGATCTTATGACTCCGGAAGGCTTTTTGAGCAACAACGCCGGTGGCGTGCTCGGCGGTATCAGTAGCGGTCAGGACATCACTGTGAGCATGGCTCTCAAGCCTACTTCCAGCATCCGCCAACCCGGTGCGAGTATTAGCCACGGTGGTGAGCCCATCGAAGTGGTCACTACCGGTCGTCACGATCCTTGCGTGGGAATTCGAGCGACGCCGATTGCTGAGGCCATGTTGGCCCTGGTGTTGATGGACCACCTGCTTCGCCATCGCGCGCAAAATGCGGAGGTGGTCTCACCCACCCCAGATTTGGCCGCGCGCGCCGAACAAGACTCTTGAAGCTTCCGGGATTTCGTCGTTCGCCCACACGAACCACTCTCCTGGGGGTGGCGGCTCTCGGTGTCTTGCTCTGGGCAGCGGTGACTCAGTTGGGTTTGGACGTAAACAGCCTTGTGGCCCAGCTTGTTTTGTTGCTGATGGCCCTGGCGCTTGTGGTGACCTTGGCGGCGATCAGCGTGCTGTTGTTATCCTGGCTGCGCCGTAAGCGCTAATCGTCCTGGAGATCGATCTCCAGGGTCATGGCATCCGCCAGGGCATCGAGCTGCCATTCCAGCTCGTCCAGGCGACTGCCTTCCAGGAATTCAATGCATACCTCAGCTCGAAATAGCGGCTCGCCGCTCCAGGGAGCGGTCTCTACGGAAGTGGCGAGAGACTGCACATTGAAGCCCGCCTGATGAAGGGCGCGGGTGAGCTCGTGGACAATACCTGGGCGGTCGGGACCAAGAAGGTTGATTTGCCGACTGGGTACCGGTGTTTCCGCCGCAGCGCCGGCGCCGGTCAGGGAAGTGGTAATACCGACGCTGTCCAGCTTTTGGAGAGCTTCCGCCAGCTCCTCTTGCTGGGCTATGGGAACCTGAACCTGTAGCACACCCGCAAATCGGCCGCCCAGGCGACTGAGCTGAGAGTCCAGCCAGTTACCCCCGGCGTGCGCCACCACTTCACTAAGCTGTTCAATGACGCCGGGTCGGTCGTCGCAAAAAAAACTGATCAGTACTCGAGTCGTCACCGTCGACGCTCCACTTTGCTCGAAGCAGGGCGTATATTAGCGCCCAGTCCGCTTTCATCGAAGGAGTTTCTCCGTGCGTATCCACAAGAGCATAATCCGATCTTTCGCCGCAACCCTTCTCGCCACGTCAGCCCTGGGATTGACCAGCGCCGTTGCGCAAGCCGCGCCAGACTGGGAGACGGCTTTGACCGGTGATCATCGCAGTGAAAAGAACGCCGCTCGGGATGCTTTTCGTCACCCACGAGAAACCCTGGAGTTTTTTGGTCTTCGGGAAGATATGACGGTAGTTGAGTTGGCCCCCGGTGGTGGTTGGTATACGGAAATTCTCGCTCCTATCCTCAAAGGTCAGGGTAGCTATTTCGCGGCTCATTACGGCCCAAATGTTCGCGCCTACTACCGCCGCTCTTTGGGGGCGTATCTCCAGAAGCTGGGAGAGAACGACGATGTCTACGGCTCCGTAACCGTAACGACGCTGGCACCCCCGGAATCCGTGGTCATCGCTCCCTCCGGCAGTGCTGATATGGTCCTGGCGTTTCGCAACATCCATAGCTGGATGCGTTCGGACACCCTTGCAGCAACCTTCCTCGCCGCCTACGAGGCACTGAAGCCCGGCGGTGTGTTCGGCATCGTGCAACACCGGGCGAAGGATGGCCGCGACAAAGAAGCGATGAAAGCGACGGGCTACGTTAGCGAAGACTATGTGATCGCAGCGGCGCGTAGCGTCGGCTTCAAATTGGACGGTCGCTCTGAGATCAACGCAAACGAAAAAGATACGGCAGACTGGGAAAAAGGTGTTTGGGAACTGCCGCCGGGGCTTCGTGGCGATGAGGCTGATCGTGATGCTCGCATTGCCGTGGGGGAAAGCGATCGTATGACTCTTAAGTTCGTAAAACCCGCAAGTTAAACGCCTCCGTTGGCCCAGTTTGTCCGGGTGCCCGCCGAGCGGGTTCCCCCCGAGTCCCTTGATGCGCTCCTGGAAGAGTATACGAGTCGCGACGGTACGGATTACGGTGAGCAGGAAACACCGCTTTCCGAACGGGTAGCGGAACTGCGAACGGGTTTACGTCAGGGCAGTGTGGCGCTCCTTTACGACGGGGATAGCGAAACCTGGGATTTACTGCCGGAGGAAGAGGCCCGGCTACTAGTGACCCCTAATGACGATGAATAATAGTCCGCGGGAGCTCGATGCCCGGGGCCTGCGCTGTCCGGAACCGGTGATGTTGCTCCACAAGGCCATGGCGGAGCTGGCAAACGGCGAGTGTTTGCGAGTCATCGCCACGGATCCTACTACCGAGCGAGATATTCCTCAGTTTTGCCGTTTCCTGGGGCATGAGCTTATGGAGCACACCCAGGTTGGGGACGAATACCGCTATGTGCTGCGCAAAGGCGTCTGAAGGGCATCAAGCTCACGCGGTATCCGCAAAGGACCTCATAGATGTCTTTGCTTCGGAATTCTCCTGTAGCTACAACACGGTGCTCCTTGGTGGGGCCGAGGAACCCCTGTACGAACCCTCGAGCGCTCAGCATGGCGCGCGAATTTTCTTTCGTCACGATTATTCGGCCAGTGCCCTCCACGAGGTTGCTCACTGGTGTATCGCCGGAGCGGAGCGACGACGCCAGCTGGACTATGGGTACTGGTATGAGCCCGATGGACGCGACGCGGCAAGCCAGGCGGCGTTTGTAGCGGTAGAATCCAGGCCCCAGGCTCTGGAGTGGCATTTTGCCCGGGCCTGCGGTCTGCGGTTCCGCCTCAGTCTGGATAATCTGGATACACCGCTTTCCATCGAGGAACAACAGACCTTCGCTGCGGCGGTGGTCAAGGAAGCCTTGCGTATGCAAGAGCAGGGGCTGCCACCGAGAGCCGTCCGCTTTGTTAACGCCCTGCGGATTCGTTTTCCTCATAACACCCCAGCGGAACAACAGGTCTTCAGCCTGGGTGCGCTGCTGTGATTCGTGTCCTTGCCGATGAAAACATGGCGGGTCTAAAGCATTTACCTGCCGATTCCATCGAACTGGTTACAAAAGCCGGTCGAGCGATAGATCGTGAGGATCTTCGCGGTATCGATGCGCTTTGGGTTCGCTCGGTCACCCAGGTCGACGCCGCTCTCCTTGAAGGCTCGTCGCTGAAGTTTGTGGGAACGGCCACCGCTGGCCTTGAACATGTGGATGTAGCGTACTTGCGCGAGCAGCGCATCGACTTTGCCGCAGCACCGGGTGCCAATGCCAATGCGGTTACGGAGTACGTGCTCGCGGCGCTTTGGAATCTTGAGAGTCCGTGGAGAGATCTTGAGGAGGGCGGCGAGCTGGCCATCGTGGGCATGGGAGCGGTAGGGCGTCGAATTGCTGCCGTGGCTAGAGCGATGGGTTGGTCCGTACGTTGCTGCGACCCCTACCTCGGCGATGAGGTGGACGGGTTTCGCCTTGAACACCTCGAAGCCTTGCTCGATTGTTCGGTCCTGAGCCTTCATCCGTCGCTTAACACAACGGGCCCCTGGCCTAGCTACCATTTATTGGATGCGTCGATGTTAAAGAGTTTGAGGGGTGGCCAAACGCTCATCAACGCTTCCCGGGGTCCCGTAATCGATAACCGCGCCCTGGTGGAGCGGCTGCGTGGAGAGAAGCCCCCCACCGTGGTATTGGATGTCTGGGAGGGGGAACCGGTCTTTGACGATGCCTTGCTGAAAAACGATTCTCTGCGCATTGCGACACCCCACATCGCCGGCTACAGCGCGCCGGCGAAGGCGTATGCCACCTGCATGCTGTGGAATGCCATGATCGATTTCGGCTTGCTAGATGCAGTGGAACTAGAGGATCTCATTCCTTTTGAGGATAGCGCTTATGAGCGCCTTTCGGGCGTCATGGGTGTCGATGAATTGTTCGCTGCTACCTATCGCATTGCCGAAGATGATCGACGGTTTCGCGCGCTCACAGGATTATCCGAGGCAGAGCGCAGTGCGGGTTTTGACCAGTTGCGTAAGCACTATCCCCAGCGTTTGGAAATCTCCGGCCTCCCTTTGGCCGATACGGCCGAACTGACTCCAAGCGCTCGTCGGCTGTATCAAGCGCTAACAGGGCATTAGGTGGCCGATCGGATACTTTTCGGCACCGCACGCGGGTCAGCTAGCCATTCCAACTGGATTTATCAGAACAGGGTTAGTCCAGATGGGCTCAATCATCGGGATCGCGATATTCAGAACGTGACTGATTCGGGGGGGCACCAGTGGAAACTGATACCGGTGGAAACTAATGAAATCCAATGAGAGTCGGGCAGTGCAGTAGGGATGGGGTCAATCGAGTAATAACCACCGAGGGTTGTCGATTGGAGCGGGAAACCGGGTTCGAACCGGCGACCTCAACCTTGGCAAGGTTGCGCTCTACCAACTGAGCTATTCCCGCAGGATTCCTGAACTATGCGCCATGGCGCCGGAGAAAGTGGCGTCCCCTAGGGGGTTCGAACCCCTGTTCCCGCCGTGAAAGGGCGGTGTCCTAGGCCACTAGACGAAGGGGACGTGACGCTCCTCGTCAGGAGGCGCGCATTGTAGGGAGAGCACTTGCCAGCGTCAAGGGAAAAGGCTGAGAAATCAGCGCCGTAGATGAAGGGTTCTCGGTGTCACTTCCACCACTAATTCAATGCCCTAGGGTGGGTCTTTAGGGTAGATTCCGGGTCGCGTCGTGAGCGCTTCGCCAGGCAAAGGTTTCGCCACGGGCGGCCGCGGCTCGCCGTTCTTCATCCAGGGCAGTCAATTGATCAATTTCTTCGTCGGGCATGAAGTGCAAGCACTCGCCACCTAGATACCACAGGAGTTCTCTAGGAAAGTGCTCAGCCAGCTGTGGGGTTGTGGTCATCATGCGGGCAACGACCGCTGGGCCCTCATCGAGGAAGGTGTGCGGAGCCGTAACAAGGTCATCAAATTGGGCGGCGAGCTCTCCTAGCATGCCGCCACTGGGAGCCTGGGTCAGCTTTTGCAACCGTTCGTTGAAGTCCCTTAGAAGCTGCAGCTGCTCCTGGTGGAAATCCTGATCATTCATGGTCGTTTCTCGTTACGCGGCATAGGTTTACAATGCGCGGCTTCCCGCTTATCCGTGTCCGTGGTGCTTCGGCCCGCCCGGCCTTGATGTGCAGCGCGCAGCGGACCCTAGGCCGTAAGGCATAGATCGTAAGACACAGATCTTAAGACAAAGAGGACAGCATGGCAGTTTCCGGAGCCGAGCACGTGCCGGCACTACGTATCCGCGATCTCCGTAAGGCATATGCCAATGGCTTTGAAGCCCTGAAGGGTATCAGTCTTGAGGTCCAGCAGGGTGATTTCTTTGCTCTTCTGGGCCCCAATGGCGCTGGTAAATCGACGACTATCGGCATCGTGTGCTCGTTGGTGGATAAGAGTGCCGGCAATGTTGAGGTCCACGGTATCGACATCGATACCGATTTCCCCGGGGCGAAAAAATACATCGGCATTGTTCCCCAGGAGTTTAACTTCAACCTGTTTGAAAATGTCTTCGATATTGTTACGAACCAGGCCGGATACTACGGGCTACCGCGTAAGCTCGCTTGTGAGCGCGCCGAGAAGTATCTGAAGGCCCTGGGGCTGTGGGATAAGAAAGACGTATCGGGTCGGATGTTGTCTGGGGGTATGAAGCGGCGACTCATGATTGCCCGGGCCCTGGTCCATGAGCCGAAGCTGTTGATCCTCGACGAACCGACGGCCGGTGTAGATATCGAAATGCGCCGCGGTATGTGGGATTTCCTCAAGGAGCTCAACGCCGGCGGCACGACCATCATCTTAACCACCCATTATCTGGAAGAGGCAGAGGCCCTCTGTCGCAATATCGCCATAATCAACCATGGAGAGATCGTCGAGAACACCTCAATTCGGGGTTTGCTCCGCCGCCTGCATCGCGAGGTGTTTATTGTCGATAGCGCCGACACCTTACCGATGGATCTATCCCTGGATGACTTCACCTTGCGCCGAGTAGACGACTGCACCTTGGAAATCGAAGTTGAAAAAGGTCAGCACCTCAACGACGCTTTTGCGGCCCTGGATGCGCAGGGAGTGCGTGTGGTGAGCATGCGTAATCGAGCGAACCGTCTGGAAGAAATGTTTGTCACGCTGTTGGAGTCCGCCGCATGACCTTGCACGAACAATATGTGGCTTTTAGCACTATTCTGCGTAAAGAGATTCGACGATTTTTACGCATCTGGCCCCAGACACTGCTGCCATCGGCGATCACCATGAGCCTGTACTTTGTGATCTTCGGCTCTTTAATCGGTTCGCGCATTGGTGAGATGGGTGGTTTCACCTACATGGAGTTCGTCGTGCCGGGACTGATCATGATGGCCATCGTGACCAATTCCTACTCCAATGTGGTGTCCTCTTTTTTCGGTTCTAAGTTCAATCACAGCGTAGAGGAGCTGCTCGTTTCCCCGACCCCCAACTATGTCATTCTTATGGGCTATGTTGTCGGCGGGGTGATTCGCGGCCTGCTCGTGGCATTGATCGTTACCTGCGTATCGCTGTTCTTCACCCGTCTGCAGATACACAGTATGTTTGTGGTGGTGTTCGGTGTGATTCTCACCTCGGTGCTGTTTGCCCTGGCTGGGTTTATCAATGCGGTTTTCGCCAACAGCTTCGACGATATTTCCATCGTTCCTACGTTTGTCCTTACGCCACTGATTTACCTTGGCGGGGTGTTCTATTCCCTGGAACTGTTGCCGGACTTCTGGGCGGCGGTGTCGAAGCTTAATCCCCTGGTCTATGTGGTAAATGCCTTTCGCTATGGTGTGCTGGGTGTAGCGGATGTTTCCGTGGGCTTTGCCTTTGCCATGCTCGGCGGTTTTGCAGTTTTGGCGTTCACCTACAGCATGTACTTGCTCAACAGCGGTACAAGGCTCCGTCAATAGATACGATGGCCGAATCCGTCGCGCAGTGCCGCTTGCCTTTGGGTGGCTTATCCTCGTGAGCGAGACTCTCCACGATAAAGGCCCGTTGCTTGGACAGCAGGTGGCGGGTAGTGAAACCTACGATCCCACACTGCTGTTTCCAGTGCCCCGAGAGACTGCTCGCTCCAGCCTGCCTGGTGGTGTGTTCGCGGGCTTCGGCGAAGATGTTTGGCATGCCTACGAGTTGAGTTGGCTTCGCCCGCAGGGAATGCCCATCAGCCGCATGGGAGTTCTGCGAGTGCCGGCGACGTCCGCGAATATCGTAGAGAGCAAGTCCCTAAAGCTATATCTGAATTCCTTCAACAGCCATCGCTTCGTCAGTGATGATGAGGCCCGGCGGACGATCATCGACGATGTGTCGGCGGTAGTTGGGGAGGGAGTAGACCTGGAACTGCACGAGCCCGAAAGCGAGCGTATGGCCGGGGTGCCGATCGACGGACGCTGCCTTGATGAACTCACGGTGGTGCCTGCCGATCAGGCCGACCCCATGCTATTACAAGCTGTGCCTGGCGATTCGGTGCAGTACACACACCTCATGCGCTCCCTGTGTCCTGTGACAGCCCAGCCGGATTGGGCGACCGTTGTGGTAGAAACCCGCGGTGGGTCGCCGGAGTCCGAAGGTTTGCTTCGTTATCTCCTTGCCTATCGGAATCATCAGGAGTTTCACGAACAGTGTGTGGAGAGGATCTATACTGATCTTCAGCAGCGTCTGGCGCCGGCCTATCTCTCCGTGCAGGCTCTGTATACGCGCCGGGGTGGTCTGGATATATGCCCCTGGCGCTCTTCCAAGGCCGGACCGGCGCCGGTCTACCGTATTCATCGGCAATAGCCGCCAAGAGAGGATCCCAGCATGACAGGTTTAGCCTTGGTTACCGGCGCTTCAGCGGGCATTGGTGAAGAACTCGCGCGCATCCACGCGGAAAAGGGCGGGGATCTCGTCCTGGTGGCGCGCCGTAAGGATAGACTCGACGCCCTGGCCGACGAACTAGAGGCCCAGCATGACGTTTCCGTGCATGTAGTTGCCGCTGATCTGGCCAAGCCGGGTGCGGCTGCGTCACTGCTCGCCGATGTGGAAGCTCTCGGCCTTGAAGTTGAAGTGCTTATCAACAACGCGGGCTTTGGCGGCCATGGAGAGTTTCATGATGCCGATCTAGACCGTGAACAGCGGATGATACAGGTGAACATTGCCGCCCTTACGGAACTCACCCATCTGTTCGTACAGGGTATGGTGGCGCGCGGGGAGGGCAAGGTCCTTAACGTCGGGTCCACGGCCGGTTTTTTACCGGGCCCCCTCCAGGCGGTGTATTACGCCTCCAAGGCTTATGTGAACTCGTTTTCTCAGGCCGTCGCCGAAGAGCTGAGAGATACAGGTGTTACCGTGACGGTCCTGTGTCCCGGCCCTGTGGCTACGGAGTTTCAAGAGGCGGCAGACCTTGAGGGCGTAAAAGGCTTTGATTTTGCCGCCGATGCCCGATCCGTAGCCGAATGCGGTTATCGAGCGATGGAAAAAGGACAGCTTCTCGCTATCAACGATCCCAAATTGAAGGTGATGCTCGAAGGTTTTCTCCCCATGATTCCGCGTCGGGCATTGCTGTGGATATCCCGGAAAACCATGGAAAAGAGCGCCTGACGTCTGTATTATCCGCGCCCTTACGGAGAGGTGGCCGAGTGGTCGAAGGCGCACGCCTGGAAAGTGTGTATACGGCAACGTATCGAGGGTTCGAATCCCTCCCTCTCCGCCACTTCGTGGGTTGAAGTCTCTGTGGATCCAGGCTTTTCGGTTCTCCCCGACTAAAGGCAGAGGCATCTGCTCTCTACAGGCGGTTCTGCGGCAGCTAAAGCTTCAGGGTCATCGCGCTCTACGCCTTCACGTATCTTTTGACCAAATCAATTCGTCAACTGAAACAAGACGGGCCATGCGCTCAAGTTCAGATTCCAGCTTACCGTAGCGAGGCTGGCTCCATTTAACTCCGGGTTCCTGCCAGAGATTCAGGACGATAAGTTGGCGAGCCTTGCGATCGGCCTTGACTTCGATCCTACCGACGAAGCGATCTCCCTCTAGGATCGGGTAAACGTAGTATCCCCATTGGCGTTTTGCGGCGGGAACGAACATTTCCACCGTGTACTCGAAACCGAACAAGCGTTTGAGTCGCTCTCGATTTCGGACTACCGGGTCGAAGGGATTCAGGATGCGAAGTCGGCTGGTCGCCGCAGGGGCCGTTTCAATCCGTTTTTCAATGTCTCCAGGAGCCCATGCTGGTCGCCAGGCGCCATCGGCGCCCTCTACGTCCACGGGAACGAGTTCCTTTCGCTTTTGGTCAACCCAGGTTCTGGCCTCGATGTTATCTACGGCGTCCCAGAACTTCTGAATGTCGCCCTCTGTTCCAAAGGCCAATCGATCGAGAGCACTGCGGCACAGCCAATCAATCTGTGCTTTGTCTGTTAGCTTATGCGATAGATAGGGCTGCGGTATCACCCGGTTCGTTAGATCATAGAATTTGGTGAAGTTTTTGCGATAGGCGGTAGATAGTTCACCGGCGTACCAGAGGTAGTCCAGGGTAAGCTTGTGAGGTGGGCGGGACCACATCTCCTTTTTCCCCTGGATTTTGCTGTTGAACGCTTTAGTAGAGAGAGGGCCTTCTTCTCGAATCCTTGCCTTAATGGCATCCCGGCCCGCTTCCGGGAGCATGCCGCGGTGCCATTCCCAGCCGCGCACTCGCTCTTCGAGGCGACGAAACTGGCGCTTCCACATGGGGTAGAAGTCCATGGGTATGACAGAGGCATCATGGGTGAAGTGTTCGAAGACAAGACGTTTATGACTCATATGGTCATGCAGCATGGCCTCGCGGTAGTTCTGGTTTCGACTCCAGAGAATGTGGTGATGCGCCCGGGACACCACCTGGATAGAGTCGAGCTGAACAAAGCCAAGGCCCTTGATAAGGGCGTCGAGATCGAGCTCGCCGGTGGGCGTTTGCGCTAACCCCTGGGCGGAAAGCCAGAGCCGTCTTGCGGTCCGATTTCCTAAGCGTAATCGTGACTTCAACGGTCCGCTGCTTCGAGAACAGGTCGGCTCTGACTTGGATAAGCTCGGCGTTTACGCTTCCGCTTTATCCTGCAGGTTCAGCAAACAAAGCCCCAGCAGTATTGTCGCCAAGACGCCGGAGCCACCGGCAAGGGGTAAGTCCCCAAAGACATCTCGACCCGCAGCCATGGACGCCGTGTTACTCACTAGTGCTACCAGGCCAACAGCGGCGCTCAGTCCACCCATGAGTTGAGATCCCGCGCTAAGGCGAGCCATCCCGAAAACGATCAGGGCGAGAGCCAGGAGAATTTTTGCGCCGTTATAGACCATGAATGAGAACGCTACGACGGAACGTGCGGCCGGGGTCAGGGCTTCTAGATTGCCGGCGGCCTCAAAAAACGGACCGAACATGGTGAGACCAACGCCTACCTGCACCACATTGAGCACAGATGCGGCGGTAATTGCTGACCAGGCCAGGTGATGACGGTTGGTTTGTACCAGGGCTGATCCGGCGAACGCGGCCATCATCACAAAAAGAAATCCCTCGGTACCCCAGAGGAGTTGGCGGGGAACATCCGCCTCAGACATATAAAGAGCGGTATAGATCGCTTGGGTAACCGCCGCGACCAAGAGCAAGATCCCCGTGATCTGTGCTGTGCGTTTGAAATCGAATTCCATTACTTATCTGCCTATGTGCTTATTTGCTAGTCATCAAACCACAATCATCTTTCCAAGTCATACCGGGCTGGCTGTAAAAAACAGGCCGTAAAACGCGGTTAGATGGCGGTGCGGTATTCATGGACAGCTAGCACGGATCAAAAGTTCACGGGTGTTTCAAACGCGCGGGGTTTACGGCTTTGTTCTTTGCCAGGCCGTCTGTAGGACATCGTGCTGCAGCGCGCATTTTGCGGTACAGCTTTGAAGCGGGGAGGTTAGCGGCGGATTTCGGGTTCGGGAAACACCCATTCCCCATCAATTAGTTGCTGATGAGGCTGATACATTCGCACTGTGTAGTTCCAGCCCTCCATTATCGGTAGGAAGTTTGAGGCTTCAGGATCACCGCCAAAGTGAATGGTAAAGCTCCCGTCATCATTCGGGGCGGCGGTAACGCTGTTAAGGCTATAGGCGCCATACGGGTTTCTCTCGTAGAAACCGTCTTTGTTGTATACCGAGACGGACCAAAATGCGTCTACAGGAACATCAGCAGGGATGTTCAGGATGTACGGAGTGCTTCCATCATTGTGTTGGGGCGACCACTGCGCATACATCGCCCCCTTCTCTGGACTTCCTCCCCAACCGTATGCCGCTCCTAGGAGATGCTTGATAGGGTCCAGTTCTTCTTTTTTGCCGAAGTAACCGTTGAAGTTGGTAATGGTTTTGAGGGCGACCTTGTTCAAAGCGTCGCGCATCTCTACTCGCGATGTTTGATCCCACGCCGGTAGCTCTAGTACACCAGGCTGCGTCTGCTCTACGGCAAGCGCGTCCTGAAGTCTGCGCGCAACAGCGATGTCCGCAGGATCGCTGGCATCCATAAATGTTCTGACGAGAATCCAGGCGTAGCGAGTTCCCATCATTTCTTGGGTTACGGTGAATGATCCAGAGTCGTGAATCGTGTCTAGGGCCGAGTGGTCTTGACTCACCATCATTAACGACTGATAGCGACCCTGAGTCTCGGGTTTATGGATTGTTAGGGGGGCGGTGAGGTCGGCGACGAGAAATGAATAGAGCGTGTCCCGATTGCCGCGAATCGTTGGCTGCCCCTCAGCGTCCACAGGGTAGGGGTCGCGAAAATGGACGAACTTTCCAAGCCCGCCCGCACGTTTCGCATAGGTGGCCATTTGGAAATCACTTTCGGCGCGAACAAAATTCAGCGCCGTCACCTTGATGGGTTCCGCAGGAAAGGATAGCGATGACACCGTCAATCCAAACACGAAGGAAGCAAGGACTGCGTAACGAGATTTGTTATCGATGCCCATTAGAGAATCTCACGCCAAAAAAAGGGGGTGTGGATCAGCTTAACCCGCCACACCCCCAAGCGAAGACCGGGATTTAGAAGTTGTACCGGGCTTGAAGCCCGAGAATGCGGGGTTCTTCGACAAAACCCGCAAACAAACCCGCGGAGAGTGGTGAGTCGACTATTTTCGTGTAAGAGGTTTCATCGGTTAGGTTTCGACCATACAGGGCCACCTCCCATGTTCCGTCGTAGGAGCCGATGCCGATCCGCGCATTGATCTTCACGTAGCTGTCCTGAAGAGAGTTGGGATCCAGATCATCGTCTACGAAGTATTCGTCTTTGTAGGTGGCCTGGGCGTTTAAGGTAAACAGCAGATTGTTGCCCAGGGCTCGTGCGTAGTCCGCATACATATTGCCGCTCCACTCAGGAGCGTTGGGGCCGCGTTCTCCCGTTAGGTCTTGGGTACAACTTCCGCCCACTTCCGCAACTTGATAGATAGTGCAACCAGCTCCCTGAAAGTCGTCGAACTCGGAGTCCAGATACGATATGGAACCGCCAACTTCTAGATCTTGGGTGAGGGCGATTTGCGTTTCAAATTCCACACCTTGGCTGGTCATTTCAGCCGCGTTTCCCACAATGAAGCTCGTCCCACGGAATGAAGTCACTTGTAGATCGCTTATCTCCGTATGGAAAAGGGTGGCGCTTAAACGCGCCCGGCCATCCCAGGTGGTGGTCTTGATCCCCAGTTCCCAGGCTTTCGCTTGCTCATCTTCAAACTCGGTGCCAGGCCCGGGTGAGCCATCGGGATTTGCGGAGTCTGCCGTTGAGTTGAATCCACCGGACTTATAGCCCTCAACGTATGAGACGTAGGCCATGGTGTCGTCTGTAGGCAACCATCGTAGCCGGACCGATGGATCGAAATGGGTCTCTTCTCGCTCCAGGTCTTGGTCGTGCGGATAGGCCCCGAACAGAGACCAGGCAGCACCAACAAGGGCTGTGTTCTGCGGGTCCAGGGCGCCCGTTGGGGAACCATCGGGATTGAGAACTACCACCTCTTCGTTGGGTGCGCCTATACCCATGGTTACCTGCTTGTGCGTTTCCTTGGAGTCCTCCGAGTAACGACCGCCGATATCTAACGATAGGGTGTCGCTGAGATCGAAGGTAAATTCCAAAAACAACGCCAAAGTCTCGTTGTCATTGTCCAGGAATGAGTTCCGCCAGATGATGTCTTGTTCCGCACCGATTAGGGGGGCCGCTGCAGGGTTTTGCGCAGCAAACACCAAGCCATTCCAGAGGCTGTTAATACCAATGTCTGACAAGCTTAGACCTGGTGGGAATGACGGGTTGAGGGCCGCCGCTGGTAATGCTCCCCACACGCCGGCCAGTGTGCCGTCGACAAAGGGTCTTGAGTTGATAGTCCCCTTTTGTATTTCGTAGTAGAGACCAGCTTGGAAATTGAAACGCCCATCGAAGTCGCTGGAGATACGAAACTCCTGACTGAAAAGCTCCAGCTCTTCATCGTCAAGGTTGTGAACGGCCTGCCCTGGATGAAAGTCCGTGTCGTGATCTTGAAAGGACTCAAAGTCCGTGTAGCCCGTCAGAGAGGTGAAAGTGTAGTCCCCCAGATCCCAGTCGATTTCGACGGAAGCGAGAAGTGACTCTGTTTCGTCGATATCCAGCGGGGTCCAAACGGGATTGCCACTCCAGGATTCAAAGTCTTCGTTTTCCGCGCTGGGCCCGAAACCCGGAACAGCGAACGCAGCGATTGCACCGACCACATTAGTGATTGCTAGATTGTTCTCACCGGCTTGGAACCCGGCTAGGAGCGATGGATCGACCGTCGGATGAGTCGTTTCCGTTCCTTCACCTCTTGTATCGGTGTACGACAGCTTACTCGTTACCGTGACCGTCTCTGAGGGAGCCCAGACGAGGGACAAGCGCGCCAGAGTATCTTCTTTTTGCGCAACGTCTTCGTTGAGAAAAACGTTTTCAACGTAACCGTCTGTGTCTTGGTAGCGTAGGGCGAGGCGAGCAGCAAGCTGGTCGGTCAGGTCGCCCGATAGCACCGCGGTCCCTCTCGTGGTGCCGAATTCCGGTTCGAAGTCGACGGTAGCCGACCCATTAAAGCCTTCCCCAAGACCCGGGGATGCGGTCTCTACCTTGATGGCGCCGGCAATGGTGTTCTTGCCAAAGAGCAGGCTCTGGGGGCCGCGCAACACCTCAACACGCTGTAGGTCAACCAATGACTGGGTGAACTGTCGGCTGCGTACTTGATAGATGCCATCAATGTACATGCCTGCGGATTGCTCAAAACCTCTATTCAGGCCTGATCCCACGCCACGGATGTAGATGCTACTGGTCTGCACGCCGCGGCCGAGTTGTAGGCCTGGAACGCGAGCCGCGAGCTGCTCCATGTTTGTAATCCCGGTGTTGTCCATGCTGCTTCCAGAGACAACTGATACCGCAAGGGGGGCGTCCATAAGACTCTCAGCTTTCTTGCGGGCCGTAACCGTGACTTCTTCGAGCAATACTTCCGAGGCGACAGAAGTTGAGCCCAACAGCACGATTTGAGCCGCCGCAACAGCGAGTGTTAGTTTTTGCTTATTCATGTTTGAAACACCTGTGGCGAATTATAGTTAGCATCTACCCTGCGATGGGATGCAAAAATCGTATCGAGCCATTAGTAAGAGCAAGACACCCTAGCCGCCGAAAAAATTGACTTATCGTTCATCTCGGCATAGTTTCGTGGTCGCTTTAAAAAGCAGCCATGGAACAATAAGAAACTAATAACGATGAATATGGTGCAGCCGCTGGAGTATCCAGCTGTCAGCATGGAGGGTGTTTCCTACGGGGGAATCCCCGCCGGGGTGCCGGTGAATGTTTCGGTTCATCAACCGGATTACACCTACCTTTACGTCGTGCGCGATGATCCCGTGGAACTGGTGGTACAAGATCCCGAGGAGGCTAAGACCTTAATCGTGCCCAAGGGCGGGATCGTCTCCATAAGCGGTCTGATTCCTCATTTGATCCGCAGCGCAAACGCAGGTCGTGAACGCAAACAAGATCTCCGTGAGGTGCTGCAACCCTTGCCGCAGGTTGATCCCGGTCGTGTCGGACTGGTGGTCGGCCAGTTCTGCAACTCGGAATACGCTGTCGCCGGAGCGTATCTTGGCGTTCACCTGGTCACCGAAGCTACGGCTCCTGAGGTGTATCGTCGCCTGTGGGAAACCCATCGATTCATTGAAGATGAGCTGCGAGATCCGATGGTGAACGCCGAAACGGCGGTACAGTTGCTGTCGGAAACCTTGTTGGTCTACGGCAACCGGCTTGTTCGAGATCGACGGTACGCAAAGAGCCTGCCTCTTCGCTCTGAACGGGATCGAAGCGTTGTTCAGGTCATGCTTGAGATAGGCCTGGACCCCTGCAAAGACTGGAACCTGAATTCCCTGGCGAGTCTCGCAGGAATGTCGCGCACGGCTTTCGCAGTAAGCTTTCGAAAACTCCTGGGAAAAACGCCCATGGAGCTCGTGTGGCAAACGCGATTGAGTCGTGCACTGTATCTACTGGAGCACACTCGCGAGTCCGTAGAGCAGATAGCGCAGAACAGCGGCTACGGGTCTGCCGCTGCTTTTGTTCGAGCGTTCAAGAAAAAGCACGGCACTAGCCCCGCCCGCTGGAGGCGCGCGTCCAAAACCATCGAGCATCGATTCTGATCACTCCTTAGCGCCCCGCCGATGGGCCTGGTCTTCGCAGCCCTCGTTCCGGGGGTTGTACGCTGAGTCAATTTTTTCGTTTGCGTTGGCGTATTCGGAGGGCAATCGCTGGGTTAGGCTCACAAAACATGTATTCGACAGCGAACGGATTAGCCAACGATCCGAGCTGCCGATCTGTGGATATAGCTACGCGAATTCGGCGTGCACCTGCGGGCGGAGACAGGTCAGATGTGTGAATACCAACTCATGAGTACGCAAGATCGGATGCTGCTTCAGTTTGAGGTAGAAGAGTTCCTCAAGTATGAAGCCAGTCTATTGGATCAACGGCGTTACGAAGAGTGGCTAAAGCTCACGACGGACGACATACACTATTGGATGCCTGTTAGAAAAACCACGACGGCGGCCGACATCGAAAACGAATTCACCAAGCCTGGAGCGATGGCGTACTTCGATGACGACAAAGAGTTTCTTTCCATGCGTATTCAAAGGCTTCTGGTCGATCGCGCGTGGGCGGAAGACCCGCCGTCTCGTACCCGCCACATGATATCCAACGTAAGGGTGATCCACTGCAGCTCGGACGAGGTCTCGGTAGAACTCAATTTTCATTTGTACCGAACCCGTCTCGATAGCGAGGAAGACCGTTGGATCGGTCGTCGCGAAGATGTTCTACGCAGAACCGACGACTCCTTCATGCTCGCCCGCCGCCATATTTTTCTTGAGCAAACGGTGATCTTGTCTCAAAACATGAGCAGTATCTTTTAGACCAGAGCTGTAGCTTTAGATGCTGGAACTCGGCACGTGTACAGTACGTCCCCTACAGATCGAAAAGATCGAGTAACCCGCTGAGCCGCTCCCCATAAGGCACGTCTGCATCTCCTCCGAGTCCAAAAGGGCTCAACAATCCACAGTGTTGCACCTGGCTCAAGTCTGTCGGAGCGAGGCCTGATTCTGTGCGAGGCAACTCGTCACTGAAACTCCATCGCTTTTGAACCGCTTCGGCGTAATGCCAATTCCCAGTGTGAACGCTAAATCAATATTGCAGTATGTCGCGGTAACGTATTGGCCGCCTGCTTTCCTTAGCCTGCATAGATAAGTTCATAGGCTGGAGAGGGTTATCGTGACCAGTGAAACGGACCAAATAATAAGTTCAAGTGAGTGGGTCGATACGAATCGTGCGGTCGTTGATCGCAATATATTTTCCAGTCGAGAGATCTATGAGGAAGAGCTCAAGCAGATCTTCGCACGCGCCTGGAACTTCATGTGCCACGAGTCGCAGATTCCAGAACCGGGCAGCTTCTTCATGAACTACATTGGTGAAGACCAGGTGGTTGCAGTTCGCGATAAGCAAAACCAGATTCATGTGCTGCTTAACAGCTGTCCCCATCGAGGAAACACCATCTGCCGGGCAGACGACGGTAAAGTGCGGGCCTTTCTCTGCCCCTATCACGGATGGAACTTTGATCTCGATGGTTCTCTTAAAGGGATGCCCGGTATCAAGGATTTCTACCGCAATGATATCGACAAGTCCAAGTGGGGAATGGCTCGCGCCGCCCAGGTCGATTCTTACAAAGGTTTTGTGTTCGCTACCTTAGATCCGGATGCGCCTCCCCTTGATGAATATCTCGGTTGGGTGGGGCGATTGGGTATCGACATGATCGCCATGCGCGGTGAGATCGAGGTCGTAGATGGCATTCAAAAAAACCGCCTCCAGTGCAATTGGAAGTTGGCAGCAGACAATGTGTTCGACTGGTATCACCCTCGCATAAGTCATGGTTCCGCCCTGGAGATTGGCGTCATTCCTGAAGAGGTCCTTTCTCCCGATCAGCAGATGGTGATGTTGGGGAACTATGGTCACGCTATCAGCGGGCCATCGTTGACCGTCGAGCAAATGGCGGAGATCGATCAGGTGTTTGGCGGAGATAACCCGCCAGAGATTCAGAACTATCTCGACTATCAGGTGGCCTATCGCGCCAAACAAGAAGTTAAAGAGCAGATGGGTCAAGCAGGAGTTCGCAATATGGGACATCCCCATGTGTTCCCGAACTTCTGGATTGCCACCGTGGGCTCGCAAATAGGTTTGAGAATCCCCAAAGGCCCCCAGGAGACCGAGCTGTGGTGGTTCACTATCGTTCAAAGAGACATGCCCAAAAAGGCGCGTAAAAGCCTGCTGGATCTATGCACCCATATGTTTGGTCCTGCTGGCCTTTTAGAGCAAGACGATGGAGAAAACTGGAGTCACTCTACCAGGGGTGCGATTGGAGAGGTTGTAAGGCGGCGTCCGCTTAACTATTCCATGGGGCATGGAAAGGATCAGGTACAGACTGACGACTCGGGTCAGAGCTGGATTGAGACGGTTATCAATGAGCATGGTCAGCGGTGGCTGTATGAATCCTGGCAGGCCTGGATGAAGGCCGAATCCTGGGAGGAGTTAATGCGAGAGCACCCGTCGCCTCCCCAGGAGGGGGCCGTTTGATGAACGGAGCCGCTAGCCATGGGTAGCCTCGAAAATCAGGTTGCGCTGATCACCGGGGGAGCGTCAGGACTTGGCCTTGCCATTGTCGAGCGCTTTCTTGAAGAAGGCGCAAAGGTAGTCGTACTGGACAAGTCTGAAGTGGGTTTAGGAGCCCTCGAAGAGCGGCGGGACCCTCGCGTTGTTGGGGTCGCTGGCGACGTTCGCTCTATGACTGACAATCTGCAGGCGGTAGAAGCTTGCGTAGAGCATTTTGGAAGACTCGATTGCGCCATTGGAAATGCCGGGATTTGGGACTTCAATGCAGCGATAGTCGATCTAGCGCAAGACCTGCTAGCTCCGGGGTTTGATGAGGTATTTCAGACAAACGTGTTGGGCTATCTAAACCTGGCCAAGGCGGCCTTGCCCGCTCTGGTTGAAAGTAAAGGGTCCATAACTTACACCCTTTCCAATGCCGCTTTTCATCCTGCCGGCGGGGGAGCTTTGTACACCGCGAGTAAGCACGCGGTGGTGGGGCTTGTGAAGCAGCTTGCCTACGAGTTTGCTCCCAATGTAAGGGTAAACGGTGTGGCTCCCGGTGCCATACCGACCAATCTCCGAGGGCCAAAGTCGCTGGGCTTGCACGATGCAGAGTTTCCCGTAGCCATGTTCCGAGAAGTCGCTCCAGGCTTACTCCCGGTGGGATGTTTACCTGGAGGAGAGGACTACGCGGGAGCATACGTACTATTCGCATCGCGACGCGACCACGTCCCCTCCACTGGGACGGTTCTGAACCATGACGGAGGTTTTTCCGCAGCCGGCTTAGATCGCTGCCGTGCCGGGGACGATCTGCCAGAAAAGTTGGGTATCAAACAGGAATTACAGTCATGAACGTACGCTCTTTGGGTTATCTAGGGGTTCAATCCAACAAACTCGACGCGTGGAGACAGTACTGTACGGATTTCCTGGGGCTCATGGACGTAAGCTCGAGTGACGCTGAACAGCGCTACCGTATGGATAATCAGGCCTGGCGTCTAAGTGTCTGTAAAGGAGAGCAAGAGGACCTCAGCTACGTTGGTTTCGAAGTGTCCAACGGTGAAAGTCTTGCTGAGCTTCGCGCTCGCTTGGAGTCGTTGGGTTATCACGCCCAGCGCGATGATGAACTCGCAGCCGACCGAGGCGTGATCGAACTATGGCGGCTTACCGATCCCGACGGGCTTCAGATCGAGTTGTACCACGGGGCCACAGATGTATCGGAGTGTAGGTTTGTGTCGCCGACCGGTGTGAAAGGTTTCGTCACTGCGGAGGAAGGGTTTGGACACATAGTGCTTTACACCAAAGATATTGAGCTGAAAAAGCGCTTTTATCTGGATGGCTTGGGCTTTCGTTTATCCGACACCATGACCTTGGGGCCAGCGGAAGTGATTTTCCTCCACTGCAACACGCGACACCACACCCTCGCATTGGCCGAGGCTCCCGTCGAGCGTCACCTCAATCATCTAATGCTGCAGGTTGCGGAGTTCAATGACGTGGGATATGCCCTTGATAAGGCCATGGAGATGGATATTCCCATAACGGCAAGCCTGGGATGCCATACCAACGATCGTATGCTCTCTTTCTACGCGCAGACTCCGTCAGGGTTTGATGTGGAGTTTGGATTTGGCGGCGCGACGATAGGGCCTAACTGGTCCGTTGCCCACTACAACTCCGCGAGCCTCTGGGGCCACAAGCGAGATGCGTTGATGGGGTCGACCACCCCCGACTGACTCAGACCACTACTGGAGATAACCTATGAATGCGCAGCTTCCCTTGGAAGAGGAGACCAGCCGGTTTGTTGACCTCGCCGGTCTACGAGTTCACTACAACGAAGCAGGAGCGGGCCACCCAGTGATCTTTATTCATGGGTCTGGGCCCGGGGCGACCGGCTGGAGTAACTTTTCCCAGAACCTGGTGCATTTGGCCGAGAGCTTTCACGTTATTGCTCTGGATTGCCCGGGATGGGGAAAGAGCGACACGCCAAGCGCAGAACAGTCAGACCTGGTCGAGGTTGTTCGCGAATTGATGGACAAGCTCCAACTCGAAAAAGCTGCTCTAGTGGGAAACTCCATGGGTGGCGCGGTATCTATCAGCTTCGCGGTACGTTACCCAGGGCGGATATCGCACTTGATTACCATGGGGTCTCCCTGTCCGGTTCCTAACGTGTTCTCCGAGACGATGACTACCGAGGGACTGAAAATCCTATTTGAAGCTTACGCACAGCCTTCACCGGAGAACTTCAAGAAGCTAGTGGAAGTCATGTGCTTTGATCCCAGTTTTGCTACGGACGAACTCGCAGCCCAACGATCTGCCGCAGCTTTGGCGACGCCCGATCATCTGAAGAAATTTCTGCAACCTGATAATTTCGCAACTCTATTGCCAGGCTTCTTTGAGCTGGGCGGCAAGATTCCTCAAATATCTGTGCCTACCCTTGCAATCCATGGTCGAAATGATCGCACCGTGCACTACGAAAACTCTCTTCAACTCGTTTCAATGATTCCAAATTCTCGTTTGTTGCTGCTAAATCAATGTGGTCATTGGGCTCAGCTCGAACACTCGGCAGAATTTAATCGCAGTGTTGCTGAATTCCTTCAGCATTCCTATGGTTGAAAGGCTTCCATTGCGACGCAAAACAAACAGTCTTGGACTGTGTCGTGAGCATTGGATGAGCGATTGGAACCCGTAGGCGTAGGCGTAGGCGACTGAGAGTGAACTCACACGCAAACGAAAATGAATACCGCCGTGTTGCCATGGATGACGTCAATTATGGTGTCGTCGCCTTGAGTAGCTCCTTTCAGATGCAGCGGCAACAGTCTCAGTACTCGTACTGCTACTTGGTAGAGCGCGGGGATCTGGAGTGGGAAATCTACCAGCCAGAAGTCTGCCGAATGAGAGTGCCCCAAGGCGCTATTGTTGCGGTGAGCGGGCTGATTCCCCATGTCATACGCAGCGCCATATCGAGCAATGAGGTTTTGGACCTTGACCCCGAGTGTATAGAGCCCTTAACGGCAGACGGTGGAGAAGATACACGCCTGATCGTTGGTCGAGTCAAGAACGATGCGATCACTTTTGCCGGCGCGTTCTTGGGCCTACAAATCATTACCCCCGAAAAAGCGCCTCGTATTCATTGGCGAATTTGGAATGCGTACAAGCTCATCGAAGATGAGCTTCGCGATCAGGAGATTGGAGTTGAGAAAACGGTTCGACTGTTGTCGGAAACCATCATGCTCAACGAAATGCGTTTCGTACAAGACAGTGTAGTGGGTCAGGCCAATGTGCTGGGTGCGGTGAATGACCGACGCTTGATTCGCAGTCTACTGGCGATTGGAAGAGATCCCGGAAGAAAGTGGACCATAGACGACCTGGCCGAAGTCGCAAGTATGTCTCGCACGGCCTTTGCTTCTCGATTTAAGAGTCTCCTTGGGGTTACCCCTTCGGAAGCGGTCCGCTATGCGCGGCTGGCTAGATCCCTTTACGCCCTTGAAAACACCGCGGTCTCCATCGAGCACATCAGCGACAGTTGTGGCTACAGCTCTGCGGCCGCGTTTGTGCGCGCGTTTCAGAAGGAGTTTGGTATGACCGCCACGCGTTGGCGCGCCGAGCACGGAAGCCCAAAAGCCTCCACAAACTGATCCTAGAGGGTGTAGCCATAAACAACTTCAGCCTACCCGGTTTCAAGTTCACTGGTGCAGAAGCAAGTCGAACGCTGGAGGGTGTTTCCCTGCAGCTCGACGATCTGCCAACCAGTACCTATGAACTGCTTAGACTGCTGGCTAGGAGGTACTCGGACCGGGTGGCTTTGCGTTACCTCCCTCGAGGATTGCCTGGCGAAAACTCGGTTAGTTACAGCTACTCGGAGTTGTTGGAGCAGATCACGCGAGCAGCCAATGCCTTCCACTCCCTTGGAGTTCGAGGTGATTCCGCGGTTTCCCTATTGCTCCCGAACGTGCCTCAGAGTCATTTCGCGCTGTGGGGTGGGGCTGCGGTTGGCGTGGCAAATCCCATCAACCCAATGCTAGAAGCGGAACACATCGCTTCCATATTAAATGAGGTTGGGGCCAAGGTGCTTGTAACGGTGTCTTCTAAACACGACGCAGACCTTTGGCAAAAAGTGGAATCTCTTCGAAGGCAGGTGCCTTCCCTAGATTACGTGTTGACTGTCGAGTCCACAGATGCCGAATTGCCCCAAGGGTCAGACGCCAATTCCCCGGTCAATGAAGACGGCGTGATCGATTTCGACACGTGTATTGCGAAACAGCCGGCCGACCGTTTGGCGTTTCAAAGAAGTATTGATTGCACGGACGTTGCCTCGTGGTTCCATACGGGAGGTACGACGGGCGCGCCCAAGCTGGCTCCGCACACTCATTTCAATGAGGTCGTCTGCGCGGTACAACTCGCGCTGAGCCTACAGGGAGCTGATGCTAGTTCGGCTCCCGTGGGTTTGTGTGGATTACCGCTGTTTCACGTGAACGCTGTTTTCATAACGGGGCTTGCTCTTTGGTTACAGGGAGGAGAGGCCGTTTTAGCCACTTCAGCCGGCTACAGAACGCCAGAAGTCTTGGCCAATTTCTGGGCCCTGGTGCAGGAATATGGAGTAACCATGTTCAGCGCGGTTCCGACCATTCTTACGGAGCTTCTGCACCTGGATTCCAGCGGCTACAACCTGGAATCCCTGGAGTACGCTGTTTGCGGTGCCGCACCCCTGGCGACGGAGCTGGCTCGTCAGTTCGAAGAAAAAACCGGATTGGTGTTGATAGAGGGTTACGGTCAGACCGAAGGCACCTGCGCGACCACCTTAAACCCACGGTATGGCGAACGGCGTATTGGATCTGTGGGTTGTCCACTTCCCTGGGTGCAGGTGCGTATCGCAGAGATGGATGAAGCAGGAGCTGTCGTAAGGGACTGCGAAGTGGGTGAATCAGGCGTTGTGCTGGTGAAAGGCCCCAACGTATTCCCTGGCTACAAGCGACCGGAGCAGAACGTTTCGCTCTGGGTGGAAGAGGAGTGGCTCATTAGCGGCGACCTCGGTCGATTGGATGAAGATGGCTATCTTTGGTTGGTGGGTCGCAGTAAGGACCTCATCATCCGCGGAGGGCACAACATTGACCCGCAGCTCATAGAAGAAGCTTTTTATCGACACGATGCTGTCGCCGAAGCCGCTGCGGTGGGTAAGCCAGACGAGAGGCTCGGTGAGCTGCCGGTCGTTTTCATACAGATAAAACCGGGTGCAACCGTTTCCGCAGAGGAACTTCTCGACTACGCCGCCGAAACTATATCGGAAAGAGCGGCCATTCCTAAGGAAGTTCACTTTGTTGAGAGCATGCCGGTGACGGCCGTAGGCAAGATATTCAAACCAGATCTGCGTCGAAGAGTATGCAACGGAGCATCGTAGCCGCCGCGTTTTCCCTAGAGCCGCTTCCCTGAGGCTGCGGCCTCCGTTGGAGCAAATGGCGCGGTAGTTCTTATCTGCGACGGGTAGTCGTCGCGTGTTTTCTAGAAAAAGCTGAGCAAATTATGGATCAAGACCTCATAGATCGTTGCGGAGATGAGCTCTACGAAGCTCTAAGGCGCGCTGTCCCTGTCCTGCCACTTTCAGAGCGTCATGACGGTATCTCCGTTGATTTGGCCTATCGGATTAGCCGGCGCGTGTTGCAGCGACGGGTCGATGACGATGGCGAGAGGGTGGTTGGTAAGAAGATAGGTGTGACTAGCGAGCCCGTCCAAAAAATGCTCGGGGTGTTTCAACCTGACTTTGGATTTCTCACCAACACAATGGAGTATCCCAATGGTGCCGAAATTCCTGTCCGCGAGAACTTAATTGCTCCGCGAGCCGAGGGTGAAATAGCGTTTCGTTTAAAAAAGGATTTGGTTGGTCCGGGGGTGACCGAGGCCGATGTCTTGGAAGCTACCGCAGGAATCATGCCTTGCTTTGAGATCGTTGATTCAAGAATTGAAGACTGGAGGATCAAGATTCAAGACACGGTTGCAGATAACGCCTCCTGTGGAGCCTATGTCCTCGGTGATGCGGAGGTGGACCCCAGAAACTTAGATCTCCCTAGCTTGGAGATGAAAATCTTCAAGAACGATGAGCTCCACTCTGTAGGCCTTGGTTCGGCGGTGCAGGGGAACCCACTGACTGCCGTTGCGTGGTTGGCGAATACCTTGGGCAGGTTTTCTATTCCATTCAGGGCGGGGGAGGTGATTCTGTCTGGATCCCTTGGGCCGCTGATCCCGGTCACCTCGGGAGACGAAATGAGCCTGGAGCTCGCTGGTGTTGGCGCCTGCCGGTGCAGCTTCGTGTAGCAAATCGAGGGCAGATGACGGAGGCAATACAACAAGATGGGTGATTCAACACCGTTGCTGTGACCTTTGGTTCTACATTGAGCATCCCATGGAGAGGAAATGAGCGAAACAATCAAAGCGGCCATCATTGGTCCTGGAAATATAGGAACGGATTTACTCATGAAGGCTCAGCGGAGCGCGCTGATCGAGCCTGTTTGGATGGTAGGCGTGGATCCAGATTCTCCTGGCCTGGCCAGAGCAAACTCCATGGGCTTAAAAACAACCGCCGATGGAGTGGAGGGGATGGCGCCTCACATGCGTGAGGATGATGTGAAAATATGCTTTGACGCAACGAGCGCCTACGTCCACGCCGATAACAGCCGTAGGGTTCAGGAGCAGGGCGCGGTTATGATTGATCTTACCCCCGCGGCTATCGGCCCCTTCTGCGTTCCTCCGGTTAATTTGGCCGACGCCGTCGCTGAACGGGCGATGAATGTGAATATGGTTACCTGCGGAGGTCAGGCGACAATTCCTCTGGTTGCGGCGGTGAGTCGCGTACAAGAGGTTTCCTACGCAGAGATCATCGCTACCGTAAGTTCAAAGTCTGCTGGCCCCGGCACCCGTAAAAACATCGATGAGTTCACCCGCACCACGGCCCGGGGGATAGAAGACTGCGGGGGTGCCAAATCTGGTAAGGCCATCATCATAATTAACCCGGCGGAGCCACCGCTGATCATGAGAGACACGGTTCATTGCTTGACCCTGGGTGATCCAGACGAGGAGCAAATACGGCAATCTGTGAATGCGATGATTGCTGAAGTACAGAAGTACGTCCCCGGTTACACCCTCAAAAATGGACCAGTTTTCGATGGAAACCGCGTGTCCATGTATCTCGAAGTAGAAGGTTTGGGCGACTTCTTACCCCGTTACGCCGGAAACCTCGACATCATGACTGCGGCGGGTTTACGAACCGCTGAGATGTATGCCGAGGAAATGCTAGCGGGCACATTTGTCCCGGCAGCAGCCTGAGGAGCTACTGACTATGGACCTTAAGGGAAAAAAGATTACGGTGCACGATATGTGCCTGCGCGATGGAATGCATCCCAAGCGCCATCAAATAAGCGTAGATGACATGGTCGTGATAGCTCGGGCCATGAACGACGCTGGTGTGCCTCTTATTGAAGTGACCCACGGCGATGGCCTGGGTGGAGCCTCGGTAAACTATGGTTTCCCCGCCGCGTCAGACGAAGCTTACCTCAAGGCCGTTTGCGACGCGGTGGACACCACAAAGGTTTCGGCGCTTCTGTTGCCGGGGATAGGCACCGTTGATGATCTCAAGATGGCCGTGGATTGTGGGATCTCTACGATTCGTGTCGCTACCCACTGTAGCGAGGCGGATGTTGCTGAGCAGCACCTGACCGTGGCCGCCAAGATGAAACACCTGGACACCGTGGGCTTTTTGATGATGGCTCACATGCTGGACCCAGATCAGCTTTTGGTGCAGTTACAGAAGATGGAGGACTACGGCGCCAACTGTGTATACATAACCGATTCCGCAGGTTACATGTTGCCCGAAGATGTCACAGAGCGCGTGGCGTTAGCGCGTGCCGAACTCAGGCCAGAAACGGAGATTGGATTTCACGGTCACCATAATCTCGCTATGGGCGTAGCAAACTCTATTGCTGCCGTTGCGGCTGGAGCAAACCGAGTTGACGGATCTATGGCGGGCCTTGGAGCGGGCGCTGGAAATACACCGCTAGAAGTCTTTCTTGCCGTATGTGAACGGATGGGTATCCAAACAGGGGTGGATTTGTTTAAAGCGATGGATATCGCCGAAGACTTGATTGTGCCGCTCATGGACCAGCAGGTGCGGGTTGGTCGCGATGCGCTCTCCCTAGGCTATGCTGGCGTTTACTCGTCGTTTCTTCTTTTTGCCAAGCGTTCGGCGGCGAAGTACAAACTGTCGAGCCGAGACATACTTCTTGAATTGGGGCGAAGAGGTACCGTTGGTGGCCAGGAAGATATGATCGAAGACCTGGCTCTTGATATGGCTAAGGCTCGGGATGCGTGTGTCGGTGCGTGCCGAGCATAAGAGAAGCACAAGACAAGCACCAGCTCCGAGCCCGTCGCTGAGGTCGCTAACTAAGCTTCTGAAAGCGCTCGCTGGCAATAGAAAGCTAGATGTTAAGCGTTATCTCTCCAAAGCTCATACGGGGCTTCACATTCGTGTAGTTGGGCACATCGCTATTGATTTCAGCGCCAGCGGACGCGAGCCCATTCTGTAGCTGTTCTGCCGACTCAAAGACCAAATCAACCGTCGCGTAGTTCAAATCGGCACTTTCTGGTCCCTTGCCTTCGGAAAGCCGTAGAACATAGCCCTTGTAACCGTGATCCGCTAACAGGCGTGCGCACAGCGGGATATGGGTGTCTTGATAATAGGCCATATCGAAATGGGTGTTTTCGCCTTTTGGGTAAACTACCGTTAAGCAATACATCTAGTTCTCCTTTCGCCCTGGGGTTACTAGCTGTCGAAATCGACAACCACATGGTCGCTGATGGGGTGAGCTTGGCAGGTAAGAATATAGCCTGCTTCTACTTCCGAAGCTTCTAATCCGTGGGAAATGTCCATATCGACTTTTCCTTCGACGAGTCGGGCTTTACAGGTAGAGCAGACACCTCCTTTACAGGAGTAGGGTAAATCCAGTCCATGATTGATGCCGGCGTCGAGGATGTTCTCGCCATTGGTTGATAGGGGGAAACCACTGGCGCGGCCATCCATCACTACCGTTACTTTGCTGGATTTTTCTCCATACTGCTTAGCTCGTTCCTGATGCTTTCGGACAACGGCTTGAGCATCTTCGGCAGACGCGGCAAACAGTTCACAGTGAATGCTGCTCTCGTTTACACCCACACCGCGAAGGCCGCGGGATACTTCCGACATCATGGACTCGGGTCCGCAGACGAAGTACTCATCGTAGCTGCTTAGGTCGATGAGCTTTTCGTTGAGCTGACCACCTTTGCGATTGTTGAGACGTCCGTTTAGAAGGTCGCAGCCCTGGTCTTCGCGACTGAGGATGTTCACCCAGTGAAATCTGGCCATATAGCGGTTTTTTAGGAAGCACAGCTCCTCTCGAAACATGATGCTGTTTGTCTGCCGGTTGCCAAACAGAAGGGTCACCGCGCTACGAGGTTCATTATTGAGGATAGACTTTATGTTGGAGATAACCGGAGTGATTCCACTTCCAGATGCGACAAATAGGTAGCGTTTACTCTGCGATGGCGTCAACTTCGTATAGAAGTTGCCCTGGGGCGGCATAACCTCAATATGGTCACCCGCCTTGATATTGTCATATGCGTAGTTTGAGAACACGCCTCCTTCAACGCGCTTGATAGCAATTTGCATTTCCGAGTCATCGATCCCGGAGCAGATAGAATAGGAGCGCCGCAGAGTCTTACCCTTGACGTCTGCCTGGAGGGTTAGATACTGACCCTGGTGGTACTGGAAGTCCCGCTGCAGGTCTTTAGGAACGTCGAAGCCAATGCGTACGGCATCCTCTGTCTCTGCTTCGACTCTGCCGATCCTTAGGGTATGAAAATGGGCATCTCCCATAGAGCTCTCCTAGAAGGGTTTGAAATGGTCGAACGGTTCGTGGCAGCTCAGGCACTGAAAGAGGGCTTTGCAGGCCGTTGATCCAAACTCACTGATGGTTCTCAACTCGGTAGAGCCGCAACGTGGGCAGCACAAGGCTTCACCGGCCTGACTTGGTGGGGCTATGCCATAGGTCTTCAGCGCCTGTCGGGCGTCATCCGATATCCAGGATGTAGACCAGGCTGGGGCCAAGCGAGAGCGAACCCGGATCTTAAGTCCTGATGTCGATAGGCACTTGATGATGTCCTGCTCAATGGACTCCATAGCCGGACAACCAGAATAGGTCGGTGTGATGGTTACGACTATGTCTTCGTCTGATATCTCGACGTCTTGAAGCACGCCGAGATCCCAGATGCTCACTACCGGGATTTCTGGATCCGTTACCGCATCCAGCTTCAACCAAAGATCAGGGCGCGGTGAGTTCGCCCGTCGAAGTCGCCGTTGGTACTCTTCGTCGGGTATTGCAGAGATAAGTTTGGTCGGGGTGGCCAAGCTACCACTCCAGGCCCGGGTAGGCCCGTTGCAGAAATTGCAGGTCGCTCAGCAGGTGTCCCAGGTGCTCCGTGTGGATTCCTTCTCGTCCACCGCGAACAGACCAGTTTTCGGTGGGTAGGCTTAAGGTGGCTTCTTCGCAGGTGGTGCTCACGGCCGTTAACCACTCGTTCCGCAGTAGGGAAGGGTCTACGGCCACCCCGGCGTTTGCCAGGCTGAGTTCAAATCTATCGGCTTCGAAGAGTTCATGAGTGTAGCCCCAGAGTTCATTCAGAGCTTCTTGCATGCGTCGATTGCTTTCAGCCGTTCCATCACCCAAACGCAACATCCAGTCGCGGCTGCGCCTTAGATGGTAACGGCTCTCCTTGATGGCCTTGGCGGCGATGGCGGCCAGGGTCGGGTCTTCTGAGTTGCAAAGCTCTTCCATGAAGCGCAGGGAGTACTCATCGACCAGGTACTGGCGAACGCAGGTGAAGGCAAAGTCACCTCGAGGAAGTTCGTGAATTAGTAAATTGGTGAACTCTCGACAGTCTCGGGTGTAAGCAAAGCTGTCTTCCGTGGAGCCGTCATCGGCTAGCTTAGCGGCGTAGGCGTAAAACATTCGAGCTCGACCGATGAAGTCCAAAGCCACGTTCGTCAATGCAAGGTCTTCTTCCAAGAACGGTCCGTGGCTACACCACTCGGAGAGGCGATGACCCTGGACGACCGCATCATCAGCCAGCCGTAGGACGTACTCCTTGATCTGTTCACTACTGATTTCACTCATACCATGGGCTCACATGTTGTTGACCGCTTCGGGAAGCTGATAATGCGTTGCGTGGCGGTAGGGTTTGTCGTCCAGGGGATCGTAGAAGCTCTCGCAGTCGTCTTCCTGAGATGCTGTGATCATTGAAGACTCCACCACCCAGATGCTTACCCCTTCGCTGCGTCTCGTGTATACGTCCCGGGCATACTCCAATGCCTGGGCCGCATCCTCGGCATGCAGGCTTCCAACGTGCTTATGATCTAAGCCGCGCTTTGAGCGAATAAATACCTCAAACAGTTTCATGGCCTCAGACATGCTTATTTCCCCTCAGGCGGCCTCGCGGCGCTGCTGTACTTTTTTCTGATAACTAACCATGGCTTCTCTTACCCAGGCACCATCTTCATGAGCGCGACGGTGATGGGTGAGACGCTGACGATTGCAGGGTCCGTTTCCCGCGATAACCTGGGCAAACTCGTCCCAATCGATTTCCCCAAAATCGTAGTGACCCCGTTTCTCGTTCCAGATCAAGTCTGGATCTGGAATGGTCAGCCCGATCTCTTCGGCCTGGGCAACGCTTTGATCAACAAACTTTTGACGCAACTCGTCGTTGGTCTGACGTTTGACTTTCCATTTCATGGATTGGGCAGAGTGCGCGGACTCAGAGTCGTGCGGACCAAACATCATCAGGGCAGGCCACCAGAAGCGATTCAACGCGTCCTGGGCCATGTGCTTCTGATCTGCACTCCCTCGGGCAAGGGTCATCATGATGTGATAGCCCTGACGTTGATGAAAACTCTCTTCTTTACAGATGCGAACCATGCCTCTCGCGTAAGGGCCATAGGAGGTCCGCTGTAAAGACACCTGATTAACAATGGCGGCACCATCTACTAACCAGCCGATAGCCCCAATGTCGGCCCAGGTGATCGCCGGATAGTTAAAAATTGATGCATATTTGGCTCGGCCCTCGTGAAGAGCGTCGATCAGCTCTTCGCGACTTATTCCCAGAGTTTCCGCTGCAGAGTAGAGGTAAAGACCGTGGCCGCCTTCGTCTTGAACTTTTGCGAGTAGTATTGCCTTGCGATGTAAGGTCGGCGCCCGGGTGATCCAGTTGCCCTCGGGTTGCATGCCGATAACTTCTGAATGGGCATGCTGGGATATCTGGCGGATCAGATTTCTACGGTAGGCTTCTGGCATCCAATCTTTGGGCTCGATCTTTTCCTCGGCATCAATTCTGTTTTGAAAAATCTGTTCATGCTGCTCTGACATTTCTTGACCTCTCTACTTAGACGCGTTCGATGACCAGGGCGATGCCCTGGCCGACACCTATGCACATGGTGCATAGGGCATAGCGACCACCGGTGTTTTGTAGTTCGTAGCAGGCTGTGGTGACCAGACGGGCTCCACTCATCCCCAGTGGGTGACCAAGGGCAATTGCTCCGCCGTTGGGATTGACGTGAGCCGCGTCATCGGGAATTCCCAGGCCACGAAGAACGGCAAGGGCTTGGGCGGCAAAAGCTTCATTGAGCTCGATAATGTCCATCTGCTCGATGGACAGGCCACTAAGCTTGAGCACCTTCTTGGAGGCCTCTACGGGCCCATAGCCCATGATTCGTGGTTCCACGCCGCTGGTCGCCATAGCGAGTACGCGGGCTTTTGGGGTCAGGCCATTGCTATCAGCTCCACGTTCCGAGGCAAGTAGTAGCGCACAAGCCCCATCATTGATACCTGAGGCATTTCCTGCGGTGATGGTGCCGCCATCGCGAAAAGGTGTTGGAAGGCTAGCCAGCCCTTCAAGGGTAGTGTCGTTTCTTGGGTGCTCGTCTTGTTCCACGGTGAGCGGTCCGAGCTTTCGGCGCGGGATCGTTACGGGGACGATTTCTTGTGCCAGGCGGCCGTTTGCCTGGGCATCAGCTGCACGCAATTGGCTGCGAAGAGCAAAGGCATCTTGATCCTCGCGACTGACAGCAAACTGTTCCGCCACGTTTTCAGCTGTTTCTGGCATGGAATCGACGCCATAGCGCGTTTTCATTTCCCGGTTCACGAAACGCCAGCCCATCGTCGTGTCGTACAGTTTCGCTTCTCGGCTAAAGGCACTGGTAGCCTTGGCCAAGACAAATGGCGCACGCGACATGGCCTCGACGCCACCTGCCACGAGCAGATTTGCCTCTCCGGCTTTTATGCTTCTAGCTGCACTACCAACTGCGTCTAACCCCGATCCGCACAGGCGATTTATGGTCACTCCCGGTGCTGACACGGGTAGGCCCGCAAGGAGTGCACTCATTCGCGCAACGTTCCGATTGTCTTCACCGGCTTGGTTTGCACAGCCGTATAGCACATCGTCTAGAGCTTCCCAGTCGGTTTTGGCGTTGCGTTCCATGAGCGCACGAATTGGGATGGCACCAAGGTCATCGGCACGAACCGCGGATAGGGCTCCGCCGTATCGACCGATGGGAGTGCGTACGGCGTCGCAGATGAAGGCTTCAGTCACAGATGTTGGTTTCCACGAGAATGTGCTTCTGTTTTGTTCACGAACTAAAGTGGAGAGTTACTCACCCTTGAACTGGGGGCTACGCTTCTCGAGGAAAGCCCGAACGCCTTCCTGGTAATCGTAAGACTTGCCTGCGGTTCTCATAAGATCCCTTTCAACATTGAGCTGTTGTTCCAGGGTATGAGTGGCTGACAGGGCGAAAGCTTTCTTGGTGAACGCAAACCCTCGCGTTGGTTGAGAAGCCATTTCCGCCGCCAATGCCATGGCGGTGGGCATCAGGTCCTCATCATCGACACACTGCCAGATCATGCCCCAGGCCTCTGCCTGTTCGGCCTTTACCTTGCTGCCCAACATTGCGAGCCCTTTTGCGCGGGCCATACCGACGAGGCGAGGTAGGATCCATGTGCCACCGGAATCGGGAACAAGGCCAAGCTTTGAGAATGATTCGATGAAGCTGGCCGAGCGTGCGGCGATCACAATGTCGCAAGCGAAAGCGATATTGGCACCAGCTCCGGCCGCTACGCCATTAACCGCGCAAAGCACGGGTTTCTCCATTTCGGTGATCAATCGGATCAGCGGGTTGTAGTTCTTCTCGACAGACTCTCCGAGGTCTGGTAGCTCACCCCCCGGGCTAATAGAGCGGTCGTTTAGATCCTGCCCTGCGCAGAAGCCTCGACCGTTCCCGGTGATGAGTACTGCGCGAATGGCTTTGTCTTCCGCGGCCTGGGTTAGCGCGTCCCGTACCTCTCCATGCATCGCTGTAGTGAAGCTGTTGAGGGCCTGGGGTCGATTTAGCCTCAGGGTGGCAACGGCTTGATCAACGGCGAACTCGATGCTCTCGTAGGTCATTGATTAAGCTCCCTAGGCTGCGCGACGCAAGACTAAAGTCATGATGTCGTACGCGGCAACGGTCTTCTGCTCTTGATTGCTTACTTCAATAGCCCAACGCACGACCCCATTGGGCTGCTCGTCTCCTCGCGGTGCCTTAGCGATCTTTTGTTTTACCGTAAGACGCGTTTGGATTGTTGATCCCGCTGGTACGGGTTCTACAAAACGAAGATTCTCAAGACCATAATTGGCCAGCACTGGGCCAGGGGAGGGTTCAACGAACATCCCAGCAGCCGCAGAAATGATGAAGTAGCCGTGTGCAACCCGCTGGCCAAACAAGGAGTCCTTGGCTGCAATTTCATCGAAGTGGGCGTAGAAATGATCACCAGTTAAGCAGCCGAAGTTCACAATATCGGCCTCGGTAACCGTACGACGATGGGTGACCAAGGTTTCGCCTATCTTTAAGTCGTCGAAGTATTTCTTAAAGGGGTGCACTGCGTCTGAAGAGGTGCGACCACCGCGGTGATACTCATTGGTGATCGCAGTCAGAGTGGTGGGTGAGCCTTGGACGGCGGTACGTTGCATGTAGTACTTAATTGCGCGCGCGCCCCCTAGCTCTTCGCCACCGCCTGCTCGCCCCGGGCCGCCGTGAACCAGCGCCGCCAAAGGAGAACCGTGACCAGTGGACTCTTTAGCGCAATCCCTGTTGATAACAAGCATCCGCCCGTGCCAGGGAGCTGTTTGGCGTATCACATGGCTAGCTTCATCATCATCGTAGGTGAACAATGAACCGGCAAGGCTGCCCTTGCCCAGGCGAGCCAGCGCAATCGCATCGTCAATATCGGAATAAGGCATAACCGTGCTCACGGGGCCGAAAGCCTCGACCTCATGGACCAAGGTGCTTTGATGGGGTGCCATGCAACGTAATAGGGTGGGTGGGAAAAACGCTTCGCTGCAAACGTCGGCACCCCTTACGTCGAATTCCGGGCTGCCGCCGAAGACTAGCTCGGACTCCGTAGCGAGTTGCTCA
Source organism: Halieaceae bacterium UBA6060 (assembly GCA_002428935.1). Taxonomy (GTDB): domain Bacteria; phylum Pseudomonadota; class Gammaproteobacteria; order Pseudomonadales; family Halieaceae; genus Congregibacter. The sequence goes on from DIYG01000111.1 coordinate 43,342, forward strand.
ACCTTGCTCCAAACGTCTTGTGCTTGTTCCGCACCAACTAGTGGGCCCATGGTGACGTCTTCCAAGGCTGTATCGCCTACTACCGTTTTCGCGATCTGAGCGCTTAGGGCCTGTTCCACGGCAACTAGTTTTTCCTTGGGAACGATGACGCGGCGAATCGCCGTACACTTTTGGCCTGCCTTGGTCGTCATTTCACGACAGACTTCTTTGATGAAGAGCTGAAACTCTTCGTCTTCCTCGGCAACGGAGGAGCCCAAGATCGTGCAATTGAGGGAGTCGGCTTCCATGGTAAAGGGTATGGAGTTTGCGACGATATTTGGGTGTGTTCGCAGAGTTTGTCCTGTTGTCGTGGATCCGGTAAAGGTCACAACATCTTGCTCGTTAAGGTGATCCAGAAGGTCACCGGCGCTGCCGCATACGAGATGAATCGCCCCGTCTGGAAAATATTTTCCGTTGACCATGTCTTCGACCATGGCGGCCGCTAGATAAGCGCTGGGTGTGGCCGGTTTAATGATCGCGGGCATTCCCGCTGCCAAGCAGGGAGCAAGCTTTTCAAGCATTCCCCAGCAGGGAAAATTGAAGGCATTTATATGCACTGCGACGCCGAGCTTTGATGTCAGTATGTGGCGACCGACAAAGCTACCTTTAGCCGAAAGGCGTTCCATATCGCCTTCAACCAGTAACGTATCGTTTGGAAACTCCCGAGTGAGAAGACTGGCGTAGCTGAATACGGTGCCGATGCCGCCTTCGATATCGATCCAGCTGTCTGAGCGGGTAGCGCCTGTCTGATAAGAAAGCTCGTAGTAACGTTCCTTCTGGGCCATAAGCCCCTTGGCCATCGCTTTTAGCGCTGTGGCTCGCTCGTGAAACGACATGTTTCGAAGTGCTGTGCCACCGATTTGGCGCCCGTGGCTTACGGCGGCCGCCATATCAATGCCCGCGCTGCTCACCGAGTAGATGGTTTTTCCGTCGATGGCATGGGAAAGGGTTTT
>DIYG01000010.1 GCA_002428935.1 Halieaceae bacterium UBA6060
TGGGCGAAATAGCGGTCGATGCTCGACGCGAGGGAGTCGGCCGCCAGCGGTACGATGCCTTGGTAACGTTTGCCGCGCTCCGGTGTGATGGTCAACACCAGCTGCCCGCCGCCGAGGAGTTCGGGAAACTCCCGGGCGGTGGCTTCCTGAGCACCGCGAGCGATGCCGCGCACGGTGAGATCGCTACTACACTCCGCCATGATCAACGGCACTTCTCGATCACTGCGCGCCTGCACCGTGAGGCTGCCGCGAAACTTCAGGGTGCTGGCCAGCAGCACCGAGGCGGCTAGAAATTCTGCCAAGAGCCTGGCCACACCCGCTGGATAAGCGTGAATGGCGTTGACGTCCTCAAGGACGCCGTCCAGGTGCACCAGCTCACCCCGGAGGTCCATATCTTCGAAGAGGAAGCGGCGTTTTCGATCCAGTTTTTCCATGGACGAATGGTACTGCAGGCCACCCCGGCCTGCAGCGCTCTGCCTTTGGTCAGCGTTAGGGCGCGCCCAGATCCAGGGTGGCCACCGGCATTTCCGATGTGAGTTTGGCAATGGTTCGCCAGCCGTCACTGCGACGGCGGGCGGTCACGGTCAGAGCCTGCTTACTTTGCTCCCAGGCCGGTAGGGCCACGCGAAGGGTCAAAAGGCGCGGGGTGGGAGTGGGCAAGGCAAAGCGGCCCAGGACCGTTAACTGCTCCACCTCATCGCCGTGGTGGGATACCTCCGGTGCCAGAACGATGTCCTGAAGCTGGTGATCCTGAGATTCACTCGCCAGGCCAACGCCGGCGCGGATGGTCTGCGTAAGGGCGTTGCGATGTCGATTAAACTCCGCCATCGATACGGCGCCGTCGCTGTCATCATCGAGATTATGGAAGGCGCTCAGAGGCAGGGCGATGACCGCAAAAGCGCTGTCGTCAATGAAGTTCAGTGTCGCTCGCTGGGCGGGCATGAGATGGGCCAGCGCTGGGCTCGCGAAAAAGCATAGGACGATGATTCTCAGCAGCATCAGAGTTCTCCTCGCACGCAGCGTTGGAAGTAGGGGTAGGAGTCCGTGGCGAAGTAGTGGTAGATGCCATCGGGAAACTCCGGCGTCACGCCAAAACGGCCGTTGCATTCATCCAGATCTCCCGAGCCGGCGACATACTCCCAGTCCTGTTGAAAGGTTCCCAGAGGGTAGGTCGCTGCGCTTGGGCGCTGCGCCGGTACCTCGCTAACCAATTGGTAGCTGCCGGTGACTGCCGCCAGACCGGAGCTTGCGTCATCGGCAATCACGTACCCGTAGCGGGCGTAGATGGGGAAGCCATCGGCGGCCCAACCGATGAGGGTCATGGTGTCGCTGCCGCCACCGCGCTTATCGATAAAGCCCTCCGGCATGCCGTGGTAGTGATACGCGCCATCGGGTTGCACATGCGCGTTGTTGTCATCGGTGCCGAAGTCGAAGCTACTCTGACCGAGGGCTTCGATGTTCCAGCCGTAGTCGTTTTGGATAAGGCTGCAGGTGTTTCCCGAGTCGTCGCAGCTGCCTGCGGTGCTGGCGTCGATTTTTACGCCATTTAACACATAACCGACAAAACCCCGGGGGCCGCCCAGGGCAGTGCTGTTGTCGGTCAGCAGGGGATTCAGGGAATAGCTTATGGCGACACTTTGTTCACTGATGGTGTTGGGGTTACCCGCGTTGGGGAAGGCACCTACGGAGTGATCGGGAATGCCGTTGGCCGTTAGCTGGCGCTCGGCGCCAGCGCATTCCCATTCCGATACGCTGGTGTAGGTAAGGGACGGCTGGTTGTTAAAGGTGCTGTCGCTGTAGTCGCAAAGCACACCGTCGGTGCTCGCTCCGTTGCTACTCCCGTCATCGTCTCCACCGCCCCCGTTGTCGCCGTTGGAGTCATCGCCATCACTGGCGCTATCGCTGTCAGAAACCGCTACGGTATCTCCGCTTCCGCCGCCGGATCCGCCGCATGCGGTGAGAAACAGCAGGACCAGGGCTAGCGTTCCCGTTCTCAATGCTGACATGGTGATTCCCCTTGGGTGAGCCGTTTGAGAATTTAAAACTGGCAATGTGCAGGGGCTGTGCAGATTTCCGGGAAAACCTCCCCAGCTTCGGCAGGGACGCGATAATCCCCTGGGGAGCCCGGGAAGCCCCTGTCATCTGTGCCCTTTTTGCACATTCTTGAGGCCCGGGGCTGGGTATAGTGGGCCTTGTGCGTCTATCTCTATCTCAACAGTTCGTTCTTGCCACCGTAACGCTTACGGTGGCGGTACTGGTGGCCAGCCTGTTGCTGGCGCGCTGGAGCTTTTCCCGGGGCTTCGCTGCTTATGTGGACACCCTGGAACTGCGTCGTTTGGAAGTCGTCGGTCAGCTCCTGTTGGAACACTACGATACCCGACGGGGTTGGGCGGACCTCACGGAGCGACAGTTCGAACGCGCGGTCCTGCGTTTGCCGCAAAAGATCAGACCCCGCCATCGCCCGAGACCTTTGGACGGACCTGACCGTGGGCGCCGCCCCCCACCGCCCCATGAGGCTCCCCCGGGGCCCACACCAGAGGGGTTACCCGAGATACCCCGGTCTGGCCCGGACATCTTGGCGGTGCCGACGACTCTCCTTGATGCCGCCGGTAACTACCTTATGGGAACCAAAATGGCGGCTCTCATAGGGACCGGAGGTGAGATCGAGGGGTATCTGTCCCTGCCCCTGCTTGTTGAAGATGCGGTGGTGGGAGAGCTGCGAAGCCTGCCGCGTCGACGCTTGCGCCTGGCCGATGAGAGTGCTTTTGTTCGCAGTCAGGGTCTAGCCAGCCTGGGTATCTTTGTCGTCGCTCTGGCGTTGGCGGTCGCCATGTCCCTGCTGTTGTCGCGGCGCTTACTCGCCCCCCTGCGACAGGCGCATACCGCCCTGGGAAGTCTGGCGGCCGGGGATTACCAGGCCCGCCTGGGTAGCGCTCGCGCCGATGAGTTGGGCGATCTCATGCGCGATATCGATGTGCTTGGTGAGACTCTGGAGCAGAACCAGGGTGCCCGACGCCGATGGATTGCGGATATTTCTCATGAGCTGCGCACCCCCATTGCCATTCTCAAGGGCGAATTGGAGGCAATGGCCGATGGAATTCGACCCTTCGATACTCATCAGCTCGCCTCCCTGCAGATGGAGGTCCGTCGTCTGGCTAAGCTGGTAGACGATTTGTACCAGCTATCCCTGGCGGACCTGGGCGGTCTGCGCTACGAGTTTCGGGCCCTGGATCTTGCGGATCTGGTCGAAAGCCTGGTTGCCGACTACCAACCCAGGCTTCAGGCGACGGGGCTCACCCTGAGCACGGAGCTCGATTCTGTGCCGGCGGTCCGCGGTGATGGCCAGCGTCTCGAACAACTCCTGCGCAATCTGCTAGAGAATAGTTTGGCTTATACGGACGCTCCCGGTCAGCTTCGGATAACCGTTGCAGCCCGTGCGGGCACCGTGATGCTGCGGGTGGAAGACAGCGCCCCTGGGGTGGCTGCGGATCATTGCGCGGAGCTCTTTGAGCCGCTCTACCGAGAGGACGCTTCGCGGAGTCGCCGCAGTGCTGGCGCAGGCCTGGGGCTGGCGATCTGCCGCGCCGTGGTCGAAGCCCACGGTGGTCGCATCACCGCGAGCCCATCGGAGTTGGGAGGGCTGCAGGTGGACACGTATTTACAGCCATGGGCGACCTGAGAATGACGCACATTCTGATCGTTGAAGACGAAGAAAAGCTGGCGGCCCTGGAGCGAGACTATCTGCTCAAAGAGGGGTATGACGTGTCCGTGCAGCTCGAGGGGACGGGAGCCGTGGACAGTATCCTCGCGCATCGTCCGGACCTGGTGATTCTGGATCTGATGCTACCGGGGGAAGATGGGCTGTGCATCTGTCGCCGGGTACGCGAGCACAGCGATGTCCCCATCATTATGGTGACGGCGCGAGTCGAGGAGATTGATCGCCTCCTGGGACTGGAGCTGGGGGCCGATGACTATCTGTGCAAGCCGTTCAGCCCCCGAGAGCTGGTCTTACGGGTTAGGGCTATATTGCGTCGAGGAAAAACTGCGGCGGGAGCGCAGCCGACCCTCAGCCATGGCGATCTGAGCCTTGATCGAGAGCGGTTTGTTTGTACCCGTCAGGGTCGCAGCGTAGAACTTACGCCGGTGGAGTTTCGCTTGCTGGAATCCCTTATGGCACGACCGGGGCGAGTTTTATCCCGTCAACAGTTGATGGATGTAGCGTACGAGGACCACCGCGTGGTCAGCGATCGAACCATCGACAGCCACATGCGCAATCTCCGCCACAAGCTCGGGGATATCGCGGGGCGGCAAGAGGGGCAGGGGGGCGATACAGATACGCTGATTCGCTCCGTCTACGGCGTGGGTTACGCCCTGGAATAGCTTTCGTGGGATTCCTGTCGCCGAAGGCGTGCTAGCCTACGCGCCCTTTCGGATAACCACCTCGGAGCTCATCGGTGCAAACGGCACTACTCTATGTAGTCACGGTATTGATCTGGGGTACGAGTTGGCTTGCCATCAAGTATCAGCTGGGCACTGTTGAGACGCTGGTCTCCGTCGCCCATCGCATGGCTTTGGCCGCGGTGTGTTGTCTGGCCTTGACGGTCCTTACCCAGGGTCTGGTGCGCTTGTCTCTGCGGGATCACGGGCGGATCTTCGTCCAGGGCCTGTGCCTGTTTTCCGCCAACTATCTGTTTATCTATGCGGCTACCGCGGAGCTGTCCACCGGTTTGGTCGCGGTGGTATTTTCCACCATGGTGATTCTCAATGCCCTGGGGGGCGCCCTATTTCTCGGCGCGCCTCTCCAGGGCGGCGTTGTTCTCGGCGGTTGCCTGGGGCTGGTGGGTATGGGTGGACTATTCCTTCCAGAGCTGGCGAATCTCGGCTGGTCTGAGAGCAGTTTGCGGGCCTTGGGATGGTGTTTCCTCGGCACCCTCTGCGCGTCCGGCGGGAACATGATTGCCGCCGGTAGCCTGCGCCGGGGTCTGCCTGTATTGACCTGTAATAGCTGGGGCATGATCTACGGCGCGGCAACGCTTTATATCGCCGCGGTGGTGCTGGGCTTGCCCATCACCGTGGAGACCACCAGGGCCTACCTCGGATCCCTGATTTATCTTGCGGTCTTCGCCACGGTCTTGGCGTTCTGGGCTTACATTTCTCTCATAGGACGTATTGGAGCAGATCGTGCCGCCTACACAACGCTCATTTTCCCCGTGGTCGCCCTGCTCATTTCCAGTGTTTTTGAAGACTATCGCTGGACGCTCTGGTCCGTGGGCGGTCTAGCCCTGGTGGTGGGTGGCAACTGGCTAGCCATGCGCGGCGTTCGGCACTGACCTATACTCGGGCGACAACTACAAGAACAAGGTGTTGCAATGGCGGGGTTTCAAATTCGTAAGGCGCATTCCATGGACAAGGAAGAGCTTCGGCAAGCCGCCGAAGGTCTGGCCCGAGAACTGGAGAGCGCCCATGGCGTGCGGGCTCGTTGGGATGGTGATTGCGTGCGGATTCGTGGGGCAGGGGTTGACGGCAAACTGACCCTGAGCGATGACGATGTGCTGGTCAGCGTGGAGCTCGGTCTTATGGCCTCGGCTTTCAAGGGGCCGCTGCGCAGCGAGGTTCAGCGCTTCCTGGACGAATACGTGGCCTGACTCATTCAGCCCTTTTGGCGGCCCATCAGCTGGGCAGTGGCAGCACGTCTTCCAGGGGCTCCGGCGCGCTGATGCGCCGCTGAAAATCCTCAGCAAGTTCGCGACTTCGGTCGATACAGATTCGCCAGTAAGCTTGCCGTTCCTCGGCATCCAACCGGGTGAAGTCGCTGCGGTCGGGGATTTTTCCACCGGGGAGGGAGCCGATAAAAGAACGGCTCGGGCAGAGCAGAATCAGCTTGTCCAGCTTTGGCTTTTTGTGCCGTCGCCACGGTAGAAACTTGTCGAACCATCCCGTCGTCAGATCGCTGCGGAAGTGCGGGTAGAGCATAAGTCCCTCTCGCTCCAGACAGCTGGGATCAAAGTGGTAATCGATGATGCCGCCGTCCCAGTAGTGGCCCTTGGGCGCGCCATCGATGTCTCGCTCGCCTTCCAGCAGGAACGGAATTGAACCGCTGGCGTGCAACGCGCGACTTACCGTGTCTTCGCGCAGGGGAATCTGTACGGTGTTGAAGTCCTTAAACGCGAAATCATC
>DIYG01000071.1 GCA_002428935.1 Halieaceae bacterium UBA6060
CCGGTCGTACGGAGGCGTATAGGTGCACGCCCCCATCGGAAATTTCGGCTCGCCCCCCCTGGGGCAACATGGCCATCTGGATTTCCCGCGCCGCGTCCAATTCACCTTCAAGACGGCTGCGTCGTGCGGTCGCGTCCTGTAACTCCTTGATGTGATGGCCCAGGTCCTGGCGCATGGTGTCGAAGGCGCGAACCAGTTCGCTCACTTCGTCCGTGCCCGTAGCTTCGGGCAAAGGCACGTCGAGATTGCCTTCGGCGATGGCGCTGCTGGCACTGGCGAGCATGGGTAAGGGGCGATTGATCCGCCGGGTAATGGTGGTTACCAAAGCCAGAAGCGTGATCGTCATGACAGCTCCCATGAGGAACGTACGCCAGGCGTAGTTCTTGAGCGGCTTAAGAACCTCAGTTGGGGAGTACACGACACCAACGGCCCAACCTCCGGCACCTGCGTTGAGTACTCTCAGTTCGCAGGTGGCGCTCGTGCGCGGGCAGTGCACTTGGATCCCTTGGGGTGTCTCTCCCGTCTGAGAGCGCCAGTCTTCCCAGGCTTCTGCACTCGTAGGAGTCAGTACCTCGCTCATGGGCGCGCTGATCATGCGGCCCTGGGGGGCGCCGATGAGCGTGCCTGCGCGAGTCAGGAGAAAGGCGAAGCCTGCCGTATCGATGCTCAAGTCTTCGAGGTAAGGCTGAAGTTCATCGAGAACTATGTCGGCGGTAGCGATGCCGAGAAAGCTACGCCGATCATCGGCTTCACGGCGATACAGGGGCGTTGCAAAGGTCGCCATGGTTTGGGCGATGCCGATCGGTTCAAAGTAAGGGTCCACCCACAAGGCCTGCTGTTCTTGCCGAGGTTTGGTGAACCAGGTGGTTTCAAAATAAGGTGGTGTTGAATGGGTCAGATCGGCAAAAGCCACCTCATTGCCTCGGCGATAGGCGTAGGGGGCAAAGCCTCCATCATCCTTCCACTGACTCGGGTCCACCGCCAGGGCGGCGCCCCAAATATGCGGGTTACTGTCGATGATGCTTTGTAGGAGGACATTGATCTGCTTGTCTTCGGGCAATTCCTGGAGCGCCTCGCCGAGAAGGCGCACGGAGCTTTCGATACCGGTGCCCAACTCCTCGATACGTCCAATGCCACGTTCGACGCTAACTCTGGCGTTGCTGGTGAGGTTGTCGAGAATCTTCGCCCGGGACAGACGATAGTCCAGGGTAAGACCCAGGCCCAATACCAGCACCGCCGCTAGAGCGATGGCACCTATGAGTCTCGCGGCCAGAGAACCGCCCACGGAAAAGTCCTCTACCAGCTGCCGATGTTGTCCATGGATGCCCAGGGTTCTGTCGGTGGTAGAGATGGACCCTCCTGGAGAAGCTCGATGGATATGCCGTCAGGGGAACGGATAAAGGCCATGTGGCCATCTCGCGGTGGTCGATTGACGGTCACACCTCGGTCCATAAGACGCTGACAGGTGTCGTAGATGTCCTCGACGCGATAAGCCAGGTGACCAAAGTTGCGTCCGCCGTCATAGTCTTCCGGATCCCAGTTATGGGTGATTTCCAGGAGAGGCGCGCTGTTCTCGCGGGCCGCAGCCTCATCCCCAGGGGCGGCGAGAAACACCAGGGTAAAGCGCCCCTGCTCGCTGTCGTAGCGATTCACCTCCACAAGACCTAGCTTGTGGCAGTAGAAATCAAGGGTCTCATCGAGATCCCGAGCGCGGACCATGGTGTGGAGGTAGCGCATAGGGCAAGGTCTCTTGTTGGTGGCGGACGCTTGATACTAGGGACCGCGTATGACGGCGGCAAGCGCCGGAGAAGATTGATTTGGCCGTGGTAAAGGTTCCGACCTTGTGTAGAATCGGCGGCCCTTTTCTTGGACGAGACTTTTATGTGGTTCAGAAACCTGCGGGCTTACCGAATGACCCGCGGCTTGGAGCTAACAGCGGAACAGCTTGAAGAACAGCTGTCGAAAAGGCTCTTTCGTCCCTGCACACCCGCACAGCCCCTCGCCGTAGGTTGGGTACCGGCCCTGGGGGAAGGCTCTGAGGTTTTGGTTCACGCGGCCGATGGGCGGTTCCTGCTCTGTTTACGTCGCGAAGAGAAGATTCTGCCGGCTTCGGTGGTGCGCGACCTTCTCAAGGAGCGCGTGGAAGGCATTGAAGCCCAGCAGGGTCGCAAGGTTTACCGGAAGGAAAAACTAGCGCTCAAAGATGAAGTGATTCAGGACTGCTTGCCGCGAGCGTTTAGCCGTCACGGTGAACTGCGTTTACTCATCGACCCCCAGGCCCGCTGGGTATTTGTCGATACGGCCAGCGCACCCCGGGCGGAAGAGGCGTTGAATCTGCTTCGCGAAGGTATCGGCACCTTTCCGGTGGTGCCTCCGCAAACGGTTCACGCGCCGAGTGCGGCCATGAGCGGATGGCTCACCAATGCCAGTTTGCCCGAGGAGTTCATGCTTCGCGATGAGTGTGAACTGCGCGACCTCGGAGAGCAGGCGGCGATCGTTCGCTGTCGCGGCGTTGAGTTGCTTAGCGATGAGATCCGTCAGCACATCCAGGGTGGCATGCAGGTGGTACGGGTGTCTCTGGGCTGGAAAGAGCAGCTGACCTTTGTGCTCGGTGACGACCTGTGTCTGCGGCGCATGAAGTTCGCCGATGCCCTGGTCAAGGAAAACGATGAGCTTATGGATGAAGATCGCCTGGCCCGCCTGGATGCGGACTTTGCTCTTATGGCGCCAGCGTTGACGGCCCTCCAGGATCGACTCATCGCGCTCTTTGGCGGCGAGGACGACGCCTAGCCATGACCCAGCATCGTGAGGACACGACGGACTATGCCCGAGTGTTTCTCGCCGATGCACCCCTGATGGATACCCGGGCCCCCCTGGAGTTTGCCCGCGGTGCCTTTCCCAGTGCCCTGAGCCTGCCCCTGATGACCGATGAGGAGCGCGCGGCGGTCGGTACCTGCTACAAGCAAAAAGGACAGGAAGCCGCTATCACTCTCGGCCATGAGCTGGTGGCCGGAGAGGTTCGCGACTCCCGAATGGAAGCCTGGCGACGCTTTGCCGAGGCCAACCCGAATGGGTATCTGTACTGTTTTCGTGGCGGCTTGCGCTCGCAGATTGTTCAGAATTGGCTCGCTGAGGTGGGTGTCTCCTATCCGCGTATCGGCGGTGGCTATAAAGCCATGCGACGTTTCTTGCTGGACACTTTGGAAGCCCAGGCTAAACGCGCTGATATCTACCTCATTGCCGGCGCGACGGGGACCGGTAAGACTCGCCTGGTCAACGCTTTGTCGCGTTCCATTGATCTGGAGGCTCTCGCCCGACATCGCGGTTCTGCCTTTGGTCGTCTGTTAGTGGAGCAACCCTCGCAAATCGATTTTGAGAATGCCCTGGCCATTGCGTTGCTGAAGCTCGCGCAAACACCTGGCCCCGTGTTTCTTGAGGACGAGGGCCGACTCATCGGCCGTCTCGCCGTACCGGAAAATCTGCGAAAACGGATGGCCAGCGCGCCGCTCCTGGTATTGGATTACTCCGTGGATGAGCGCGTGCAGGTGGTTATTGAAGACTACATTATCGATTTGGGTGAGCGCTTTCGTTCTGCCCATGGTGTCGACGGACCACTCCTCCATCGCCAGCGTCTTCAAAGCGATCTCGCCCGAACCCGCAAACGACTGGGAGGTGAGCGCTTCGCGGCCATTGGTCGATCCATGGATGCGGCCTTTAACGCCCAGGAACGCAGCGGCAGCATCGAGGGCCACCGCGCCTGGATTCGCGATTTGCTCACTCAATACTACGACCCCATGTACGCTTATCAGCTATCTCGCCGCGACGGGCAGCGGCTCCATGCTGGGACTCGTGAGGAGCTAGCGGCCTGGATCAAGGCAGAGATCCGTCATGCAGATTGACCCCGAGCCGCAGAAGGATCTGGTGTTTGTCGGTGGGGGACATGCTCACGCTCTGGTGTTGCGCCAGCTGGCCATGGCACCGCCGGCGGGCCTGCGAATCACGCTCATATCTCCGGATGCCTTCACCCCATACTCGGGCATGCTTCCAGGGCTTCTGGCGGGCCACTACACCCCTGAGGATACGCATATTGATCTGGCCAGGCTGTGTCAGTGGGCGGGCGTCCGTTTTCTCAATGACCGGGTTACGGCTCTGGACCCGAGTACCCGATGCCTGAGCTGCGAAAAACGTGGCGTCATTGAGTACGACATTCTCTCCATCGATATTGGCTCCCAGCCCGAGCTCGATTCTGTTCCTGGAGCGCGTGAATTCGCCACACCGGTAAAACCGGTGGCCGACCTTTGGTCGCGGTGGAACGCGCTCACCGAGGACGAAGATCTTCGTCGCGGCGCCATCGCGGTGGTGGGCGGCGGTGCGGGTAGCGTGGAGCTGGCCCTCGCCATTGCCCACAAGCTACGCCACGAACGGCCGCAGATCGATCTTTACTGCGGTGCTGCACAGGTGCTGGAAGGCTACCGTCGTTCTACCCGCCGGGCTGTAGAGAGGGCGCTGGAGAGCTATGGGATCGCTCTTCATTGCAATCATCGCGTGGTTCAGGTGAAGGATCAGGAACTGCATTTTGAGCACGCTGTTACTTGTCGTTTCAGCACCTTGATATGGGCTACGGGGGCTTCTGCCGCGCCCTGGATAGCTGAGAGCGGGCTTCCCGTGGATGAGCGTGGCTTTATGCTTGTCAACGACACCCTGCAAAGCACTGGCTATGCAAATGTATTTGGTAGTGGAGACATCGCTACCCAGCTCCGTCACCCCCGGCCCAAGGCCGGGGTTTACGCGGTGCGTCAGGGACCAGTGCTCGCAAAAAACCTGCTCGCCCTGTTTGCTGGAAGAGCTCTACGAGAGCACCGTCCTCAGCGGCGTTTTCTGTCTATGTTGGCCCTGGGTTCGCAACACGCTGTCGCGGAACGAAACGCACTGACTGTCCGTGGGGCCTGGGTATGGCGTTGGAAAGACCGCATCGATCGGCAGTTCATGGAGCGGTTTCAGGATTTACCACCCCTGACCATGAGCCCATCAAGCCCCCGGCAAGCCGACGACGGATCGGTGGCGCAGGCACCCTGTGGAGGCTGTGGTGCCAAAGTGGGAGCAGATGCCTTGTCCGGTGTGCTCCATGAGTTGCGTCAGCGCTACCCGGACCATCTGCCCGATGCTCAGGATCTTGATGATGCGGCGCTTATTGCGGTGGACTCACCGCTACTTCAGTCCGTGGATGGATTGCGCGCCTTGATCGATGACCCCTGGCGCATGGGCCGCATCGCCGCGCAGCATGCGCTGTCTGATCTTTATGCCTGTGGTGCCAGGCCTCACTCAGCACAACCGATCCTGACCCTGCCGTTTGCCGCGCCCCCTTTGCAGCGGCGAGACCTCCAGCTGATCATGGACGGCGCCTTGTCTGTGTTTGCGGAGGCTAACTGCCGGGTTATCGGTGGGCACAGCATGCAGGGACCAGAATTACAGATCGCTTTCGCGGTCAACGGAACCTCTATCAACGACCGCCGTTTATCGAAACGTGGGGGCCGCCCCGGTGATGTGCTCATTCTGACGAAGGCGCTGGGCAGCGGGGTCTTGTTTGCTGGACACATGCAGCAGAAAGCCGACGGGCGCCACATTGAGCAGGCGTTGGCACAAATGGAGGCAGGCAACGGCCTCGCTGCAGAGATTGCCCTTGATCTCGGTGTCTCCAGTGCCACCGACATTACGGGTTTCGGTCTGGCGGGGCATCTCCTAGAGATGCTCGACGAGGGCGTTGCGGCAGAGCTCACTCTTTCGGCTCTGCCGGTCCTTCCCGGTGCCCTGGAGCTCATGGGAAGGGGCATATTCAGCACCTTGCACTCTGCCAATGAGCGCAGTTTTGGAGAGGCCCTTGCCCCCCTGGCGGGTCACGACGAGACGGCGTTACTACAGCGCGAGATGTTGTTTGATCCGCAAACGAGCGGGGGATTGTTGTTGCCCGTGCCCGCAGAACAAGCCCATCGCTTTATGGAGCTTTCCAGAGACTGCGGTGTAATGAGTACCCGGGTTGGAGAGCTGACGCAGTGCGGTACGAAGACTGCTCGTCTTTCCCTCTGTTGAACGACACCGCAGGTCCCCTTCGTGGCTTTGGTGCCGGATGCGCCAGCGACTGATGATCAACAGTTTTGTATCCCGTCGTTTTTCAAAGCTCCACCGCCACATGCCGTCGCATTCGTGAATGGTGATCGAAATCCGGGGACACGCTATAGGCAAGAATAAGATATAGCCTGGTACCCGGACGTAAGCTCAGGGAGCGATTCAGGTCCACGCCGCTATCCAGACGGAGGGTGACCTCGATGGCTCCCTTGTCTACGCTGCCCTTTGCATTGGTCACCATGGAGACCCGGTTTAGGGATGACACCGGGCGGGGATCCCCTGGGCCCACCACATAAAAGTGTTCGCTTTGGGTCTCGTCCCCTTTGACCCCCGCCATGATCAACTCGGCACCGACGATGCTGTCTACCTCATTGAAGCCCACGGCCACCCAACCTTTGGTGGGGGCCTTCACCACGAATTCCACGCTGGTGTCTCGGTGCTCCCAGGAGACCTGCATACCTTCCACGGTGATGGGGTTGGCGCGGAGTGATCCGGCGAAAAACAATAAGCTGGTGAAGATGAGGAGTACTCGCATTCCGATACCTCTATGCAAGATTGTGAATGGTAATTGCAATCGACTGGCTGGGTTCTGGGTGTCGTGTGAGCCGCACCTGTCGAGGCGGAGATAGCGAAGGCTTTCCCGCGCCAACCTACTCAGTTAACGATACAGAGCCAGGGAGTCATCCAGGATTCGTACATTCTGACCCTCCCGTAGGTTCTCCGCACCGCGAATTACCACGGTGGTGCCCGGGTCGAGATCGCCGGCTAAGGGTTCCACGGCGATACGCGATCCCATGCCGCCAGCGGTTTGCACGCGGACCTTCCGCGCTTTCTTGTCCTCACCAATGGCGTAGACGAATTGCTCCCGATCCCGCAGTACCAGCGCGTCGCGGGGCACCGTCAGCATTTGCATATCCGCCGCCTCGGGCAAGGCCACGGACACGGGTTCACCGATGAGCCAATCCTGGTTGTCGAGGGAGATACGCAGCTCCATCATCCGTGAGCGCTCATCGCCGACGGGAACCATGCTGCGCACGGTCTGTAGGCTGATACCGCGCTCGCTCTCAACGGATACGGCGGTGCCCGCCGCGTTAAAGCGAGCTACTCGCAGCGGTGCCTGGACGCTGATTTCCAGAGAACTGGTATCGACCAGACGCACGAGGATGTCGCCGGCGCTGCCGTATTCACCTTCGGACATGGCGCGTTCCACTACGACTCCGGAAAATGGTGCGGGCACCTTTGCCCGGGTCAGGTCGTAAGCCGTGCGTTCCTGTTCGACTTCGGCCATGGCCAGGTCCTGTTGCAGCATCTCGATGTCGGCTTCTACCTGATCCAGTTCGACTTCGGCCATGTTGTTGTCTTTAGCCAGGCGGGCAAGACGTTGCCGTTGGCGTTTGCGCACATCGATATCGGCCCGCAGCCGGGCAACCTGAGCAGCGTTGCTACGCAGTTCCAGTTGCAGCAAATGGTCGTCGAGGCTAGCCAGGGGCTCTCCCGCTTCAACGCGATCACCGACCTCGGCAATCCAGGTAATGCGACCTTCGATTTCACTACGAATCTGCGCATCGCGGGTGCTGATCACCGTGCCGGGTATGTCTGTGGTCGGCGTGGCCGCCTCGCGCATTACCGGGCCGGTGCTGACGATCGCGGCGGGAGCATTTGCTAGCGCGGTACCCGGAACGCTCAGGCTGGCGGCGAGCATCAGTCCGAGAATAAAGGGTTGGCCAAAAAGGTATGAATGCTTCATGAGGGGGGTGCTCCGCGATTAGGCCGCGTTGTTCAGAGGCTGGTTTTCAGAAGGGTCATCGGTATGCCGGATGGGCGCTACGGCCCCTTGCCCCATGCGTAAAAAGCACGGCAGCAAGAGCAGGGTAAAAAGGGTGCTCACGCACATCCCACCCACGATCACCGCAGCGAGTCCGCGGTAGATCACGGAACCGGTTCCGGGCATCAGCAACAGAGGCAACATGCCGAAGATGCTGGTCAAGGTACTCATGAAAATGGGTCGAAGGCGTGTGAGGAGCGCTATTCGCACCGCCTCGGCGCGGGCCTGGCCCTGCCGCTCCGCCTCTCGCGTTTGGTGGACGAGGAGGATGGCGTTGTTGACCACCAAGCCAAGGAGGATCACGAAACCGATCATGGTCAGGAGGTCCAGGGGCTGGAAGGTAAACAGGTTGAGTAATCGGATTGCCAGCACACCGCCTACCATGGCCAGGGGCATGGCTAGGACCACCATGGCGGAATCCAGTACGGAGCGAAACAGCGCTGCCATGAGGAGGAAAAGAACAACGAGTGCCAGGCCGAAGTTGCTGCTCAGGGATGTGATCGCTCGATCCAGGGCATTGGCGCTGCCCCCGTAGAGGATGCTGCCGTCTGACGGCAACATAGCCTGCAGCTCAGGCTGGATATCGTTCTTCAGAATCGCCAGCACGGATTCCAGGGAGGCGTCTTCCGGTGGCCGCAAATCCAGGCTTACGGTGCGACGGCTGTCGATGCGGCGCAGTTGGCTAGGGCCCACAGTTCGTTCCAAGGAAACCAGTTCACCCAGGGGAATAACGTCGCCGTTTGGGGTCGCCAGGGGCACGCTGCGCAAACTCTCCGGCGATTCCCAGTCCTCACCCCGAAGGATAACGTCCATACGCTTCTCGCCGTCAAAGTACTCGCCCACGTACAGGCCGTTGCCCAGGGCGCGAACCAGATTGCCCATGTCTTCGCGGCTCCAGCCCGCCTCGGCGATGCGGCGGTCGTTGGGTGAGAGCAGTAATTCGGGTTCCGCCTGCTCTATTCCTGGCTCGATTCGTACATCGGTCTCCGGGAGGTGTTCCCGAAGTAACTCCTCGCCTCGCCGGGCTGCGGCCTCCAAAGCTTTTCGATCTCGCGATTGGAGGTGCATGGCAATCATGCGGTCGCCGCCGAAACCGCCAAAGAGATTGCCTTGGGAGGCAAAGGACTGGAGGTCCGGCAGGTCGACGAGAATTTCGTTGTTGATGACCGCTTCCAGTTCCTTCACCTGGGATTGGTCCTGCACACGCGCACCCAGAGTGCCGCCACCGTCCCAGGTCAGGATGTAGTAGTTCTTCAGGGCGGGTTGCCGTTCTCCGGACATGAACGGCGCCATGCGCTGGTCGATTACCCCGATGTACTCATCGGCAATCATGCGATCACTGGCCCCGGGGGGGAATTGGAAATAGGCGTCCACGGCGTCCCGTTTTACCGGTGGTAGATAATCGAGTTCCGGCAGCATGAGGTAGCTCAGACCTACGGGAATCGTCAGCAGCAGCACTGCAAGACCGCGCCGACGGGCGGGGGTATCTGTAAGGCGCATGATGTTAGCGGTCATGCGCCGCCATAAACTGGCAAAACGATCCTCGGCAGGCGCCGAGCCTTCATTCACTTTGGGTAGCCAAAGCTTTGCAGCCAGCGGCAGGATTGCCACGGCAACAAGGAGGGACACGATTACCGAGATGGCAATGGTGATGGCCAGATCGGAGAACAGTTGCCCTTCGATTTCGCGCATAAACACCACGGGCAAGAAAATCGCGACGGTGGTTGCCGTGGAGGCCAGAAGGGCCCCCCACACTTGCTGTGCGCCGCGGTAGGCCGCCTCGTGGACAGGCACGCCCTGCTCCCGCTGACGGATAATGTTTTCCATAACGACGATAGCGGCGTCAAGAACCATGCCCACCGCAAAGGCCAGACCCGCCAAGGAGATGATATTCAGGGAGCGTCCGCTGACATTCAGTACCAGGAACGTCGCCAGGAGCGATATGGGTATCGCCATGGCGACGATGAGCGTGGGTCTGAAACGTCGCATAAACCACCACAACACACCCACCGCCAGAAGCACACCCAGAACGATATTGCCGCTGACCAGGCCGATAGCGCGGTAGATAAAAACTGACGCATCGAAGGACTGGACCATGATCAGACCACGGTCGGCGACCACGGCTTCGTTGAGCTCTTCGACAACGGCTTTAACGGCATTGAGTGTTTGCAGGGCGTTAGCGCTAGTCTCTTTGTCCACGCGAATGGAAATAGCGGGGTTTCCGTTCTGCGTGTTGGTGAGCACTTGCTCGCCCCGAGTGACCTCTACGCTCGCGATGTCACCCAGGCGAATGGGTCGGCCGTTGCGCCAGTCCAGAACAAAGGCTTCAAGTTCTTCGGGGCTGTAGCGGCCGGCGAAACGCAGGGTGTATTGCCGGCGTCCGACCTCGACGAAGCCGCCACTGATGTCGTTGGCGCGCCCCAACTGACCGGCGATAGCCGTGAGGTCGACGCCTAGCTGGGCGGCGCGCAAGGGATCGAAAACGATCCGCAGTTCCTGGTCACGGCCCTGGGCGTTCTGGGCGGCGCTGACCCGGGCGACACCGGGTACGGCTTCGATGGCTGGTCGAACGACATCCTCCACAAAGGGCAGATAGTCGTAGACGTCACCCTTCGTGCCGGGGAGCTGCTGGAGGAAAAAGTAGGTCAGGGCCGGCATACCGCCGTTACCACCACCGAGAATGATTACCGGTTGGCTGGCATCCCGAGGTAGGGGGTCGAGACGGTTTAGGCGGGAGATGACATCGACGAGGGTCCGCTGCATGTCGGCGTCGAGGGCAAACTCCAACTCAATCCAGGCATTGCCCGCGTTGGCATAAGCGGCCATTTCCTGAAGACCGGGCAGGCCGCGTAAGACGGACTCCAGCGGTTCAACGATTTCTGACTCAATCTCTCGGGGGGAGGCCGCGCGCCAGGTAGTTTGGATGGCTATCCGGGGGTTTTCGATATCGGGAAGGAGCTGCACCGGTAACTGCCGCAGGCTGAAACCGCCAAACAGCACCACTACGGCAACGATGACCGCCACCCCAGCCGGATACTGCAGGGCGCTGCGCGTCAGATTCATGAGGGTCCCCTGCCACTCTATTTATGGCCCGGAGCCTAGCAATGGCACCGACGGGACGCCCGATCCTTGCGATGAGTTGCGAGGGTGGTGCGATAAACCGCGTAAATTGGGGTCTGGATCTGTCAGAGGCGCTCCTTGAGCGGCCCTTAAGCAAGCCGGCTTAGGTCACCAGAAACTGACGGATCCTATCTTTATAGCTGCGGCTGACCTTGAGTTGCGTGCCCCCTTCGAGGTTCAGCAGGTACTCGCCATTACTCAGGGTTTGAGCACCGGTGATCACCCGGTTATTGACGATGGTGGAGCGGTGCACGCGAAGAAACACGGCGGGATTGAGCATGCCTTCAAGTTGTTTCATGGTGATGCGCATGATGTGGGTTTCGCCCGCCGCGTGAATACACATGTAGTCGCCCGCCGCATCAACCCAGGTGATATCGGCGACGCGGATAAACTGAATATCACTGCCATCCTTGATGGTGATTTTTTCTGGCCAGCCGTCGCCATTACCGTTGCCTTTCTCTACCAACGCTTCAACGCCGGCAGCGCTTTCTCCTGTCATGCTCATCACCAGCTTGACTAGTTTCTCTTTACCTTCCGAGTTCGCCTCCTGACTGCGATGTTGCACGGCTCGTTGAACGGCTTCGTGGAGTCGATCGTCGTCAATGGGTTTGAGCACGTAGTCGATGGCGTGGACCTTGAAGGCATCGACGGCGTACTCGTTGTAGGCCGTCACGAACACCACCATCGGCATGTCGTCACCCTGAAGCTTCTCCACGACTTCAAAACCGTCCATGCCCGGCATTTGGATATCTAGAAACAGCAGGTCGGGGTTGTGCTGAGCAATGGCGATCAACGCTTCCTGGCCATTGGCGCACTCGGCTACCACGTCCACTTCCGGCAGCTGTTGGAGGCGTACGGAAAGACCGCGCCTGGCAAGCTGTTCGTCGTCAACGATGATGGCGCTCAGGGTGTTCATGCAGCTTCCTTTTCGGCGTAGGTTACGGGCAGGCAGATGGTGATGGTCAGGCCGTGGGGTTCGGTTGTGGTCAGGCGAAAAGTCTGTTTCTCGCCGTAAACCTGGGCGAGGCGTTCTCGGGTGTTCGCCAGGCCCACACCGCCGCCTTTGGGTAGGCGGCCCTGACGGAGGTCCAGCCCCGGGCCGTCGTCGGCAACGATAAGCTGCAAGCAGCCCTCTTCAATGCTCGCCGACACGGCAATGGACCCACCGTTGATGGATTGAGACACGGCGTACTTGATGGAGTTTTCCACCAGCGGTTGCAGAAGCAGTGAGGGCATCAGCGCGTGCTCGGCGCTACTGGCTACGGAAAAGTGTAGGGTCAGGCGTTCGGCGAAGCGGACCTTCTCGATGTCCAGATAGAGCTTCAGGGATTCGATCTCTTCCGCCACGGTCACCTGCTGCATGGGGTCGTTGTCCAGGGAGTAGCGGAGAAAGCGGGACAGCTTCATCACCATGCTGTTGGCCAGCTCCGTATCTTTATCCAGGATCAAGGTGGAGATGGCGTTGAGGGTGTTGAAGAGAAAGTGCGGATTTAGCTGGTAGCGCAGCATCTTTAGCTGTGCTTCGTGAGCCATGGAGATGGCCTTTAAATAGCGTTGTTTCTCTTCCTGGCTGAGCAGGTAGTACTTGATGCCGAAGTACAGCGCGCTCCACACCAGCATGACCCAGACGCCGGATAGGGAATTGGAAAAATACGAGGCAAGGTGCATCTCACCACGGGCCTGCATCTTTTCCAGTTCCTGGGGGAACAAGTTGTAAAACAGCACCGAGCGACAGAGGATCCAGGCCACGCCTGCGCAGTAGGAGGCGCCCAAGATAGCGAAGGCCCGGGTGCCGACGGAGCGATCCCAGGTGGCGCGATAGATCCAGCGCAAGCCGAGGGTCAGAAGCATGCCTATGGTGGAGATCAGCGGGAGATAGACGTAGTAGTGCTCAGGAACCTCGCCCCAGACCAGAATCCCCAGATAGAACGTCGCCGCCCAGCTGCTCCAGCCGCCGAGCTGCAGAAGCCAGAACAAGCGGCGCTTGTCTTCGATGACGTGTTCTATGGGCATGGCGCCATTATAGGGAGCCAAATCGGTGCTGCGATGACCGTCCACGGCTGTTTATCGCATAATCGCCCCACTTTGACGCAGCTTTGCTTCAGAATCAGTGGCTTAGGCGATTTTTGGAGGCCCCATGAGTATCCGGCCCGGGCGTTACCGGCACTACAAAGGCGGTGAATACGAGGTCCTTGGAACGGCCCTTCACTCAGAAACGGAAGAGCGCATGGTGCTGTACCGGCCCTGTTACGGTGCCCGCGAGTTCTGGGTGCGGCCCCTGGCCATGTTTGAGGAATCCGTAGTGGTTGATGGCCGTGAACAGCCGCGCTTTGTCTGGTTTGAGCCATTGTCGGGCTCGATTAGTCTGCCGGTCTCTGAATAGAGAAAAGTGGTTCGCACCTGCTGATCTGGCCGCCCCATGGCCGGAAGGCGAACGTTTGTGTTCTTTGACTTGTAAAGCGCTCATTCCGGCTGATTGCTGGCATTCAATGCACACATATACACTTCATGCTTTTGCGTTTATGAGAACAGAAGACTCATCATGCAAGAAACAGGAGCCGTCAGATTCGGAGCGTGGATCGAGAATCTGCTTATTTTGCTTGGCGGATTGCTGACCCTGGTTACATTTTTTAGTGTCGTCTACTTTATCGTTTTTTACTCATCTAATCCCCCGCTAGTATCGGGTACCGCCACAGGATCAAGCTCAAGTAGGTTTACTGATGCAGATTGGGAGGCGACTTGGGAATGGTCCACTGCCGACCGGTTAAGCCGCGCAAACACCGTGGTAGTGGTCACGTGGGAAAAGAGCTTACTGTTCTATCACAAAGCCATTCTTACTGAGGTGTTAAAAATCTCCGATGACGACCATGACCTACCACCGATTGGGGGCGAGTTTGAGTATGCGAGTTTCCGAAGACTGGACAGCCGAGACTACGGTGACGGCTCCGTAATCCTATTCTACGACCAGCTACTACACCCTATTCGGGAAGAGCACATTCATCATTCGGGCGGAGTATTGCGAGACGACGAAGGGACTTCTCTCCGTTCACTCAGAGAACACATTAAGCCGAGCTTTCGGTAGAAGTGATGACTGCGTCTAACCGAAACCGGCCATCGCAGGATGCTCAGGCTAACTTACAAGTTCGACCCACAGCCGCCGTCATGATCTCGCTGGCAGGCACACAGCGTGCGTCACGTTCTTGTCAGCAAACAGCTGCCGCGAGGCAGCCGTAGCGTCAATGTCGAAACGAAGGGGGACTCCTCCAGAGCTGTAACTATGTCAGAGTGAGTGAACTCGGACTGAAATCACCCCTCGCCCTGTGCCTTGGAATACCCCGGTTCACTGTCAAAGGTGTACAGATTCTCAGTCTTCACAATGTCCAGACCTATTTCGTTGACCCGCGCCATCAAGCTTGGAATTTGCCGATTGATATCTTCCTCAACCCGGCTTGGGAACCGACATCGCCAGTGGTCTGTCTTTAGGGTCTGTGGGTTCCCATCCGGATAGACCTTGACGCCACGATTCGTGATCATCTTCAGATCGAAGTTAGTGTCATTGGCAGCCGCCAAGAGCATGCCAGCTAGAATCTCCGGATCGCGCTCCTGATCGTCCCAGTTCAGGAACAGGTCGACACCAACGCAGTGTTTCTTCGCCCTATTGTCCGTTGAAGGCACATAGTCGGGGAGAGTGCTCAGATCATTGTTCTGGTATTCGGCATGCGGGAGGTTAAGAGGCACCCGTCCCAGGCGTTCAATAACGGCATCAGCAAAAGCCTGCGTTCCGAGCAGATCTTTGCTTAGCTCGCTTTTGAACATATCCCGGGTGTGATAACCATCCTCAATGGTTCTCAGCCAGGCATTGTGGATCGTATTCGCAACATCCGCTTTACCCAGGTATACCAGCATCATGAGGGCGCTCATGAGCAGCCCGCTCGGATTCGCGATATCCCGCCCGGTGATGTCCGGCGCACTGCCGTGAACGGCTTCGAACATGGCCGCACCTGCGCCGAGGTTTAGACTGCCTGCCAGTCCGATGCTGCCGCTGACCTCTGCGGCAATATCACTGATGATGTCGCCATAGAGATTGGTTGTAACCACCACATCGAAATCGTGGGGGCGACTGGCAATCCGCGCGGCACCGATGTCGATGATCATGTGATCGCTTTCGATGTCCGGATACTGCTGGCTGATTTCCTTGAATACATCATGAAACAACCCGTCGGTTATCTTCATGATGTTGTCCTTGGTCATGCAGGTTATCTTCTTCCGATTGTGGCTGCGGGCATACTCAAAGGCGTAGCGAATGATGCGCTCACAGCCAGGTCGCGTGATCAACTTCAGACACTGATACACCTCTTCACTCTGGCGGTGCTCGATGCCCGCGTAGGTGTCCTCTTCATTTTCGCGGATGATCACCACATCCATGCCCGGATGAATGCTTTTCACGTAGGGGTGGTAGCTGATACAGGGACGCATGTTGGCGTACAAACCCAGGGTTTTGCGGAGTGTGACGTTCACACTCTTGTAGCCGCCCCCCTGTGGCGTGGTTATGGGGCCTTTTAGAAGCACGCCGTGATCGCGAATCGCCTGCCAGGTGTCATCGCCGACGCCGGCAGCGATACCGCTTTCATAGGCTTTCATACCGACGGTGGTGTAGATGAACTTCAGCGATGGATCGGCCGCCTGGAGAATACGTACTGTGGCGTCAGTAATTTCGGGCCCGATGCCATCGCCGGGTGCTACGGGAATGGTTGTCGTGTTGTTTGCCATGTTCAGTGTCGCCTCTGTGGGAATCGGCGGCAGTGTCGGGGACGGCGATAGTTTTGTAAAATATAAATATAGAACTTTTTAATTATAAATAAATTAATGACTGTGTGCCGTCGAACCTGATGTTTCACCCCTCCGAACCTGAGGTGAGTTAGGCAGAACCAGGGCCTTTTTTAAGCGGAATTCGTGCGAAACCCACTAAGCCTGCTCGACTTGTCCATGTTGGCTGCGGTGCGTCAGTCGGCTCGTAGTGACCTGAGACGACGGCGAGATCTCGAAAGCTCTTAGAGCCCGTTTTTATGCCTTGGTCGAGAGCTTTACGGACGCAGGCTTTCAGATCAGTCGCCGCTCAATACCGCTAGGGCTTCTCTCGAAGGAACAGGTGAGGCGCTTAACCCTCGTCTTTGGCAAAGGTCTCCAGCGCCGCGCGATCCATGCGGTAGCCGACCCACTCATCCAGGGGCTTGGCACCGCAGGCTTCGTAAAACTCGATGGACGGGGTATTCCAGCGCAATACGTTCCACTCATACCGCCCACAGTCATTCGCTACGGCGATTTGTGCCACAGCTTTCAATAAAGCCTTGCCGGCACCCCGACCCCTGGCTTCGGGTGAGACGTAAAGGTCCTCAAGAAAGATTCCGTGCTTACCTAACCAGGTCGAATAGTTGAATAAGTAAATCGCGAACCCAATCGCTAAGGGCGTTGATTCGCCATCGCCGAGTTGCTCACAAATGAGGCCAAAAACCTTCGGCGAATCACAGAAGAGGGAGTCATGAATATCCTCTTCAGTTGCTAAGACGGCGTTTGGTTCTTTTTCATAGACTGCGAGATCTACAATAAACTGACGAATGGTGCTTATATCGTCAGGTGTGGCGTCGTGAACGTTAAGACTTGTCATCAGTGATCTCTTAGTCTTTATCCCAGTATCGGGTCATTTCGAGATAGAGGAAGGAGGCGGTCCAGGTGATCAAAACGAAGCCTGTCAGAGACTCCAAACCGGCCAGAAAACGAATAGCGCCGTGAGGCTCGATATCCCCCAGACCGAGGGTGGTGTAGGCCGTGAAGGAGAAATACACCGCCGACAGCAGGCTGCCATCGTGATTGCCTAGCAAGCTGCCCCAGTTGCTCGCGTTGTGCATAAAGAAATAGGCCGTACCGAAAATCCACACTTCGAGGGAGTGCGCGGTCAGGGCGGCCAACACCCCCAAAACGATGCGAAAGCGGTGTTTGATAGGCAGCCGGGGCATGAGGTTGGTGATGCGAAAGAGAAACTCGTAGTGAATCACCACCACAAGCGCGATGAGTGAACCGTTTAGGATGAATTCCTTGAGCATCGGATGTTTGGTCGGCCGCACATATAAAGCCGTTCATTTTACGGTTCGTAGGCAGCGGGGGGAATGTACCCCTTTGGTCGTTGAGGGAGTTTTCGGGTGTGGGCCAAGCTCCCTTGCTGGGGCGCCAGCCCTATGGTCTGATCGTCTGCTGGAGACACAGCAATAGGTCGGCACCCATGGAGTTCGAGTCGGATCTGGCATTCACCCGTAAGGATCTGCGTGGAACGGTTGTTGAGCCAAGCTACGGCGGTGCGACGAGTTTCATGCGTCGGCGCTATACCCGCGACCTCTGCGACGCCGATGTCGCCGTGGTTGGCATCCCCTACGATCTGGCCACCACCAACCGCTCCGGAGCGCGCCTGGGGCCGCGAGCGGTGCGCAGCATTTCGTCGAATTTGTCGTGGGAGACCGCCGTTAATGGTTGGGGCTATGACCCCTTTGAGCGGCTCTCGGTGGTGGATTTTGGAGACTTTGGTTTCGACCCCGGTCGTCCCGAAGGCGTCCCGGCGGAACTTGAAGCTCAGGCGTCAGCGGTGCTCGATACCGATACGGCCATGCTTGCCCTTGGCGGTGATCACTTCGTGACTTACCCGCTGCTAAAAGCCTGCGCGGCGCGCCATGGACCCCTATCGCTGATTCATTTCGATGCCCATTCCGACACCTGGGAAGATGAGAGCGGCCGTATTGATCACGGCACCATGTTCTATCATGCCGCCAAGCAAGGAATTGTTGATCCCGCGCGCTCCATACAGTTGGGTATGCGCACCCATAACCCCGATACCCACGGGTTCCGGGTGTACGACGCCGATTGGGTCCATGATCACAGCGCCGATGAGGTGATAGGGACCATCCGCGAAACCGTGGGCAGCAATCCCTGCTATCTCACCTTCGATATTGACTGCCTGGACCCTTCCTGCGCGCCCGGGACGGGGACGCCGGTAGTCGGAGGGCTCACGGCGTTGCAGGCCTTGCGTATCCTGCGCGGCTTGGGCGGTATCAACCTGGTGGGCATGGACCTCGTGGAAGTGGCGCCAGCCTATGATGTCTCAGAAATCACGGCCCTGGCTGGCGCGACTCTGGCTCTGAACATGCTGTGTATCTACGCCGAAAGACCGCGCAAGGGGTAGGGCGTAGAATCCGAAAGGAGAAAAACCAATGATTGAGATGATCGACTACGATATCGATGATGTGGTGGCCTGGCGCATCGATGGCAAGGTGAGCGAAGACGACATGGAGCGCGCCCTGGACGCGGCGAAAGCCGCCATTGAGCGCTGTGGGCATGTCAGTGTGTACCAGGAGATCGTTAGCTTCAGTGGTGTTGAGTGGGACGCCATAGAAGAGAAGATGGAATTCCTCCGTGAGTTCGGCTTGAAGCACTTCCGTAAGATCGCCGTTGTCACCGACAAACAGTGGATGCAGACGGTTATTGGTTGGGAAGACAAGGTGTTCCGCAGCATCGATATGAGAGCGTTCAGTACCGAAGAACGAGACCGGGCCATGAATTTTCTCGCTTACGGTGAGCCGGGGGAGCCGTCCTGAGCCTCGGGTTCGAGGTGGGTGGCATCGAGCGCGGCAATGCCCATGTTTGAGCCGCTGAAACTCGATGTCGGTGATCACAGTCACAGTGCCATCGCATGTGGCGAGGGCCCCGTGGTTTTACTGCTCCATGGCTTTCCGGATTGTTATCGCAGTTTTGACGCTCAACTTCCGGCATTGGCGGAGGCCGGGTATCGGGCCATTGCTGTGGCCATGCGAGGTTACGAGCCCAGCGCGATACCTGCCGATGGGGACTATTCCGCGCTAGCGCTGGCTCAGGATGTTGTCGGTTTCTTGGATGCCCTCGGCGAGCAGCGCGCTCATCTTGTGGGCCATGATTGGGGCGCTGCCGTGGCGTATACCGTAGGGGCAATGGCTCCTGAGCGCCTGTACAGCATAAGCACCATGGCGGTTCCCCACTCGGGTCGTTTTCTTAGGGATATCGGTCGTTATCCGAAGCAGCTTCGCTTGTCATGGTATATGGGCTTCTTTCAGGTGCCGGGCATCCCCGAGCGAATCATAAAACGCAAGGACTTCGAGTTTCTGCGTTGGCTGTGGCGGCGGTGGAGTCCGGGATGGCGCTTCGATGAGGCGGATTTTGCGCCCGTTGCTCAGGCGTTCTCGCAGCCGGGGGTCGTGGAGGCGGCCCTGGGCTATTACCGGGCTGCGATCAATCTAGGGGGGCTCTTACCCGGGGCGGAAAAACCCGCTGTGCTGGATGTGCCCGTGCCCACCCAGACCATCACCGGTGAACTCGACGGCTGCATAGCGGCGGATGTCTTTGCGGCGATGTCTGTAGCGGACGACTTCTCGGGAGGCTTGCGGTTACAGCGAGTGGACGGTGTCGGTCATTTTCTGCATCGTGAAGACCCCGAACGAATCAATGCCCTGCTTGTGGATTGGATCAGGGAGCACGACAAAGCATGAAGACAAACCTATCTAGGCGCCTGACCAGCATCGCCCTCGGGCTGGCCATGCCCTGCTTTACGGTCTCGGCGCTCGGCGATTGCCCCGGGGACGCGACGGAAGCAGGGGTGGAGTCTTTTTGTGGAATAGCCGCACCTGAAGATCTTGAAGTCTTTGCCGATCGTTTTGTAATCAGCAGCTCCATGGAACCGGTGGACCATTTGTACGTGCTGGACATTGCATCCGGCGACATCGAACCCCTCGCCACGACCCTGGACCCCGTCGCGGCGGAAGACAACTGGGGTGAAGAAAACTGCGCGCCGCCAAAGGACATGATCAGCCATGGTATTGGCTTGTCCC
>DIYG01000161.1 GCA_002428935.1 Halieaceae bacterium UBA6060
CGCCTGGAACGACCTGGATCCCGACCGCTATCTTCAGCCGGGACAGTCTTTGACCTTGTATCTCGACGGCGGTTAAGTCAGCTCTCTTTTACCTTGTGAACGCGGAAGAACAGCGCGTACAGGGTTGGCACCACGGTCAGTGTCAGTACAGAAGCAAAGCCCAAGCCCGCCATGATCGTCACAGACATGTTGACGAAGAACACGTCCGATAGGAGAGGAATCAGTCCCAGGATCGTTGTGCCGGCGGCCAGGATTACCGGCCTTACGCGGGTTACGGCGGAATCCAGGATCGCTTCGTAAGGGTCCTTGCCACTGGCAATCTGCTGATCGATCTCTTCAATCAAGACGATGGCGTTTTTGATCAGCAGGCCGATTAGCGACAAAGCTCCCAGCAAAGACATGAAGTCAAAGGCGCCGCCGGTGCTCAGCAATCCCGCAGTGATACCGACGATGGCCAGGGGTACCGTCAACCAGATGATGAGGGGCTGCCGGAGCTTTCCGAAGAGGAAGATGCTGGTCAATATCATCGCCAGAATACCTACGGGAAGAGATCGTCCCAGGCCCTGTTGAGCGTTGGCGTTGTCTTCGTACTCACCGCCCCAGGCCAAGGAGTAACCCGGCGGTAGGTCTATAGCCTCGATCTGCGGCTGAACGCGCTCAAAGAGCGGCGTGGCCAGCTCCCCTACGGGGTTACAGGAGGCAATAATCGTGGGTATACGGTTGCGACCGCGGAGCAGCGCGTTTTCCCAATCCGTGCGGTAACCCGAGATAACGGCTGAGGCGGGCACCGTGCGACCGAGCACCGCGCTCCAAATCTGCACGTCGCGCATGGCATCGACATCGCCCCGCTCATTCTCCGAGGCTCGCATCAAGATGCCGAGCACCCGGTTGCCATCGCGATAGCTGCCCGCCGTAATGCCGTCGAAGGCATATTTCATCGCTGCGGCAAGGTCTTCCCGACTGATCCCAAGCTGCCGACCCACCTGTTCATTGAATATGGGAGTGACCAGTTTCACGGGAGAGCGCCAATCGTTGCGCACATCTACCGCTTCGGGGTCAGAGCGCATGATCCTCTCCGCTTGCTCTGACAGATGGCGCAGTACCACGGGATCAGGCCCCGAAAAGCGCGCCTCGATTTTTGCGTCGCGACCGGGACCGATACGTAAGGCTTTGATGATTGGGTCCAACCATGGCGCTTCCTGGCGCAGTTTTTCTTCCATGGTGTCCCACAGCGCCGGAATCCGGGCCGGATCGTCCAGACGCACGATGATCTGACTGTATGCGGGCGTAGGTTCCCGCGAGTCGTAGACCAGGGTGAAACGCTGGTGAGGACCGCCGATGACAGAACTCGTTTGCGTTACGCCCGGTTGTGAGCGCAGAAACTCAGATACGGCAAGGGTGTCGCTACGAGTCTTGCGGATGTCCGTGCCCTCGGGTTCATAGAGATCTATGAACATCAGGGGCGTACTCGAGGCGGGAAAGAAACCACTCTTGACCTTCCCAAAGCCCACCAGGCCCAAAACAAACAGACCCACAACCACAGCTAAGGTAAGCACGCGGTTGTCCACGGCAAAACCGACAAAGCGTCGATAACTGCGGAAGATGGCGCCGCCGTAGGGATCTTCGTTACCGTCGGGTGTCCCGGACTTGAGCAGCAAGGCGCACAACAAGGGCGTTGTGCTGACGGCAGTAATCCAGCTCAGAGTCAGGGATATCAATATGACGTAAAACAGAGATCCTGCGAATTCCCCCGTGTTGTCCGGCGAGAGACCGATGGCGGAAAAGGCCAGGATGCCAATGGCAGTTCCACCCAGGAGTGCCCAAATGGTTTTACCCACGGCCTCTGATGCGGCCTCCAAGGCTTTCATGCCCGATTGCATGCGCACCTGCATGCCCTCCGCAACAACGATCGCGTTGTCCACCAGCATGCCCAGAGCTATCACCAAGGCGCCCAAAGAGATGCGCTGCAACTCGATGCCGTAGAGATACATGATGAACAGCGTGCCGGCCACGGTGATGATCAACACGGAGCCGATGATCAAGCCCGTGCGAACACCCATAAACAGCAGTAGCACGACGATCACAATCACCACGGCCTGGATCACGCTTACGACAAACCCCCGCACGGACTTCTCGACCTCCTGGGGCTGGTCATAGACCGCCTCCAGGGTCATACCCACGGGGATAACCGTTTGTAGTTGCGTGAGGCGTTCGTTGAAGCGCTTGCCCACTTCCACCACGTTTGCGCCGGCGGCCATGCTTACGCCCATGGCGAGTGCGGGAAGTCCGTCGTGGTAGTAAAGCTTGATGGGCACCTCTTCGTAGGCCCGGGTGATGGTCGCGATATCGCGAAGGCGCACCAGGTTTCGCTCCTGAGAGGAAATCAACACATCGCCTATGGCCTGTACGGAAGCGAACTCACCGGTGGGCTTGATGCGCAGGTAATCATCACCGATGTTGACGTTCCCTGCGTCCACAACGGAATTTTGCGAACCGAGGATGTCGGCGATTGCTGCGGGATCTATGCCCAGCTCTGCGAGGCGAGCGCGGGAAATATCGAGGTACACGACTTCCTTTTGCTCACCGTCGATAACCACTTTGCGAACGCCTTTTACGAGCACGAGTTGACGCTTTATGTCGTCGGCCACGTCATATAGATCGCGCCAGCTGTAACCTTCGCCCGTGAGCATGAGATAGACTCCGTACACATCACCGAAATCATCGATGACCATGGGCTCCATGGCTCCCGGGGGTAGCTTGGGTTTTACATCAGCGACCTTGCGCCGAAGCTCGTCGAAGATATTGGGAAGGTCATCGGCACCGAATTCATCTTTGAACTCAATCTGAATATCCGACAGCCCAGGTCGCGAGACGCTCATTTTGATTCGTTTGAGCTGCGGCAGCTTCTGAATCGCGTCTTCCAGGTGATAGGTCACCTCATCGCGCACTTCCTCCGCGGAGGCGCCGGGATACTGGGTGATGATCTTCGCCATCTTGATGGTGAAGGCGGGATCCTCCAGTTTGCCCATCTTAGCAAAGCCAAACACACCACCAACCAGCAAGATCACGACAATCAGCCATGAGATAACCGGTGTACGAACGGAATATTCGCCGATATTCATGGGCCGTTACTGCCCACCGTATCGCTTTCCCGGGGTATGGCCTGCTCTCCCGTGCGCATACGGGTCACCGCCATACCTTCAGCGAGATATTCAGCGCCTACCGCGACGATTTCTTCCCCGCCGCTGAGGCCATCCAGAACTTCAATCATGTCACCGGACATACGGCCGATAGCTACCGGTCGCGATTCAACCTGCATGGTGTCACTGTTTAAAACAAACACTCGAGGTTCCAGGCCCGCATCACCCTGCACCGCTCGCGCAGGAACCCAGGTCACGCTTTCGCGGACCAAAATGCCCGTGAAATCTAGATCCACCTGAGCGGTCATGCCAGGCAAGACCGTAAAGTCGCTGGGCTGGGGCATGCTAAAGGTCACCGGGAACGTCTGCGTATCAGCATCCGCCCGCGTGGCGATCTCTTTGATCTCCAGGGCATAACTAAGCTCTGGGTAATCTTCAAAAGACGCCATCGCCCGGACTTGATCGGCTGCGCTATCGGTGACCGATTCTTCGGCGAGTTCATCCTCGCCGCCGGCGGTAACGCTACGCACAATAGATTCAGGCATGGCGATGATCACATCGAGCATGTCCGTGTCCTGCAGATAGGCGATCTTCTGCTTTCCGATCAGCTCTTCAAAGTTATCGACGTAACGTCTTGCAATACGACCGCGAAACGGCGCGCGCAGGGTGGCGTAACCCAGATCGGTGCGCGCCTGAGCAAGGGCTGCCCGGGAAGAACGGAACTCGGCTTCCATGCGATCGTAGTCAAGTTGGGAAATGCTGCCACTGACAATCAGCTCCTTGGCCCGCTCGAAATTGCGCTCGGCGTTTTCAAAGGCGGCGCTGCGATCTTCCACGGCGATTTCAAAATCCGTGGGATCCAGTTTGCCGACGATCTGCCCCTCCTCGACCATGTCGCCTTCGCGGATCGGCAACTCCTGCAGTTGTCCGGAGACACGAAAACTCAGTTCCGCCTGCTTCGCGGCTTCGATGGTCGCGGGGAAACGCCGTACTTCGTCTCCCATGCCCGCATCAACCGTAAACAACTTGACGGGACGGGACGATGCGGCAGCCAGCGGTTCCGGTTCTTCGGCGCAACCCACGAGTACGGCGGCAGGTAGCGTCAAAGCGGCGATTACCTTGGCTAGATCTGCGCAGACGCGACTAACCTGAGAAGATATGGACCGCAATGATATTTCGGCGGCGGCATTCGTATGGATCATGGTTGCCTCTGAGTAAATGGCTAACAACGGCATTATAGATGGGGCGACACGGGCCTCGCGAGTCGTTTCTTGGCAAATGCGCTTTTAAAGGCAGAAAGCTTTCCCCGGGCCTAGACGGCGTTTAGCTCGCGGTGCTCTCCCAGGCTGGTGAAATACAGCGCGCAGCGAACGGTCTTGCCACGAAGCTGCGTCAAGGCGTCGCGATAGGCGTTAAGTTGCGGTGCGTATTGGGCTAATTGCTCGGCGATAAATGATTCTTTGTCGAAGTCGCTCTCGGAATGATCCTTGAGATCTACCTGGGCAGATTTGTAATCCACCACCCAATACTCATCGCGCGCCTCGTCCAAGAAGCAGTAGTCGATCACCAGACTTCGCGGCGCATCATTCTGGACAAGGGCCAGCGGATACTCCGCTTTCCGGTCCTGCCGCGTTGGGTCTAGAGCCCAGCGCAGCCAAGGATCGCCCAGGGACTGATCCAAGGCCGTAACCGCATCCGCAACTAGTTGGTTCAGATTCGGAGCCAGTCCCAGGAGAGAAACCAGACTGCTGTGGAGTCGCTGCTTGAGATCCTCATCAACATGACGCGGAAGCACCCGGCGATAGACAAGAGCTTCAAGACCCTCGTGCAGCGCCGTGCCCAACGCCCTCGCTTCGCGATTTTCCCTCAGATCAATCCGCTGTGCTGGAGCAGCCGCCAATAAGGGCTCTATCGCAGGCGTTGTAGTTAAACGACGGTAGTAAAGCTCCCCCTCCGGTGCGCCTTCGTCTTCAGCGAGCGCCTCGGTTCGATGTATCTCAGCCTCATCAGCAAGGGAGGACCAAAGGGCCGCCAGGAACGAGCCCGCCCGCGGCGATCGAGGTGCGTCGCGTTTTTCATCCCAGGAAGTTGCGGCGCTCAGTACCAAACGATTCTCCGCACGGGTGCAGCCCACGTAAAGCAATCGCAAGGACTCAAGCATCGCCTTTTGCTGCGCCTGCACATGAAGGTACTCATAGAGTCCCCCCGCCTCCGCACCCGACTCCAGGGGGCTCTGGGTATCGGCGGCGGCGCGTAGATCGAGTAAAAACGCGGGTGCTTGCCCCGGAAGAGCAAACTCGTCCCAGAGAAGAAGTCGCCGGTCTTCGCGGCGGGTGCCCCGCTCCAATCCCGGAATAAACACCCAATCGAACTCCAGACCCTTGGCCTTGTGGAGTGTCATCACTTGAACCTTTACGTCACCGGGCGCCTCGGGTGCGAACAGGTGTTCCAGTGCCTGATCCAAAGTCGTTGACGTGATCCCCTGTTCTTGACTCCAAAACCTTTCTACGAAGGTAAAAAAGACCTGCGCATCCCGGAGGTCCAGCTCTTTGCTACAACTGGCGGGGCCCCCAAAGCGCAACCAACACTCTTCGAGCCAAACGCGAAAAGCCAGCCGGTCTCGATATTGGTCAGCAAAAGCAAGAACCTGGGCGAGCCAGCGGATGCGTTCCAAACCGGTGGAGCTAAGACCGGTCGCGGAATCCATGGATGATACTGCCCGCCGAAAGGCGTGCGCGGTGGGGGCGCGTTGAGCCAGGAGCAACAGGTCCCCATCGTCCAGGGCTACTGCGGGGCAACGCAGGAGGGCCAGCCAGGCGAAGCGGTCAAAACCATCAAGGAGCACTTGCACAAGCGTCTTGAGGTCTCGTATCACCGGGCGCGTATGCAAAGCGTCGAGCTCCCGCGCTGCAAAGGGTATGCCCTGGCGAACCAACTCGGCGACGACTTCCGCGAGATGCCCTCGAGAACGGCCCAGGACCGCAATACTCTCTACGTCTGGGTCACCTATGCCCTGGCGAAGTTCTTCACAGAGCGCCTGAGCCTCGGCAAGACGTCCATCGTCGCCCTCAAACAAGGCCAATCTGGGTCTGGAACCCGTTCCTCCGGCCGCGTCTGCCGGGGAAAAACAAACGGCTCCAAGTTGGGGGTCGTCATGGGGCGGAAATACATCGGAGAAGACTTCATTGCACCAGCTGACGATGGTCTGGGTGCTGCGAAAGTTCACCCGCAGGGCAACAGACTCCAGGGGTAAATCACCAATCCCCTCATCCCGCGCTCGCATAAACAGGCCTACTTTGGCCTCGCGAAAGCCGTAGATGGACTGCATCGGATCACCTACCAGGAGTAGCGTTCGCTCTTGTCCGGGATGACTTTCGTTGTGCTCACGCCAGCCCCGCACGACGCGCCTGATCAGTTCGAACTGTAAGGACGAGGTGTCTTGGAACTCATCTACCAGAAGGTGCTCGATACGATGATCGAGACGCAGGGCGAGGTCCGTGGGCTCCTCGTCATCACCGAGGGCGGCGAGAGCGCCTAAAGCAATTTGCGCGTGGTCCACCTCCCCCTGTTGTTGGAACGTCACCAGAAGCTGGGCGCCGAGGGCGGGTAGTAAGCGAGTAAGGGCAGCGAGGGTTTCCCAGTGCTCCGAAGTACCAAGACTCTGCGGCAAGATTCGCAGTTCCCGTACCGCCGACAAAAGCTCTTCGTCTCCTTCGCGAAGCTGCCCGAGTACCGCAAGGATATCGTCCTTGGCGTCTTTAGCAGCGCCTTTTCCGGGCGGGAATCCTTGCTTCACGGTGAGGCTTTTCCGCCAGCCGTTACTCTGGGTTAACAGCAGATCGGCAACTTCACGCGCAGAATCCAGGCCCAGGGTACCGGACTGAAAGCAGCTCGGAACTCCTCGTTGCTCGGCGCTCCAATGCAGGGCCCGACCGATGGCCGACAGCCAGGGCGCCAGAAGGGTCTCCACCCGTGTCAGTCGAGCCTTGACCAAAGCATCGGTCATGGACCCTAGCCACTCGCGCTCATGCCCTGCAAATCCAACGCCGCCAAAAACCGGCTGCCACTGTTCTCGGCGCTCAAGGAGTGCAGCAAGTAGCTCGGTAGCTGTCTCCCAGTGATTATCCAGATGAAGCAGCAGACGCATCGCGTCTTGCGGTAATTGTCCTTTGCTTCCTTCCAGGGCTCTTCGTAGAAACTGGTCCACAGCCTCTCGATAGAGCGGCGCCGCTCGATCGGTAGTTCGTAAAGCACCTCCCGAACCGCTGAGGACCGGCATCTGCCGGGCCAGTTCTCCGCAAAAACTGTCAATGGTGCGAATCGCCAAACGCGTGGGGTTTGCCTCCAGGCCCCACTGGGCCTCCGTGTCCCGTTTCAAGGCGGCATTGGCGAGTTGCCACAAACGCTGTTCGTGATCCGAATCCGGTTTCGGCGCTCTTGCTCCACGGAGTGCATCCACAACCCTGGCTCGCATTTCTGCCGCAGCTTTGCGGGTGAAGGTGATCGCAACTACCTGCTCCGGATGCTCCACACGGGCCAGCAATCCCAGAAACCGCTGTACCAACAGTCCGGTTTTACCGGAACCCGCCGGCGCGCTCACGCAAAACGAGGTATGGGGATCCAGGGCTCTGTTGCGCTGAGGCGCGTCAACGGGGGTCATGGCTCCAGGTCATCCCGTCGACAGAGGGCTTCGCGAGCACAGTAGCGACAGGCATCGGTCGACGGCGTGACCGCAGCCTCGCCAGAAACAAACTCTTCTGCCAGGGCTTCTAACTCCCGCCGCCAGTCTGCGCGCTGAGCCTCCATAGCCGCCTCCCCTTCGAGCTCATCGGCTCGTCGTTGGGCGATGGGCTCGATCCCCGACAGCAGGGCCGAAGCCCCTAGACCGCGAAAGCTGATTTCAGCGCTGCGCAAAGACACGTAACTCACGGCGTCGGCCTTGGGTTCCGCCAGCGCGTAAAGCGGAAGTTGAGGTTTTCTCGGTCGCTCTTCCAACCAGTGGGAAAGAGGGTCGATACGCCCGCTCTTGTAGTCCAAGACCACACGTTGGCCCCGATCCAATTCATCAACGCGGTCCAGGCGCAAGTTGAGCGTAAGAGGCCCCAAAGCCAGCGCCCGATCAGCCTCACGGGCTTCTATACGCCAGGAAGACTCTCGTAGGGCCTCGCCTTCTAACCATTTAGACAACAGTGCTTCCAGGCGACGCTGCTCTAACTCCAGGCAAGCCTCACCCACCAGGCGTCGACGATGACGATGAACAGTGCTCAGAGCCTCGGAGCTGGCATTGCTCACGGAAACCTTCCGGGCCTTTTCGTCAGCATCGCGAAGGGCTTCACGGTTAGGGTAGGTGTTGGCCAACAGGTACAGCGCGTGGTGTAACACGGAGCCGCGCTCCGCCGCACTCAAGCCCGAGAAGTAGACTGACGCCGGTGTTGCCCCTAGCCGATAGGCCGCAAAGGCCTGAAATGGGCACAGGGACTGCGCCTCGATCAAACCTGAGCCCCGATGTAGGGTGGCGACGTCGTCTTCAATCAGAGCGGAGTTAGGTCGGGCTATGGTCTCCAGGTGGTGGACCAGACGCTGCTCCGTCCACCGTGGATCGGCCCTTGTCGTGTCGGCGACGACGGTGACCTCGTGGGTATTGAGCAAAGGACTGGCCAGGACCGTGCGTCCGTCGTCGTGGTGTATGTAGCTGGCCTGGAGTTGGCGACTGCCCTGTCGCCAGGCCAACCAGCGCTGCTGGGTCCATTCCCATTCCCAGGCAGCATCGCAGTGAGGCATACGCAGACGGCGTTGTACGCTAAAGGGTAGATAGGGATTGGGACGGGCGGATGCGGGCCAGCGCTCCGCATTCATGCCCGTAACCCACAAGCCATCGAAGGAGAGGCCCGTTGTCTCCAGCGGTCCCAATACCTGTATGGCCTGGTCCGCAGTTTCAGGCTGAAACTGCTCTTCCTGAAGACAGTCCTCCAAGAGACCCAGGGCGGCCTCATAGTCCAGGGGGCTGACGACGGAATCGAGGGTCGAAAATCTATCCAGCGCCTCTTTCCAAGTTTGAAGCTGCTGATACTCAAGAGAGTCCAGAGCCCTGCCCCAGGGCCAGCCCCAGTTCTCGAGGATCAGGGGAATGAGGCGTCGCCAGGCCGAGGGAGATTTCTTGTGCCGGCGAAGGCCATGCTCCGCCTCGATACGCAGCAGTTCCCGCCAGGGCGCCGGTATATCGCTATCCACCAGGGGATCGACGAGCTCGCGAAACAATGCCTGTGGTATAGCCTGGTGGCCCAATTCCCGTAAGCGCCTTGTTTGGCCCTCACAGCGCGCAACGTCCATGGCCGGCAATCGAAGAAAGGGAGACTGCAATACGGCAATCGCCTGTTCCACGTCGACATCGCGGCTGCTGATCGCCAGAACATTCAGAGCATCGCGAACGATAGGGACCCGGCGAAGAGCAAACCCCGTAGCGAAGTTGACGGGCAAACTCTCATAGTTTTCCGTCAGACAGTTGAACTCCCGGCGCAGACAGGTCTCGAAACGGTCCCGGTCGTAATGCATATCGGACAGGACAACGCCGTAGCGCCCGACCGGGTCTCGATCACGCATTTCCCGGCACCAGGATGCCGCTGCCGCCAGCTCACTTTCCCCATCAGCAAATGCCAGGGCCGATGCAACCACACCGGGACTCTCAGACGCCGCCAGGCGCTGGGAGGTGGCCGCGGTGGCCGTCAGGGCTTTATAGAGGGGAGACAGCTGATCGGTTTCAAGAAGCACCACGGCGTGATCCGGGGACCTCTCAAAATCCAAGAGCGCTTCTTGTGCGCGCTCGGCGGTGGCAAAACCTTTCTCGCGCAGGACCTCCTGAAAGGTCTCTGCCCAGGCAACAAAGCGACGGGTGTCTTCATGA
Organism: Halieaceae bacterium UBA6060; assembly: GCA_002428935.1. Lineage (GTDB taxonomy): Bacteria > Pseudomonadota > Gammaproteobacteria > Pseudomonadales > Halieaceae > Congregibacter. The sequence continues at coordinate 10,042 of DIYG01000161.1, forward strand.
AAATCAAACTCCTGGCGTAGCGCCGAAGCTCGCAAATCCAAGCGCCAGAGACCGAGAAGCTCAAAGGCCTCCTGGCATAGGAGGGCCGCTTGTCCCGGTGACAGAAGTGAAAACCCTGCCTGATCATCATTCTCAATGATTTGCCGCCAGAGCAGACGCTGGGCGGAAGCATCCAGAAGGGGTTGGGGAGAGATCAGCCCCCGGGTTACGGCCTGCTGCCAACGGTCCTGCCAGTACTGTCGAAGGGGCATGATCGAGGGATTGACCCAGGCCGCTTTCCCCTGGGCCATCCGCCGCTGCTGGTCCGCTGCACGCACCGCCCTACTCAGGCGACGGTTGGGTGTGAGTACCGCAGCACCGGCGTCAATTGCCTCAGCGAGGGGGGTTGAGAGCTGGAAAAGGGGTCTTAGGTTCATTGACGCAAGCTACACCTTGCCCCGGGTAACTACGGTATTGCTGCTCGCCGCGGCCGAAGCTGCGCAATAGTTCCTATCCATTGGCAATACCCTGCATTAGAATCGGCGCCGCCCTAAATCCGGCGCGGAGCCGGCACTCTAGCAGGACCCACCTCATGAGCAACAACGTTCACAACATCAACGTCGCCGCCCAGGATGTCCTGGCTACCCCGGCGATGCTCAAAGAATCCGCACCCCTCACGGAGGAGCTCACCGCTGCGGTAACCAAGAGCCGTCAGACGGTGTTTGACATCCTCGACCGTAAGGACCCTCGGCTTCTCGTGGTAGTCGGCCCCTGCTCTATCCATGATCCCGATGCCGCCATGGACTATGCGCGGCGGTTGAAGACTCTCGCGGAAGAAATCCAGGACACGATCTTTGTCGTGATGCGGGTGTACTTTGAAAAGCCGCGAACAACGGTGGGCTGGAAGGGGCTGATTAACGACCCATATCTGGATGACTCCTTTCGCATTGAAGACGGTTTGCAACTGGCTCGCAAACTGCTCACAGACATTGTCTCTCTTGGGCTGCCGGCGTCCACGGAAGCTCTGGACCCGATCTCCCCTCAGTACCTCCAGGATTTGATTTCCTGGTCGGCCATCGGTGCGAGGACCACGGAATCCCAAACCCACCGGGAGATGGCCAGTGGCCTGTCGTCCGCGGTGGGCTTCAAGAATGGTACGGACGGTGGCTTAACGGTTGCTATTAACGCCCTGCGTTCCGCGTCGAGACCCCATCGTTTTCTTGGTATCAACAGCCAGGGACAGGTATCGGTGTTCACGACCCGAGGCAACAACTACGGACACGTGGTCCTCCGCGGTGGCAGCGCGGGCCCCAATTACGACCCCGTGCATATCAAGCTGTGTGAAGAGGCTTTGGCGTCCGCCGCCATGGCGGAAAACATCATGGTGGACTGCAGTCACGCGAACTCAAACAAAGACCCGGCACTGCAACCTCTGGTAGCGGACAGTGTTGCCGATCAGATCGTAGCGGGAAACCGTTCCATCATGGGCTTGATGATCGAGAGCAACATCAACGCGGGCAACCAGTCTCTGCCTGAAGACCTTTCGTTGCTGGAATACGGCGTATCGCTTACCGACGGCTGCATCGGTTGGGAAGAGACGGAGCGTTGTTTACGGTCCCTCCGCGGAAAACTGCAGGGAGTCATTGGGCAGCGAGCCCAATCCTAGCGAATCCGCTCCCGGGGAGTCGCGACGACTTGGAAGGGTATTCGCACTCTTGGAAGTCGACCGTCTAGCTTGTCTATCGCCTCACATGGCGGCTGGCCGGGTGGGCGAACTGCCAAAGCAATCCCTTGCCCAGCGGTCTCATCACGGAAAGCCTTTACTGGTAGAAAGCGTTTGTCCGATCCGAGTGATCGGTCATGTCACGCACACCCTTGAGCTCGGGAAGCTGCTCTAACAGAGTTTTTTCCACACCGTCTTTGAGGGTGATGTCTACGGCACTACAGCCCTGGCAACCTCCGCCAAAACGTAACACCGCGAAATCGTCTTCGGTGATCTCCACCAGGGATACTTCTCCCCCATGGGCCGCCAAAGCCGGATTGACTTCGTTGTACAACACGTAGTTGATGCGATCCTCGATGGGTGAATTTTCATCTACCCGGGGCATTTTCGCGTTGGGTGCCTTGATGGTGAGCTGACCGCCCATGCGATCTTTGGCGTAGTCCACCAAAGCGTCTTCCAAAAACGGCACGCTGCGCGCATCAAACCAGGCCGTGAGCTGGTCGTAGCTCTGTTCCACATCGCCTTCTTTTACATCGCCATCTCGACAATACGCGATGCAGGTTTCCGCCCGGGGCGTGCCTGGTTGGTTGATGAAAACACGCACACCCAAGGCATCGTCCTGCTTACCCAGCAGATCAGCCAAATACTCCTGGGCGCTCTCGGTAATCGTTAACATCTGCGTCATAGGGCTTCAGACGGTGCGACCGCCTCTTCCTGAGTAATTTAGTCGGGTATTATAGTCCCTTAACCGCCCTTGGGCACCCCTCTTTCATAGTTAAGTCTATGAATCTTCGATAAGTTAATAGCAAAAACCTATATCGAAATATTTTGATATAGATGGGTACGCTGGTATGATCGCCGCACCCTGGCCCGCGGGTATTACCTCCCGAGAAGCCAGGGAGAATCTGAAGTCACGAGTCCTTAGCAAGATGAACGCCCCAGTCCCATCCCTTAGCGCCGTAGAACTTGCGCTGCAAACCCGCATCCTCGTGATCGATGGTGCCATGGGCACGATGATCCAGGCGGAGGGTCTGGAGGAGGCGGACTATCGTGGACAACGCTTCATCGATCACAAAGGCGATCTCAAGGGGAATAATGACCTCTTGTCGCTCACACGGCCGGACATCATTCGCAAGATTCATCGCGCCTATCTTGATGCCGGGGCCGATCTCATTGAAACCAACACCTTCAACTCTACGGCCATCGCCCAGGAGGATTACTCCCTCCCTGAACTGGCTGCAGAGTTGAACCTGGCTTCGGCACAACTTGCCAGGGAAATAGCCGATGAGGTGAGTCGCGAGACACCGCATAAGCCTCGCTTCGTTGCCGGTGTACTGGGCCCGACTCCACGCACCGCATCCATTTCTCCCGATGTGAACGATCCCGGGGCGCGCAACATTGATTTCGCCCGTCTTGCGGAAGACTACGCGGTTGCTGCTCGGGGTCTTCTGGAGGGCGGTGTCGATCTGCTGCTTATTGAGACAGTGTTCGACACCTTGAATGCGAAAGCCGCGATCTACGCCATTGAAGAAGTGTTCACGGCTTTATCCCGACGAGTCCCGGTGATGATTTCCGTGACTTATCCGGATGTGAGCGGCCGCAATCTGTCCGGCCAGAGCCCCAGCGCCTTCTGGAACTCCGTCGCCCACGCGCGTCCCCTTGTTGTCGGTAGCAACTGCGGTAGACGCTTTGAAGAAGTGCGTCCCTTTTTAGAAGAGCTTGCTCAGGCCTCCGACGCTTACTTTAGCGCCCATCTAAACGCGGGGCTGCCCAATGCCTTTGGCGAGTACGATGAAACCCCAGAAGTTATGGCCGAAGAATTTCGGGGATTTGCCGAGCGGGGTTTTCTAAACGTAGCCGGGGGGTGTTGCGGTACTACCCCAGCCCATATCAGAGCTATTGCCGACGCGGTGGCGGATCTACCGCCTCGTCCCCTGCCCCAGCTCCCCGCTGCCTGCCGCCTGAGCGGTCTAGAACCCTACAGCTTCGGTCCCGACAGTCTGTTCGTAAATGTCGGTGAGCGCTGCAACGTCACAGGTTCTGCACGATTTAAGAAGTTGATTCTCGGCGGGGACTACGAAGCCGCCCTGGATGTGGCCCGTCGGCAGGTTGAAGACGGAGCCCAGATAATCGATATCAACATGGACGAAGGCATGCTCGATGCCGAAGAAGCCATGGTGACGTTCCTCAATCTGGTCGCGTCCGAACCGGATATCTCCCGCGTTCCCATCATGGTGGATTCCTCGAAATGGAGCGTGATTGAGGCGGGTCTGCGTTGTATTCAGGGTAAAGCCATCGTCAATTCCATCAGCCTGAAAGCCGGTGAAGACGAGTTCCTAGAACAGGCGGCGTTGTGCCAACGCTATGGTGCGGCGGTCGTCGTCATGGCTTTTGATGAGGATGGTCAGGCGGACTCTCTTCAGCGTCGACAGGAAATCTGCCAGCGCAGCTATCAGTTGCTGCGAGAGCGGCTGGATTTCGTAGCCGAAGACATTATTTTTGACCCAAACATCTTCGCCATTGCCACAGGCATCGAAGCCCACAACAGCTACGCGGTGGATTTCATCAAGGCAACCCGCTGGATAAAGGACAACTTGCCGGGAGCCAAAGTCTCGGGAGGCGTATCCAACGTCTCTTTTTCCTTCCGCGGCAATAATCCGGTACGCGAGGCCATCCATTCGGTGTTTCTCTACCACGCTATTCGTGCCGGGATGGACATGGGTATCGTCAATGCCGGTCAGCTAGCCGTATACGACGAGCTGCCCGCAGAGCTCCGTGACGCTGTGGAAGACGTGGTTCTTAATCGCCGTGACGACGGAACGGAACGGCTCCTGGATATAGCCGCACGGTTCCAGGGAGACGGAAGCTCCTCCGCGCGCACGGAAGATCTGTCCTGGCGTGAAGCGCCCGTGGCGAAGCGTCTGGAATACGCCCTCGTGAAAGGCATCAACAGCTACATCGAAGAAGATGCGGAGGAAGCCCGCCAGGAAGCGAAAAGGCCCATCGAGGTTATTGAAGGCCCGTTGATGGACGGCATGAACGTCGTCGGCGATTTGTTTGGCCAGGGCAAGATGTTCCTTCCCCAGGTGGTGAAAAGCGCTCGGGTGATGAAGCAGGCGGTGGCTTACCTGCAGCCCTATATCGAAGACGAAAAGGTTGCCGGCAGTTCCAACGGCAAGATTCTTATGGCGACGGTAAAAGGCGATGTTCACGACATTGGCAAAAATATCGTCGGCGTGGTTTTGCAGTGCAATAACTACGAGGTCATCGACCTTGGGGTGATGGTCCACTGCGAGGAAATTCTCCGCGTGGCCCAGGAAGAAAACGTAGATGTCATTGGTCTGTCGGGTTTGATTACGCCGTCCCTTGACGAAATGGTGCACGTGGCCGGTGAAATGCAGCGACAGGACTTCAAGGTGCCGCTGATGATCGGAGGAGCGACTACTTCCAAGGCCCATACGGCGGTCAAGATCGAGCCCTGTTACGAGAACGATCTTGTGGTCTACGTGCCCGACGCCTCTCGCTCCGTCGCGGTGGCATCACAGCTTCTGGGAGACAACAAGGCGCGTTTCGTCGACGAGCACCGCATTGAATACGACAACGTTCGCGAACGTATGGCCAAGCGCAAACCAAAACAAAAGCGCCTCAGCTACGCCTCGGCGCTGGCCAACCGCGCCGAGTTTGACTGGTCGGCCCATGAGGTGATCACGCCATCGTTCACCGGCGCTCGGGTGTTTGAAGACGTTGATCTGGCCTCTTTGATAGAAACCATCGACTGGACACCGTTTTTTATCACCTGGGAATTGGCCGGCAAGTATCCGCGTATATTCGATGACCCTGTGGTCGGCGAGCAGGCGAAGGAACTGTTTGCCGATGCTCAGGCAATGCTGAAGCAGATCGTTGAAGAGAACTGGTTAACGCCGCGAGCGGTTGTCGGATTCTGGCCCGCCCATTCTAACGGCGAGGATATAGTGCTTGAGGGCGGCGACGTCGATGGCACCCTGCTCCATCATCTTCGTCAGCAGGGAGACAAACCCAACGGTCAGCCCAATTTCAGCCTCAGCGATTATGTAGCGCCGCAGAACGACTTTGTCGGCGGTTTCGTCGTGACCACGGGCCATGGCGTTGCCGAACGGGCTGCCGCATTTGAAGCCAATCACGATGATTACAGCGCGATTATGCTCAAAGCTCTGGCGGATCGACTCGCCGAGTCCCTGGCAGAACACATGCACCGGCGAGTGCGCAAAGAGCTGTGGGGCTATGCCAAAGAGGAAGCTTTGGACAACGAAGCCTTGATCCGTGAGCGCTATGAGGGAATTCGCCCTGCCCCGGGCTACCCCGCTTGTCCCGATCACACGGAGAAGCGCACTCTATTTGCGTTGTTGGATGCTCAGGAAAAAACTGGAGTGAGCCTTTCGGACAACTTTGCCATGGAGCCCGCGGCATCCGTCAGCGGCTGGTATTTTGCCCATCCCGATACACGATACTTTGCCGTGGGTAAAATAGGCGAGGACCAGTTAGCATCGCTGGCGGAGCGGAAAGGAATGCCCGTCGACGAGCTTCGTCGCTGGCTGGCGCCAAACCTCGATTAAGCCTCTACCGACTTTTCAGGAGAACAAATCCCCCATGAGCAATGATTCCACGGCCCAGGAACAAAATCCGTCTGAGAAACGCGGCGCCCTGAATATCCTTCAGGTTGTCAGCAGCGTCTTCGCCGCGGGATTAGGGGTGCAGAGCAGCAAAAACCGTGAACGAGATTTCCAGCAGGGCCGAGCCGGAACCTTCATTGTCGCGGGACTGGTGTTCACCGCGCTGTTTATCGGCGCGGTTTACACCGTCGTAAGTATGGTACTGGCAACGCGTTAGCTGGGCATACCAGCAAGCCAGAGAGAAACCGTCGCAACGATTACCGTAACAATGACTACCGTGGCGATAGCGTCAACGCTGCTGTCGGATTTTTCTGAACCGGCCATAGGGTCTCCTTCTTCCTTTGTCTAATGACTGTGTCTAATTTCTGAGTCTGGGTATGCCTGCCAGCATCGATCTGTCAGGGGCCAAAAGCTAAGAGTCGTTAGCCCGTAGCTTGCGCCTGGTCAAGGCGGCTACCGCGCTAAGTCGGTAGCGTAACGTCCGTCATAACCCAGGATTCTAAGCGCGCGGAAGTTTAGCACCCAGCCGCCTTCATCCCAAGCCTTGGGCGCCCCCGTGGCACCTTACCCAAGGACCTTCGCTAACAGTTTTAAGCTTATGAAAAATAAAAATAATTGATTCGGTGGCGTTGCCCGTAGAATGCGCCCTCGCAACGATAATCCGAGCCCATGTATCAATACGACGAATTAGACCAGACCCTGGTGGACGAGCGTGTCGCGCAGTTCCGCGAGCAGACCGAACGGTATCTGCGCGGCGAGCTGTCCGACGCACAGTTTCTGCCTTTGCGCCTGCAAAACGGCCTTTATGTGCAGCGCCTGGCCCCCATGCTGCGTATCGCCGTGCCCTATGGTCTCATCAGCAGCCACCAGTTACGGGCCATAGCTGATATCAGTCGTCGCTACGACAAGGGCTATGGGCACATCAGTACCCGCCAGAACATCCAACTGAACTGGCCCCAGCTGGAGGATGTTCCCGACATCCTCGCTGATTTGGCGGCGGTACAAATGCACGCCATCCAAACCAGCGGAAACTGCATCCGTAACACCACCACGGACCAGTTTGCTGGTGTCGCCGCCGACGAGATCGTGGATCCGAGGCCTTACTGCGAACTGATTCGCCAGTGGTCAACCCTCCATCCGGAATTTGCCTTCCTACCGCGCAAATTCAAGATTGCCGTAAACGGCGCCAAAAGCGATCGCGCAGCCATTCACTTCCACGATGTCGGTGTTGAGTTGTATCGCGGCGCTGACGATCAAGTCTTATTGCGATTCCTGGTGGGCGGCGGTCTCGGCCGTACGCCGATGGTGGGCAGCGTCATTCGTGATGACGTGGCGGTCGAGCACCTTCTGACCTACCTCGACGCAATTCTGCGGGTATACAACCTGCGCGGTCGGCGGGATAACAAGTACAAGGCGCGCATCAAGATCTTGGTTAAGGCCATGGGAGTTGAAGCTTTCCGTGAGGCCGTGGATGCCGAATGGGAGCAAAGTCGAAACGGCCCCAACACGCTAACCACGGAAGAGATTGAACGGGTGGCTGGACATTTCACCGCTCCGGCCTATGAATCCCTGGATATGCAAGCGGAGGACGCTTTCCTGCAGGAGGCCTGCGAGAGAGATTCTCTCTTTGCCGGGTGGGTCAAGCGAAACACCCAGGCTCATCGTCAGGGGGGCTATCGGGCCGTAACCGTGACCTTGAAAGCTACCGGTCAAGCGCCGGGCGATGTAAGCGCAGCGCAGATGGAGGCCCTGGCGGACCTGTCGGATCGTTACTCCTTTGGGGAACTACGCACAACGCACCAGCAGAACATTGTGTTGGCCGATGTGCGGGCCAGTGAGTTACTTGCCCTTTGGCAAGCATTGCAGCCCCTGGGGTTATCCGCCTCCAATGCAGGACATATTACGGATCTCATTTGCTGTCCGGGTGGGGACTTTTGCTCCCTGGCGAATGCCAAGTCCATTCCTGTGGCTCAGGCTCTTCAGGAACGCTTCGAGGCCATGGATTATCAATATGATCTTGGCCCCCTGGAGCTGAACATATCCGGCTGTATGAATGCTTGTGGCCACCACCACGTGGGCCATATCGGCATTCTCGGCGTAGATAAGAAGGGCCAAGAGTTCTACCAAATCTGTCTTGGTGGCTCCCAGGCGGGCAAAGCACGGGTGGCGCAGATCCTTGGCCCATCCTTCAGTCGTGCCGATGTGCCCGATGTCATCGAAAAACTGTTGCAGAAGTACGTCGAGTTACGCAGCTCTGAGCAGGAAACCTTTATTGCGGTGTTTGAACGCACCGGCATCCAAGCTTTCAAGGAGGCGGTCTATGGATAAGCCCGAACGCAACGAGAGCGGCGGTCTGGAGCTAACTCCCGTCGCCTATCCTGAATATCGCCTGGAAGAGTGGCTGGCCATTGGCCGCCCTCAAGAAGCAGTGCTTGTCCTGGAGGGAGAAGGCGACTTCGATGAACACTATGCCGCCCTCTCCCAGGTCCATGCGGTGATCATCGAATTTGGCGTGTTCATGGACGGGCGTGGCTTTAGTCATGCGCGTAAACTGCGTGAACTCGGGTTTGAGGGTGAGCTTCTCGCGGCGGGTGAGGTATTACCTGACCAATGGCAGTTCCTTCAGCGCTGTGGCTTTAGCGGACTGCGCGACCCTCAGATTGCCGACGTGGCGGCAGATTTGCAGAGATTCAGTGAGGCCTATCAAACGGACACGCTGCAGACCCAGCCCCTATTTCGCCGGCGGGCATCCCAGTAGCAGGCGGAAGTGTTGCAGTGATCGAGGGGCGATTCTCGATCGCTCGACCCGCGACACTCTACTCTCGATTCTTTCCTTCCCCTCGCTGCTTGGTGTTCCTCCCGAAGGTAGCCAATAACACGCCCACGGAAACGGACTGATACACTTCCTCTTTCTGCGTTTTGCGCGCGTCGCCGCTGATGCCCAGGGCCGCTCATGGAAGCCAGCTCCGTTACTTTCGCTTTTTTCCTGATCTTTAGCGGCGCGGCCGTTCTCGCATCCATTGCCCTGTATACCCGCCAGCCTCTGATCATCGCCTATATCGCCCTGGGCGCGCTTATCGGCCCCTACGGCCTAACCCTGGTTACCGATCTCCAACTCCTGTCTGACATCGGGCACATCGGCATCATCTTTCTGCTTTTTCTCCTCGGCCTGGATATGCAACCCCAGGCGCTGGTGGCTACCTTGCGCAAATCGACGGTCGTGGGTCTGGCTAGCTCAGCGGTGTTTTTTCTGCTGTCCTGGTTACTGGCGATGGTGTTTATCGACAACCCCAATCAGGCCGCGATAGTGGGTGTTGCGATGATGTTTTCCTCCACCATCATCGGGATCAAACTCTTACCCACCACGGTGCTTCACCACCGGCATATCGGCGAAATGATGATTGGCCTGCTGCTGCTTCAGGATCTTCTGGCCATCATTGCCCTGGTGTTGATTATGGCCAGCGGAGGAGCGAGCGAGGGTGATGCGGCACGGCAGATTCTCTTTGTGTTGCTGGCCCTTCCCGCTCTGGGTGTCGGCGCCTGGGCTACGGTGCGTTTTGTGCTCTTACCGCTTATTCAGCGCTTCGATCGTTTCCACGAGTACATCTTTCTGCTGGCTATCGGCTGGTGCCTTGGCGTGGCCGAAGCCGCTCATCTCCTGGGGCTCTCCGCGGAAATCGGGGCCTTCGTTGCGGGAGTAGCTATCGCGACCAGCCCCATCGCCCAATACATTGCGGTCAATCTAAAGCCCCTGCGAGACTTTTTCCTGATCCTGTTCTTCTTCGCTGTCGGAGCTCGCTTCGATCTAAGCATGTTGCCCGTGGTCTGGCTTTCGGCCTTGTGCCTGGCGGTGCTCGTGCTAGCGATGAAACCGGTGGTTTATCGCTTTCTCCTGAAAGGCGTCAGCGAACGACGGGAGCTGGCCTGGGATCTGGGTTTTCGCCTGGGCCAGGCCAGTGAGTTCTCGTTACTCATTGCCTATATCGCTTTGGACGCGGGGCTGATTGCCGTCAATACCTCCCTCACCATCCAGGCGGCAACGATTATTACCCTCCTCGTCTCTTCGTACATCGTGGTGCTGAATTACCCGACCCCCATCGCTATCCGGGATCGGTTGCGGCGAGACTAGCGGCGCGAGGTGTGATCAGGCCCTGCTATCGCTCGTAGTTTCCAGTGGGTGATAACCCAGGCCCTTGTAGTCGCTAGGGAACTGCGGGTTATAAGGTATTCAGGTATTTTCGTGAGAATCCCAGCCACAAAAAAAGCCCGCAAAAGCGGGCTTTCGCAGAGCCTGAGGTGGCTTAGATAGCTTAGAGCTGAGCTTCCAACTCCGGCAGGGCTTCGAACAAGTCGGCCACCAGGCCATAGTCCGCGACCTGGAAGATGGGAGCATCTTCGTCTTTGTTGATGGCTACGATGACCTTTGAGTCCTTCATACCCGCCAGGTGCTGGATTGCACCAGAAATCCCGACCGCGATGTACAGCTCCGGCGCGACGATCTTACCGGTTTGCCCCACCTGCATGTCGTTGGGAACAAAGCCCGCATCGACCGCAGCCCGGGATGCGCCAATAGCCGCGCCGAGCTTGTCAGCGATACCTTCCAGTAATTTGAAGTTGTCGCCATTCTGCATGCCACGGCCACCGGAAATGACTACCGGCGCGGCGGTCAATTCTGGACGATCCGACTCCGCCAGTTCCTGGCCG
>DIYG01000138.1 GCA_002428935.1 Halieaceae bacterium UBA6060
TCAGACGGCAGACATACGATGATACACACCAAGCAAAAACGGCTGGCGCTATTGCCGACAGTCAGAAATATTGGCGTGATTATCGCGGCAATCATACTTGGCGCCTGCAGTGGTATCGAAACCATTCCCGACGATACGGCGGCCTTCGCGGCCAAGGGCTACACAAGCTACGCCTGGCGCAGCGAGCCCCTGACCCAGAGCAGTCGCGGCACGGACCGTCTCTATCAGGCAGATCCCATCATCCGCGCGGCGATCAAAGATCGCCTCTCCGCCCTGGGATACCGAGAAGTCGCCAAGGAAGACGCACAGTTCCTTATCGAGTATCTCGCCGCCGCTGGCATCAACGACGGTCGTTTAAGTCGTACCGCCTCAAACGTAACCCCTTATCCCTCCGCAACCATCAACCGCCAGGCGGACGGTGCCACGGTGGATAACGCTTATGCCCTGGGCGGTGTAGTCGAGACCGGCAATCTGCTCATCGTGTTCGCGGACGCAGTGAACATCGAGCCTTTGTGGCGAGTGGGTATCAGCACCGTGGTGCAGGACGCCAATAACGTCGATGAGCGTGGCATAAAGAGCGCCATCCGCCAGGGCTTGGCCTCCCTACCGGAAGCACCCCAGACCCCGTAAGCGACTGACCCCACCGTTACTCTGACGGACTGACGGACGGACGCACCGCTCCGCGAGGTCTTCCGCCAGTTCACAGCGCGGGTACGCGCAGTAGCCCCCGGAGAAACCGTCGATATTCGTACGCCTCATCGTCGGCGACGAGGATCTCCATGTGCTCCTGCCAAACATCCTTGTCAGGGAGCGATGAGCGGGTCATTAGCAACACGATGTTACCCAGATCCGCGAACTGTATAAGCCCCACCTCTCCAAAGTAGTGGCGACTGATGGACACGGCCGTCTCAAGGTCTTGTTGAGACTGCGGGAGCAGATTGCAGACCACCGCGCCATCGGTCTGTAGATGCGATAGCAAAGCGCTGAAGAAAGCCTCAGAAAGGAATTGCCGTGGTGTGTCGCGGCCCTGAAAAAGATCGCAAAAGATCAGGTCAAAGACTCCCGGCGTTGCATCGAGATAGGCGAAGGCATCGGCAATATGCAGCACCTGTTCCCGGGGTATGGCGAAGTGCTGTCGCGCCAAAGCCTGCATTTGCGGATCGCTGTCTACGCTGGTGACCACGGTGCGACCGGGCAAGGCGCGAGCGAAACGCAGTAAAGCACCACCGCCCGTTCCCAGGTCGAGGACAGAATTCACGGTCTCCGGCAAAGCCGCAGCCAGGGTCATGGCTCGCTGATTCGCAAGCACGGGGCGCGCAGGATGAGCCAATTCCATGGCCGACTGAATGGCATCCGCGGGAGAACAAATCCAGCGAAAGCCCTCGGCCTGGTAAACCTTGTGGTGTTCGCTCCCCACCGGGAGCTGGTGCTCAGGACGACTGAGGGCGAGCAGTCGTTCAAACAGACTCAGCGCTGATACACCTCGGGATTAGCACAGCTGGGCATCGCTTCACCCCGGAGAGCCGCCAATACGTTGGCTGCGGCTATGTCGGCCATTTTTTCCCGGGTCGCCAGGGTTGCGCTACCGATATGGGGCGTGGTGACCACATTGGGCAGACTCAGCAAGGGATGATCTTCCTGAACGGGTTCCTGGGCGAACACATCGAGCCCCGCCGCGGCGAGACGATCGTGACTCAGGGCCCAGGCAAGAGCCTCTTCATCGACGATACCCCCTCGGGCCGTATTGATCAGCACCGCATCACGCTTCATCAGCGCCAGACGCCGTTCGTCGATGAGATTACGGGTTTCCTCGCCCAGGGCCACGTTGATGCTCACAAAGTCGCTCTCGGCCAGCAAGGCGTCGAGCTCCGTGTTCTCAACACCGGGTACCGTTCGCTCGCTACGATTCCAGCCGAGCACTCGCATATCAAAACCCGCTGCGCGGCGAGCTACCGCCTGGCCGACCTCACCGAGACCTATGATTCCCAGGGTCGCGCCCGTAACGTCGTTCCCGGTGAAGAACTCCGGTGACCAGGCATTCTCGACTCGCCAGTGGCCACCGCGAACGAAACGATCAGCCTCCACCAGGCGACGGGCGGCAGCCAGTAACAGCGCGAAAGTCGCATCCGCGGTAGTATCTACCAGGACGCCCGGAGTATTACCTACGGGGATGCCCCGCGAGGTGGCAGCGGTAACGTCAATATGATCCACTCCCACGGACATGGACGAGACAAAGCGCAGTTGCGGATTGGCCTCCAGCAGCGCTTCATCGATACGGTCCGTGAGCAGGCAAAGCACCCCTTCGCAGCCCGCCAGTTCGTCCCGCAGGGCATCACTGGGCATCAACCCAGGCCCCATCCAGACGTTCATCTCGCAATGATCGGGGAGTTCGTGAATTCGTTCACCGGGCAACTGGTGCGTGACAAGTACTTTGCTCATGGCGTCACTTTAGCCCAGTGTTGTCGCAACCAAAAGCGGCCCGGGCAAAATGAACCCATCGAAGGAACGCTATCCTGCGTAGAACATCAAAGAACAACAGACAAAATCGTGAAGAAGAAAGAGACATGACAGCCAGTGCATTAAACGGCGACCTCGATCGCCGCATCACCATCAACAGCAACGAATTGGAATGGATCGCCAGCCCCGGCGGCGAAGTATTACGTAAACGACTACACCGCGTGGGCCCACCGGAAAGCGGCCAGGTGACCTCCATCGTTCGTTATCAACCCGGTGCCGAATTCCCCAGTCATCCTCACCCGGAAGGGGAAGAGATCCTGGTTTTAGATGGCGTGTTTTCCGACGAGCATGGCGATTGGCCAGCTGGAACCTACCTGCTCAATCCCGAGGGCTTTGAACATCGTCCCTTTTCTCGAGAGGGCTGCCTGCTGTTTGTGAAGCTCCGCCAATTTCCCGGGGCCGAACGTCGCCACGTGGTTACAGACACCCTCGCTACGGAGTGGCGCTCCAGCGTCCGACCTGGCGTCCACTGGAAAAAGCTCTACGCCCAGGAACCTTTCAGCGACCACATGCGCCTGGAGCGCTGGGCACAACCCGGTGAGATCGGGGTGTTGAACTTTCCTCAGGGAGCGGAGTTGTTCGTCTTGTCGGGGGAATTTAGCGATGGCGAAGGGCGCTATGAGCAGCACAGCTGGCTGCGCTTACCTCCGGGAACGGCTCTAAGCCCCGAGGGTGATACGGCTTGCGAGCTTTACATCAAGGAAGGTGGGTTTCCTTACCTTCGGGCGGGTTGAGGGCGACCTTCCTCTTAGCCAATCCGCTGGTCAGGGTTTTGGTGCTTGGTTTCGGTGGTTAGGTAGCGATACCGGGGGTCGCGCGGGTCCCGTTTGCCGAGGATTCCTAGAAGCGCGTTTGACCTTGGGTTAGAGTCCCGTTTTTTGATCTCAGCGGTTCTCCGTGATTCTGGGGCTCACCAAAAAGCTAGTTTGACCTTGGGTCGGGGTATCAGAGCACCGTTCGTTAATGACGGCGGTGCCTTTGATCCCGGAGGTCGCACAGGCCCCCATTCCCGGGGGACGCCAAAAGGCGTCATCCATGACAGGCTCGGCAGCGTCCATCCTTGGACGCTGACGCCCCCGGGAATGGGGGCCTGTACGACCTCCTGCGCCGTAAGTGGTTTCCAGAATGGAGTGTCCGTTCTGTCTGACGCGACTCTGGGTCTAGAGCGTGATTCCACCGTCTACTAGGATGCACTCGCCATTGGTGTAGCTGCTGGCGTTGGAGACCAGGTAGAGCACCGTGCCGGCCATTTCTTCCGGTTCCGCGTGCCGGCCCATGGGGATTTTCTCCATGGCTGCTTTGTAGATGTCGTCGTGTTCGAAAAGGGCGCCGGCAAATTTGGTTTTGGTGAGGCCGGGAAGGATAGCGTTGCAGCGGATGCCCAGGGGGGCGCACTCCTTGGCGAAGGCTTTGGTCATGTTGACCACGGCGGCCTTGGTGATGGAGTAGATCGCCTGCATGGGGCCGGGTTGTACCGCATTGATAGAGGCCGTGTTTACGATGGCGCCACCGCCGTGTTCGCGCATGATTTTGCCCGCCTCGATGGACATGAAGAAGTAGCCGCGAATGTTCACTTCGACGGTTTTGTTGTACGCGCCGAGATCCGTATCGAGGATATGGCCAAAATAGGGATTGGTTGCCGCGTTATTGACGCAGATGTCCAGCCGACCGTGGGTACCGCGGATATGTTCGAAGATCGCCGTGATGTCTTCCATGCGCCCCACATGGCAGGGGAAAGCTTCTGCCTTACCACCGGCCTCGACAATACTCGCGGCAACGGCGGCACAGTCGGCTTCCTTGCGGCTGGATACAATCACGTGAGCACCGTATTCGGCGAGCAACTTGGCGATAGCCTCACCGATGCCGCGACTGGCACCGGAGACCAGGGCGATCTTGCCGCTGAGATCGAAGAGGGACGCTGCCATAGGAAACTCCTTGTATTAGATGAAAAACAGCTAACTGACGGGTGAGTGGGGGCAGGATTCTACGCGTTCAGTTCGACCCGTGCACTGGCGACTCACGACGCGCCCAATGGCTGAAGGCCCAGAGCCAGTACCCGATGACCATTACCAGGGGCAAACCCCAGGCCAGACGGAAATCGCCGATGGTCAACAGCGCCCCGGCGAGGAGAGGGCCAAGCACTCGTCCAATACCCGCGGCGGCACTCGCGGCACCGAGCAATCGACCTCGATCTTCGCTACCGCCGCGGCGACTGGTGATGGCATTGAGAATAGGCATACAGAGGGTGGCACCCCCCAGGGCCAGGAGAAGCGCGGCGACCATGGATACCGCGCCCATGGCGAATACCGCCAGGAGCTGACCCGCTAGAAACAAGCTGATGCACACCCTCAGGAGGAGCAATTCCCCCAGGAGTCGAACCATGGCCCCCATAAGCAGACCCTGATTCATGGCCATAATGGCCCCGACCACTCCAAAGACGATCCCCACCTCCCGGGCTTCCCAGTTTAGGAAGGCGTATACCCACAGGGGGAACAGATAGGTGACCGCGCTTATGCTCCCAGAGTGCAACACGTACTGGAGCATAAGCAAACGGCTTTGACTCACGCGCAAGGTTTGCCATAGCCCCACACTCTTCGCCGTAGGAGCGGATCGCTGCCCCGGGCGCGATTCCGGCAAGAAAAACCACGCTGCCAACACGGCCAACAGAGACATGGCTGCGGCCAGAAGGCAGGGCACCGTGAAGCTTCCATCGGGGCCCGCCAGCAACCCACCCAGAACCGGCCCCAGAACCAAACCCAGGCCAAAGGCCGCCCCGATCAGGCCCATGCCCCGAGCACGGTCAGCGGGTGGCGTGATGTCGGCCATCATCGCCGACGCCACGGGAAAGTTACCGGCCACGACCCCCGCCAGAGCGCGCGCCGCGTAGATCATCCACAACTCATCGGCAATCGCCAGAAGGAAATAGGCACCGGCAGCACCAAGCGTGCAAATCATAAGGATGGGTTTGCGGCCGAAGCGATCCGAAAGGCGGCCCCAAATCGGCCCCACCAGGGCTGCAAAGAGGGAGTAAGCCGCGATAATCAGAGCGATGTCGAAATCGCTGCCGCCGAGCTGGGGAGTAATAAAAGGCAGAATTGGTATAACGATGCCGAACCCGATGAGGTCCAGAAGCACCACGGCAAATAGCAGCGGACCGTGGCGACGGGTCCCGGAGCTGGCGTTGGTCACGGGATAGATCAGCCCTGCCAGCGGCGAATCGGCGTATCACTGATACCGAATAGATCCAGAGTTCGACCTACGCTTTGGGTTACGAATTCATCCAGGGTTTCTGCGCCTGTATAGAAAGCTGGCACGGGCGGCGCGATAACAGCGCCCATTTCCGACAGGGCAGTCATGGTGCGAAGGTGCCCCGTGTGCAGCGGAGTTTCCCGAACCATCATCACCAGTCGCCGACGTTCCTTCAAGACCACATCGGCTGCGCGGGTTAGGAGCGTCGATGTCACACCGGTGGCGATCTCCGACATGGTCCGCACAGAGCAGGGCGCAATCAGCATGCCATCGGTGATGAAGGAGCCGCTGGCAATAGCCGCCCCGACATTCTTCACGGGGTAGACCACATCCGCTTCGGCTTTCAGCTCATCGGCACTCATGGAGAGCTCATGGTGCAGGGTGAGCTCCGCAGACTTGCTCATGACCAGATGGGTTTCGACACCGGCCTGACGAAGCATTTGCAGGGCTCGTAAACCCAGGACGATGCCCGAGGCGCCGCTAATTCCGACGATGATTTTGCCCATGCCCTTACCCTGTTTTCGCGGGCATGCACTCTAGCAGGCTGCGCGTCTGGCGCACAGCGCGCCGAAGCTCGTTGCTACAAGGCTTCGTCGATACCAGCGAAGAAGTCATCAATGGCACGCACCACCAAAGGCTCATCCAGCATGGGCGCGTGACCCCGATCGGGAACCTGAAGCAGAGTCAGGGTCGGTGAAATCTCCTGCATTTTTTCAACACAGCTCATGGCGAGAATATCCGTGAGCTCGCCGCGAACCAGCAGGATGGGCAGGGCCGCCATACCTTGAAACAGAGGCCAGAGGTCCGGTGGCACCGCGTCAGAGCTATCATCGCGCATAAGCTGTGCAATGGCCGGATCGTAGGCCAGCTCCAGACCGCCATCTACCTCCCGATACAGACCCCTGGTGAAGCGAAGCCACTCCTCGTCGGTGTAATGGGGAAACGCCACGCCATTGATAGCCCGGTTCTGCTCCACGGCCTCATCCCAACTCTCCGCGGTGCCCTTGCCTCCCACGTAACCCTTGATACGCTCCAGGCCATTGGGATCCAATTCCGGGCCGATGTCGTTAATAACCACACCGGCAAATCGCTCGGGCTGCAAGGTAGTCATGATCATGGACATGAGCCCGCCCATGGAAGTGCCGATGATCAGCGCCCGATCAATCTCTAGCTCGTCGAGGAGCTTGAACATATCCCCCACATAGGTGGCCGGCGTGTAGTTGGTGACCACCGGGTCGTACTCGGATCGCCCACGACCCCGCTGGTCGACACTGATAACCCGACGGGTGCCCGCCAGGTGGGAGGCGATCCAGGCGAAATCCCCCGAGTTGCGCGTCAGGCCATGCATACACAAGACCGGCAGCAGCTTGGAATCATCGGGGCCGGGATAGTCCCGGGCATAGAGCTTCAGTCCGTCGGCGCTGGTATAGAAGTGGTCGCGAAAATCACTCGAAACATCGTTCATGGGAATTTGCTCCTATCAACGCTGGGCCACCCACGGCAACGGTGACTTTGACCCTAGGCCCAGCTCTTGTCGGCGTAGTGTTTGCGCAGTTCGCGCTTGAGTATCTTGCCATTGGGGTTGCGCGGCAACTCGCTGATGGCGATGCACTCCGCAAGGCGTTGCTGCTTCCCCAACTGGCCGTTGGCCCAGGTCAGCAGATCATTCATGGACAAGTTAGCATCGCGCGGCACCACCAGAGCCAGGGGTGTTTCTCCCCAACGCTCGCTGGGTACACCGATTACGGCCACGTCGTCCACGTGTTTGTGATTGACCAAAACGGCTTCGATATCCTGGGGATAAATGTTTTGCCCACCCGACAGGATCATGTCTTTCTTGCGATCAACGATGTACAGAAAACCCTGCTCATCAAGATGGCCAATATCTCCAGAGCGCAGCCAGACGGTGCCGGAGGCATCAAGGTACCGAGCGTCGGCATTAGCGTCCTCTCGGTGCCAGTAACCGGGCATGGTGATTCTGCCCCGGGAAACGATCTCACCGGCCTGACCACTCGCACAAGGCTGGTCATCGTCGTCGACGATCAGAATATCTGTGCCAATTAACGGTTTACCAACAGATGCCCAGCGCCCTTCGGCATCCTCTGGATCCAGGGTGGTAATGATTCCTTCGGTGAGACCGTAAAGCTCGATGATGCCGCAGGAAAACGTTGTAAAAATCCCGCGCTTCAAGCCTTCGTGCAGGGGCGAGCCACAGCTCATCATGGCGTGCATGCTCGACAGATCCCGGGGGTTGTCGGCGTGTGCATCCAGAACGCGCTGGAATTGTATGGGCACCATAGCCGTGTGGGTAATCCGTTCGCGCTCCACCGTATCGAGAAAACCCTCGGCGTCGAAACGGGGATGGATCACCAGGGTTCCACCGGCTAGCAAGGTGCAGAGCATGGCGACCCAGGAAATATTTGAGTACAGACCGATGGTCATGAGCGTCCGCGCGGCGCCGTGGTAGCGCAGGGCGATGGATAAATCATAGGCCCAGTCCCGACGTCCGCGATGGGAATGGAGTATTCCCTTGGGCAAACCGGTGGTGCCAGAACTGTAAATAATATTGAGGGCGGAGCTTCCCGTCAGACCGGCGGAGGGCAAGGCCGTGGACTGTCCAGCACTGGTCTCATCGATCGTGATCCACCCCGGGGCGGGTTCGTCGCAGAGATACAGCAGACCAGCTGGCAACTGACTTCGCAGTGCTTCGAAACGCGCCCGGTATTCAGCGCTGACCACCAAAACGCTAATCGCCGCGTCGGTCAACATAGCGATGATGGCATCATCGGAAACGGAGGTATTCAGAGGTACGGATACGGCGCCGGCGGCCATGGTGCCAAACAGCGTCGTGACCATTGGATAGCCGTTAGCCATGAATACGCCAACACGATCACCTGTCGTAACCCCAGCGGCTCGCAGACCGTGGGCGAAGCGATGATTGTCGGCCACAAACTCGGCCCAGCTCCAACGGTGCTCTGCAAGCACCACGGCATCGCGGTCGCCACGCCACTTGGCGTGTAGGGACAAGATTTCAGGCAGCAGGGGAGCCGGCGAAGGGAATTCGCTCATGCTTGAATCCTCGGTGAAAAAAGGCCTGCGCCGCCGACCAGCGGCGACGCAGGCAAACGCTTACTGGAAGCGGTATTCGACCGTGGCAAAGACCGTGAGGGGAGGACCAAAGAACACGGTGGTGTTGTTTTCCAATCCCAGCGCCGACGGACAGTCCTGGAATCCGAAGCAGTAACCCGCCGTGGCGTACTCTTCATCGGCGAGGTTCTTGCCGTGGAGACCAACAAGCCAGGTATCGGAATCACTCGTCCATACAACGCTGGCATTCCACAGGCCATAGGCATCCTGATCGATGTCCGGCGAGGCGATTTCGAATTGCTGAATATCGCCCTTGTAGGAGTAGTTGGTGGTCAACAACAGATCACCACCAAAGGCATCCATGTTGTAATTCAGGGCCACGAAAAACATCTCTTCCGGCGTATTCTGAATCTCGCGATCATCAGAGACATCTACACCGCCGACGATGTACTCATCGAAACCCGTGTCGAGGAAGCTGGCGGAGTACTGGAGGGACAAGGCCTCCGTTATCAGCAGGCTACCCTCGATCTCAATACCGGAGATAGTTGCCTCAGCAGCATTGGTTACGGTGCCGACAAATGAGTCGTTAACGCCATCGCCATCGCTATCGACGCCGACAGAGCCGGGAATCTGTACGTCCTGGTAGTCGCTGTAGAACAACGCCACGTTGGTGACCGCCCGCCCATCCAGATAGGTGGCCTTAAAACCCAACTCCCAGGAATCAAGCTGCTCGTCGTCGTAACCCTCTTCCACCGCCGGGGTAACAAAATTAGCCCCGCGGGGATCAAAGCCGCCGGCCTTCCAGCCTTCGCTGTAGCCACCGTAAATAAGCATATCTTCGTTGAGCGCGTAGCTCAGGTTCACGCGAGGAGAGAAGTCGTAAAACGTGCGATCCGCTTCGTAGTCAGAGGTTACGGCAAGCTCAATCGCATCCTCGACGCCGAAGAAGGGAGAGCCAACACCGAGGTAGTTGGCACGGAATACATCGGCCGTGCGCTCATCCTCGGTGTAACGACCGCCGACGGACAGGGACAGACGATCCGTAAGTTCGTAAGTCAAATCTCCAAACACGGACCATGCTTCCGTCTCGATCACGCCGCCGGTGTAAGCCGTCAGACCGCCGGGGATAATCGTACCCAGGACCACATCGAAATCATTAGCCGCTTCAGAATCGAGGTAGTAGTAACCCAAAACCAAATTCCAACGATCAGCGTTGTACAGCAGCTGGAACTCCTGGCTGAACTGTTCGTTGTCGTAGATCACCGGGGCATCGAAGTCCGGTGTTGGAAGGCTGTCGAAGTCAATTACGGACTCCGTGTAGTCCTCGCGACCAGCGGTGATGGAGCGCAGGGTCATTTGATCCGTCAGGTTCCAGTCGACGGAGACCATCCAACCTTCGGACTCGACCTGGTTATTGCCGTTGATACCGGCGGTGGTATCCAACACGCTGGCGCCGGCGTTAGTGTCAAACACGTCGCTCGGTGAAGGAATGCCGCTCAGCGCACCCGGGAAGGGACGCCAGCCCGCCACCGCCGATGATTGATCGTCGGTCTCGTCGTAGGCGACGCGAATCAGGATGTCATCGGTGGGCTCCCACTCGGCGGAAACGCGGAAGCCAACGATGTCTTTGTCGTATTGCTCACCACCGGTAAACAGGTTGTCACCAAAGCCGTCGCGCTGGAAAGAACCAATGGTGGCTCCCAGTCGGAACCCATCGGTAACTGCACCAGAGACCGTACCCACGAGATCCGTTTGGCCGTAGTTACCCAGGCTACCGCGCAGGCGCACATTGAGATCGTCAGACAAGCGGCGGGTTACATACTTGAGCGCGCCGCCCACGGCGTTTCGACCGTACAGCGTTCCCTGGGGGCCGCGTAACACCTCGATGCGCTCCACGTCGTAGATATCCAGCAGAGCGCCCTGGGGACGAGCCAGATAGACGTCGTCCAGATAGATCGCCACGCCCTGCTCAAAGCCTGCCAGAGGATCCTGCTGACCCACGCCGCGGATAAACGCCGTAAGCGTGGTGTTGGTGGCTCGCGAGGGCTCCAAGGTCACACTGGGTACGGACTGGGCGATTTCCGTTAGGTCCTGGGCACCGCGCAACGTCAGCTCATCCCCACTCAGGGCAGAAACCGCGATGGGTACATCCTGAAGACTCTCCGCACGGCGCCGCGCGGTAACAGTGACTTCCTCCAGAACCAGCGAGCCACCCTCTTCGGACTGAGCCGAAACCATGGGCACCACGGAAACCGAGGCCATGAGGGCGGCTGCCGTGGAGGCATTGCGAACGGCCGTGGCCAGGGGATTGCGTACGGGAGATCTATACAACATGGCGGACACCTGTAGATGTTATGAATTATGGAGCGCCGTGTGTCGCGGCGCGGCAGCAACACTGCCGAACAAGAAGTTCAACAAGCGTTGAATGTCCGCAGCGTATTCAACGATTGTTGAACTGTCAAGACGTGAATATTACCGAGGGCCTGCCGCTCTACGATTCGGTGAACCTAGGCCGCGCCGTGGACCTGCGCCTGCCCTCGGGTCAGCCAAAGACCAAGCGTGCCAAAGGCCAGGGAGGCGAAAATCCCATAGGTGGCGGAAATCGCAGGGTTTGCGACCCCCATGGCCAGATTGAAAAAAAGGTGCAATCCCAGACCGATGGCCGCCGACCCCATAACCACCCAGAGTGGTATGTGGCGGCGCACCAACACGCCAAAGAGCACTGGCACCAAAGACGCCGCCGCAAGGCCATAGACACCTTTTTGTGCAAAAAGACCGATTAGAGGCGGTGGGTTCCAGGCCAGGAGAACCCCGACCACACCCACGGCAATCAGCACCCATCGCGACAGGGTCAAACCATCATAAGCATCCCCCGCCAGAGGCTTCACAATGTCATTCACAACCATGGCGGAGAGAGCCACAAGGATCCCATCCAGGGTGCTCATACCCGCCGCCAGCAGGGTGATGAAAATGAACACCAGCACGTACTCACCCCAGACGGAGCTGCCAAACTCATGGAGGAGGTATTCCCGGACCACCGTATCCTGGGCATCGATCTCCAAACCTGCCAGACGGGCGTAGAACCCGATCATCAGCATCAGGGTAAACACCGTGCCCACCACCACCGTGGTGCCAATGAACTTGGCAATATCCCGCTCGCTGCGCAGATAAAGCACCTTGGTCAAGATATGCGGCTGAAGCATCAGGGCAAAAGTGATAACGAAGCCACTGACAAATACGGAGAAAAAACTGAAATATAGATTGCTCTCGGCGTTAAACGCCGAGGCGTACTCCGTTCCCACGGCCTGAAGAGAGGCCATGGGGTCACCGGCAAAGTATTTGAAGCCCTGGGCAAACAGCAGCACGGTGACCCCAAGCATCATCACACCCTGGAGCGTATTGGTATAGGCGTGGGCATAGGTGCCACCCATAAGCACATAGGAAAAGACGAACAGCAGCACCAATACCAGGGCAGTTTTCTGTTCGACGGGAAACAGACCGGTGACCAGGAGGCTGCACCCCACCAGGATCAAAACCACGAAGGTGATGGACAGCAAATTGATAAAGGCGAAAAACAGGCTAAAACCCCGGTGGTTGTAACGGTAGTAGATCCACTGCGGTATGGTCAGGGCCTGATGGGTCTCCCCGAGACGGAGGAAACCGCGCGTCAGAGTGATGAAAGCTGTCAAAATACCCAGGGAGCCGGCGAGGCCAAAATGTAGATAAGCGGCGAGACCGTGTTGATAGACAAACCCGGGATTGATGACGAAGGTCGCCGTCGAGGCGATGGACGCCGCAAGGGTTATCCCCACCACGTAAGGACTCATATCCTTGTTACCGATGGAGAAACCTTCGACGCTGCTCGTACGCCGCATACCGATGAAGGACAACCAGTAAACCAAAAGCGCGTAACCGAAGGTCAGCGCATACTTAAAGAATTCGGCAGACACTATTGTTATTTCCCGTACCTTTCTGCCAGACTATTCAACAAGCGTTGAATAATCAATAGGAAAACGCAGCGCGACGAGGTAACGCCTATGGCCGAAAAAAATCCGATCCCCAAACGCGAGCGCATCCTGGACTCGGCGGAAGCCCTGTTTGCGGAACACGGCTATGACGGTGTAACCCTGCGCCAGATCGCCAAAGGTGCCGGCGTCGACGTTGCCCTGGCGAACTATCACTTCGGTAAAAAGCTGGATCTGTTCCAGGCCGTGTTTGAACGACGCGCCGCGCATCTCAACGAGTCTCGCATCGAAGCCCTCCATGCCTGCCAGGCCAAAGCGGGGAAGAAGGGTCCGAGTGTGGAACAAATTATCGAAGCTTTTCTGCGCCCCCTGGAGTTAGCCCAGGAAACGGGCGATGACGGGTGGCGGCATTACCTGGCACTCATTGCGTACATCAACAATAGCCCTTACTGGGGTCCCCGGATGATGTCGCAGCTCTTTGATGAGTTAGTCCAGGAATTTATCAGCGCCCTGAAGAAAGCCCTGCCCAAGGCCCGCGATGAAGATATCTACTGGTGCTACCACAACCTCTCCGGTGCTTTGACTCTAACCCTGGCCAACACCGGACGTATCGACAAATTGTCCCGCGGCAAATGCAGCAGTGATGACTTCCAGGCTGCCTACGATCACATGATTCCCTTTACCGCTGCGGGGTTTCGCAAGGTGTGTGCAAGCCGAAGCTGAAGATCATCAGCGTGGTCAATAGTTAGCGCCTTAGGCAATTGTCGCGGCCCGATTCCACGGGTCGTTCATCGCAGATTTCTTTCAACTCGTCGTAAATCCCGGGAATAGCTGAACCGCCTGAGCCGTTGTTTAGGTCGAAAGGCGCTGCCGTTCCCAAGCGCGCACAGCCCTATATCGGAAACACTGCGCGTATTTGGAGTGTCTCCATCGTTGTGCCGCGAGAACCTAACTCTAACAACAGAACCCAGGAGTAATCACCGTGGCACTACGCATCAACGATCCCATACCGAATCTGGAAGTGAGCACCGATCTGGGGAGCTCAAACCTCCACGACCTCCTCGGCGACGGCTGGGCAATATTGTTCAGCCATCCCAAGGACTTCACCCCCGTATGCACCACGGAGTTCAGCAGTGTGGCGGCCCTGGCCGACGAATGGGATAAACGCAACACGCGAGTTATCGGCCTGTCCGTAGACAGCGCGGACGAACATCGAGCCTGGAAAAAGGATATCGAGGCCTACGGCGGTGTTCCGGCGGTATTCCCCATCATCGCTGACGATACCCTGGCCGTGGCCAAAGCCTTTGACATGCTGCCGGCGGAAGCTTATCTACCCGCCGACCGGGTTCCCGCCGATACGGCAACGGTGCGCTCCGTGTTTATCATCAGTCCGCAGAAAACTCTGGCCCTATCCATGACCTACCCCATGACCGTCGGCCGAAACTTCGCCGAGGTCTTACGGGCCCTGGACGCCCTGCAACTCACGGCAGAGCACCCCGTAGCGACCCCGGCGAACTGGTCCGAAGGGGAAGAAGTCGTCGTCGCCCTCAGCGTGAGCGATAAGGACGCGGTAAATCAGTTCGGAGTATTTGACGCCCGGCTGCCGTATCTGCGGATGGTTGAGCCACCGAAGTAGATCGAAGCCTCAGGGGGAGTTCCCCTGAGGCATCTAAAAACAAAAACCACGGGGCACCGGCAAATTGACTTCCAGGCCGGTGACAGGGGCACTGCACCGCAAAAACCCCAAACATGGATGTAGAAGTGAACGATGTACTCAGCTTTACCGATGGTCGCCTGCGGCCGGCCCGGAGGGAGGACACAACCGCCCTCCGAGCCTTCTTGCACCAGCCAGACGTGCGTCGCTTTCTGTGTGACGACGAGAAAGTTTCCACCGAGTTTGTAGAAGACTTGCTCACCCAAAGCAGGGACGGCGAACAACGGGGTCTGGGGCTTTGGGTCGTGGATCATGACAAGCAAGCCTTTGCCGGACTCATCGGTCTCCAGGGACTGGACCAATCGTCGGAGAAGGCACCGCAAGCGGCGGACGCTATCGAGGTCATCGTCGCGGTAGGTCCTCGCTGGACCGGTCGGGGTCTGGCCAGCACCGCGCTCAAGGCAGTGCTACGTCATGCCCGGAATCGATGGGGATTTGCGCGAGTGCTAGCCCGGGTGGACGAACCCAACGAAGCCTCCCACCGCTTGTTTGAGCGCCTGGGATTCACTCGAGGGGACACGGTGGCCGGGCCGATCTACCCCCTCGTGACTTATGAGTTGTCATTGGAAACTGCCGATGTGTAAGCCAAGAACGCAAATTATTGTTCTCTGCAATCTACTGTTGGGTCTCTTCAGCACGACTACCGTGGCCGGGACCCTAAGCTGTCCCGCCTCCCAGCACCTGGTGAGTGTTGAGCGCGACGGTCGCGTTACCCAAGG
The DNA here is from genome assembly GCA_002428935.1 of Halieaceae bacterium UBA6060. Lineage (GTDB taxonomy): Bacteria > Pseudomonadota > Gammaproteobacteria > Pseudomonadales > Halieaceae > Congregibacter. Next base: position 15,252 of record DIYG01000138.1, read on the forward strand.
CAGTCTGGAGAAACTCCGCCAGGCCTATCGTCAGGGCGCTCGCCTCCGCGTGGGCTGGGAATTCGATTTCGCCGGTGACGATGAACCAGAAATCAGCCATTGGGCGGACGCCGGGTTTATCTCCGAATTCCAGGGTGTCATCTCGGCCCAGGTGGGGGATATAGAGCGCCAAGCACCCCGCATGGACGAGGGGCGTATCGATTTCAATGGCACGGCGCAGCGCTGGAGTGGTCTTATCAGCAGCGATGGCAGCTTGCTTGGGCGCTTCTCCGATGGAGAACCAAGCCGCCATTCGGTCGCCTCGATCTGGTGTCTCGTTGAGCCCCCGAGCGTCTGCGAACAGCGTTGGCGCCTGGTGTATCGCAATGACGCTGATGGAAACCCCGTCGCGGGCGAGAAAACGCATCTGACAGACGCCCTGCGCCACGGGCGCAGCTTGCGTATGGCCTGGGGTTTTCGCCGCAGCGAATCTCCGGACCTCGCCGTGGAGCACGTTGCCGAGCCCGTGTTTGTTACCGCTACCGCCGGAGAAGTATCGGCGCAGGTTCCGGAACACATCGGCCAACAAGCCTATCTCGGTGCCGGTTCCGATACCTACGAGGACCCAGCGGTAATGTGGCGGGGCTTGCTCAGTACCAATGGCCGCTTCGACGCGGCCTGGGTTCATCGCGGTACGGGAGAAACCCTGCGGCGTCTGCCCCAGCGCGCCGCAGTAAGTTGGTACGCCTTTGGTCCTGCGCCGAGCTGTGAGTACAACGATCCCGTAGACCTCGCTATCCCCGATGGGGTGCGGCGAGTTAGCAAGTAAACCCAAGGGCTGCGCTCTTCACGTCGCGCCCAACCGCCTTTTTGTTCATCCACCGTGGTCTTTCCGCCCTGGAGCTTTGCTGTGCTTAAGAATCCTTGCCTGGTCCTTATCCTTCTCTTTTCCCTGGTCGCCTGCGGAGGCGGCTCCAGCTCCGGCCCCATCCTGGGACCCCAACCGGATCCGGGCCCGCTGTTTCTAAATCGAGGCCTCAACGGCACCACGGTCGTTGCCCTCGCTGAAACTGACGGCCGTCTGTTCGGCGGTACGGATCAAGGGGTGTACCGCTATGAAGAGGACGATCGCTGGACGCGAACTACACCGGAAACCTGGTCCGTACGCAGTCTGGAGGGCCTCCGGGCAAATCAGCTCATCGCATCCATAACCGTCGACCTAGACCAACATCTGTTGGTGGAAAGCCGCGACGGCGGAACCTCCTGGACCATTCTCGAACACAACTTTGGTGGACCCGCGGGCCAGGGACCCCGGGAACCCGCCCAGCGCCTGCGCTTTGATCCCGACAGCGGAGCCCTGTTTGCCACGGGCTATGGCGTCCTGGCCCAATCGCTGGACTCAGGTCGGAACTGGACGATCCTAAACGGTGCCTGGGGCATCGTGGGCACGGGACTGGGAGCTCTATCCTTTACCCAGGGGCTAAAGGACTTTTGGTATGGCGGCCAGGGTGCGCTGGAAGACCCCGTGCTCCTACGTTATTCGCCGGAAAGCAATGAAACGGTAGATTTGTCAGCGGCCGTGGAAGATCTGCTTCCCAGGCCCAGCACCATCGAAAACGTGGTCTTCTACCCCACCAGCGAAGACACAGTATTCGCCCTGGGCGAAGGCGGCGTCATCCGGTCCATGGACTACGGGTCTAGCTGGGAAGCCAGTCTGGTGAACTATACCTCACGCTTCTACTTCGATCTGATTATCGATGAGCAAACGGGAGTCACCTATACAGGCGGCTGGAGCAAAAACTTCACGGATCCGCAGCGCCTGGTGCTGGAAGTCAGCACCGACAGCGGTCTCACCTGGGAGACCCATCAGGATACCGATGCGGAGCTTCGCGGGGGTATCTGGAGTATGCGACTCCTGACGCTAGACAACCGTCGCCGACTGTTCCTCGGACTTCAGGGCGGTGGAGTATACGAGGTAAACCTTGAGGCTCTGGACTGAGAGCCTTGCCCAGCGATCACCGCGCCCCAAATGGCCAAGGGAAAGGGGGTGAGCACTGCGGCCCACCCCCGAGGATCTATAGATCTACTGGGGATCGAAGAAGGCTGCCAGATCCTTGCGGTACTTCGCCAGGGACTCAGGATGCAGATACATCATGTGCCCGGCCTCGTAAAACTCCAGGGTGATGTTGCTGCGCAGGGACTCCGGCAACTCCATGTGGTCGAGAAAATACTGGGTGGCACCAAAGGGTGTCGCCAGATCGTAGTAACCCTGTTGGACGAGCAGGCGCATGTTGGGGTTCTGCACCATGGCGTAGGCGAGATCGACACCCGTATTGGCCACCGCCACCTTGCCCATGCCCGGTGTCATATGACGCTGATCCCAGTCGGTGTAGAGACCTGCGGATCCAATGTAACGGCGGTCTGTTTTAACGCCCAGTTCTTCGCGGTAGTAATCGTTGAAGGTCGCCATGAAGGCAGGTCCAACGGCGGGGAAGAAGGGGTCGTAGCGGAAGGTTTCGGCGATATGGTTGATGGCATCACCGACAAACCGTGAGTCGATACGACCCACGGTTTTCCGTTGCTCCCGCAACAGCTCTTTGGCAAAACGCGCCTCGTTAATCCGCAGGTTGGCGCGATCCCAGTAGTCCTGACTAATACCCGTAAAGCGTTCAAGACCGGCAAGAACTGCGGCGCGTTCCTCGGCGCTGGCTCGTTGACCTTTGTGTAATACCGGTGCGTACACTTCCAGAGCAAATGCTTCAGCTTCGGCGAGGAAAGCCCGCAAGTCGTCGGGGCGATCTTCGATGGTTCTGTGGTACCAGGCGGTGGAGGCAAAGGTGGTGAAGTAGTTGACGTCCGCGAGGTCATTCTTCGCGCCGTTGTTGCCGGCGATGAAGTCCATGTAAGGCGAGACCAGGATTACGCCATTCAGGGCAATACTGTGGCTGGTCAGTAACTTGAAGGCCACGCCGCCGGAGCGAATACCGCCATAGCTTTCACCGAGAAGGTACTTGGGTGATTGCCAGCGGCCGTTGTCCGTTACGTACCGGGCAATGAAGTTTGAGACAGACTTGATGTCGTTATCAACGCCCCAAAAGTCCTCGCCTTTGGCCTCACCGACGGGGCGAGAGAAGCCCGTACCCACGGGGTCGATCATCACCAGATCGGCCTTGTCGAGAACCGAGAACTCATTGTTCACCCGCTCAAAGGGGCCTTCCGTGGTGAAGCTGGTGTCCTCTACTACCGTGCGCTGGGGGCCGAGGATACCCATGTGCAGCCACATGGAGGCCGATCCCGGGCCACCGTTGTAGGCGAACATGATGGGACGCGTGGCTTTGTCCATACCCTTGCGCACGTAGGCCGTGTAGCCAAAGTGGGCGATGGGCTTACCGTCGTCATCTTTCATCTCCAGGGTGCCGGCGGTAGCTGTGTACTCGATGGTCCGCCCATCGATGCGCACGGAGCCCTCGGACTCGGCGTGGAGCAGCTCCGGAGTGGCATCGGCGTTGTCTTTTTCAGCGGCCATCTCATGATCAGCTCCATGGGAGAGCACCGCCGCGAAGGGCAGGCTCAGGCAGGCGACGAGGCCTAAGCGAGCTACTGTTTTATGCATTCTTATCTCCAGAATCAGGTCCGCGGGGGCTCCGCGGGTATTGGGGGATGCGTGGTGAGTTCCCGCTGAAAGTCCTTTTCGATTTGCTGTTGCAGTTCGTAGCGCCCCGTACCCCGCCGCTGCCCGGATTCACGCATGCGGTCGCGGTAACGTTGCCGGCGATGACGCTCTACCAGGGAGGCAAATCGTTCTTGCTCCTCCTCTCCGGCGATGAGCGCCTCGACAAACGCAATATCAATGCCCATCCGATAGGCAATACGGTTCGGCTTAATGTGATTCGCATGGAACTGCGCCACAACGGAAATTTGCTGTGCCCGATCAAGGTCGCACGGCCGGGAATAGCCATAGGGCGGCGACGGCGTGCGGTTATCCTGTTCGAGGTGGGAAGCCATCGGCGCTTTCTAGCACCCGTTATCACTGCTGACAAGAATTACCTGCGATTCTGCTTGAGGATTCATCTCGGTCGATGGCTCCTCCACGAGCTTTCGCAGCTTCATCCATGCTATGACTGTGTGCACCGCCGGTTTGGCGCGCCTTGCGGGCTCGCGACCGCTATACTGATCCTCAGTCAATTCCTATAAAAGCCTGCGGAGACTCACCATGAACGCACCCCAGACCGCCGCCACGGCCAGCGATGCCGAAACCCTCATGCAGAACGTCCTGGACACGCAGCGGAGCGACTACCTTGCCGAAGGTGGCGTCAGCGCCGCAACTCGCAAAGACCGCCTCAGTCGCGGCATCGACGTGCTTCTCAAGTACCAGGACAAGATGGTTGAAGCGCTGAATACGGATTTCAGCTGTCGATCTCGGGAAGTGACGCTCCTTACGGACGTCGCAGCCTCCGTTGGCCCCATGAGCCACGCCCTCAAGCACGTCGACAAATGGATGCGCAAAGAAAAGCGCTCCACCATGTTCCCCCTGAACCTCCTGGGCGGCCGCTCCAGCATCGAATACCAGCCCCTGGGCGTGATCGGGGTCATTTCACCGTGGAACTTCCCCGTGAATCTCACCTTCGGCCCCCTGGCGGGGGTCCTCGCCGCCGGCAACCGGGCCATGATTAAGCCGTCGGAATTCACCCCCGCGACCTCGGAGTTGATGGCGGAGATGGTCGCCGAAGCCTGGGACGAGAAAGAAGTTGCGATCTTTCCCGGAGGCCCGGAAGTAGGCCAGGCCTTCTCTGGCCTGCCCTTTGATCACCTTCTATTTACCGGTGCCACCAGCATCGCCCGCCATATCATGGCTGCGGCGGCCCGCAATCTGGTTCCCGTCACCCTGGAGTTGGGCGGCAAATCGCCAGTAATCATTTCTAGAGACGTCAATCTCGAACTCGCGGCGCAGCGCATCATGCTGGGCAAAACCCTCAACGCGGGGCAGATCTGCCTGGCGCCAGACTATCTCATGGTGCCCGAGGAGATGCTCACGGAGGTCATAGCAGCGCTAAAGCAGGTAACCACAGAGATGTATCCGTCGCTTCTGGATAATCCGGAGTACACCTCCGTGGTCAATGAGCGTCATTTTCAGCGCCTGAACGGCTACCTGAAGGACCTTGAGGAGCGTGGTGGTTCTTCCACCGCAATCAACCCGGCAAACGAAGATTTCTCGGCGCAGAGCGATACCCATAAGATCCCTCCGACCCTGATCGTTAATCCTCCGGAAGACAGCAAGGTGCTGGAAGAGGAGATTTTCGGTCCTCTGTTACCCATTCGCACTTACCGGGACTTTTCCGAGACACTGGCCTACGTGAACGCCCATCCCCGCCCCCTGGCGGCCTACTATTTTGGTCGCGACAAAGGCGAAGAGGAGGCCGTTCTAAAACGCACCACTTCCGGTGGGGTGTGTATCAACGACGTCATCATGCATATCAGCCAGGAAGACCTACCCTTTGGCGGCGTGGGCCCCAGTGGCATGGGCGCCTACCACGGCTACGACGGCTTCAAGACGTTCAGCCACGCCAAAGCCATATATCGTCAGTCGAAATTCAATGTCGCCAAACTGGGCGGCATGCTGCCACCCTACGGACCGGCGACGGAGCGCACCATCAAGACCCAGGTCCGACGCTGAAGGCTGGAAACACCAACGTAGCCCGGGCCCATGAGTTTATGGAATTCCTGCCGCCTAAGGGGGCGCAACCTGCTGTGGGCACTGACGCTGTTGGCCTGCGGCGCGGGCTCGGAAACAGGCATGGCTAGGGAGCACCCCATCATCATCGCCCATCGGGGTGCCAGTGCCTATTTGCCCGAGCACACGCTACCGGCGAAAGCCCTGGCCCATGCCCAGGGCGCCGATTTCATCGAGCAGGATGTGGTGTTGAGTCGCGATGGTGTTCCCGTCGTCCTCCATGACATTCACCTGGACTCCACCACCGATGTAACGGAGCGCTTTCCCAAGCGCCGCCGCCAAGACGGGCACTACTACGCCATCGATTTCAGCCTCGCCGAACTGAAACAGTTACGGGCCCATGAGCGTCGAAACAAGAACGGGCAGGCGGTTTTCCCCGAGCGATTCCCCGCCGGCCCTGGCCTTTCACAGATTCCCAGCCTGGCGGAAGAGATCGCCCTCATTGATGGACTCAACACCAGTACAGGACGCAAAGCCGGGCTGTATATAGAAATGAAGGCATCGGCCTTTCACCGCGCCGAGGGCCAGGACCTCCCCCGAGCCGTGTTGGAAGTCCTTGAGAAAACGGGCTGGGATCAACGAACGCAGGAGGTCTTCCTGCAAAGCTTCGAGCCCGAAGCGTTACGCTACTTGAAGTATGAACTCAAAACGGCACTTCCCCTTATCCAACTCCTCGGTGAGAACGCCTGGGCGGAAGATGGCGCCGTGGACTTTGATCAGCTGAAGACCGACGAGGGGCTCGACGAGATCGCCACCTACGCCGATGGCATTGGGCCCTGGTTGATGCAGCTCTATCTCGGTGTCGACGACGGAAACTACCTGAGCTCGGATCTGGCGCAGCGCGCTCAGGCCCGAGGCCTAGAAGTACACCCCTATACCTTTCGCCGAGATCAGTTACCGCCCGGCATCGACAGTTTTGAGGCCCTGCACCGGCTGTTTTTCCTCGAGCTTCACGTCGATGGTATCTTTACGGACTTTCCAGATCTGAGCCGCCAGTTCCGAGAGCAATTGCTGCCCTAGCCCTCGGAAACACCGCTCGGACCACGCAACAGGCTTCCCATCGTGAATCATGACGACGCTCGCCAATACCTCCTGGGACAAGGCGAAGCCTATGAAGACTTCCCTTTCGGTCCCGATGTTGCCGTGATGAAGGTTTTGAACAAGATGTTTGCCACCCTCGCCATGGAGGACGGGTTGGCTCGCATGAACCTGAAATGCGACCCCGACGAGGCGGTGATCCTCCGAGATATTTTTCCGGCGGTGCTACCGGGCTATCACATGAACAAACGTCACTGGAACACCGTACTGTTGGATGGGAGCATTCCCCGGGGTGAGCTGGAACGGATGATCGACAACTCCTACGGGCTTGTGGTTTCTGGCCTGCCCGCACGCGAGCGGAAAGCTCTCCAACGTCGAACCAATCAGGAAATCCAATGAGTAAGCGCGTCAACCGACGGACCAAGATCGTCGCTACCGTCGGACCGGCTAGCGACAGCGCGGAAGCCATCGGCCGTCTCGTGCAAGCCGGGGTGGACGTGTTTCGCCTCAATCTGAGTCACGGCAGCATCGAACAGCATGCCGCAGTGGCCAATCGTATCCGCAAACAGGGGGCGGTCCACGGACGCTATGTGGGCATTCTTGCGGACCTACAGGGGCCCAAAATTCGTATCAGCAGCTTCGCCCAGGGCAGCGTGGATCTCACCGTAGGCGATCGCTTTCGCCTGGATAGCGAGATCAGTGCCGAGGGCGGTGATCAACGGGGCGTGAGTTTCAGCTACCTACCGATGCTGGAGCACCTGGGTCGCGGTGACATTTTGTTACTCGATGACGGGCGCATTCGCCTTCGCGTTGATGACGTGGACGCTACCGCTGCCGATTGCACCGTGGTCATCGGCGGTCGCCTGGGATCTCGAAAAGGCATCAACCGCCTGGGGGGCGGCATCGCGGCGCCAGCGCTGACCGAGAAAGACCTTGCGGACATTGCCGCCATGGATCGGCTAGAACCGGATTACCTCGCCGTGTCTTTTGTCTCCAGTCTTTACGATATCCAACATGCCAAGAGCCTGCTTCGGGAGCAGGGTCAGAAAGCCGCAATCATCGCCAAAATTGAGCGCGCCGAGGTGGTCGGGGATCACGATGTTCTCGACGGCATCCTGATCGAATCCGATGGCGTTATGGTGGCCCGCGGTGACCTGGGAGTGGAAGTCGGAGATGCGGAGCTGATCGGCATCCAGAAGGAACTCATCTCCCGGGCGCGACGGAATGATCGCCTGGTCATTACCGCCACCCAGATGATGGAGTCGATGATCAGTAGCTCCATGCCCACCCGCGCCGAGGTCTTTGATGTGGCCAATGCGGTACTCGATGGTACCGATGCGGTCATGCTGTCGGCAGAGACCGCCGTCGGCCAATACCCCGTCGAAGTGGTCACGGCCATGGCCGATGCGGCTCTGGGCGCGGAGCGCCATCCCGTGGCTCGCACTTCTCGCTACCGCCTGGAGCGGCAGTTCGAGACGGCCCAGGAAACCATTGCCATGTCGGCTATCTATGCGGCGAATCACTATCGCAAAGTCCGTGGTATTGCCTGTCTTACGGAGTCAGGTACCACGCCTTTGCTTATGTCCCGGCTGAGTTCAGGCTTGCCGATCTTCGGACTGTCCAACAATCCCCGAACCCTGTCGCGCCTGAGCCTGTGTCGAGGAGTCATTCCCCTGTACTTCGACGCTGATTCCTTCGATCACGACAGCATCGAAGCCCGGGCCATCGAGTTTTTGCGCGACAACGAGTATCTGGAAAAAGGCGATGCCTTGCTCCTGGCCCGCGGCGAAGTGCTCGGAAAGGCCGGTTCGACAAATATCCTGAAGATTTTGCCCGTTCAATAGGCTGGGGCGGGGTCGCATTATTGCCAAATAAATTTGCCGCCATAGGGTTATCTTTCGCGACAGAGTGCTACACTCAAAGGGCTGCAATGCGCAGCAGGTTTATCCGGAACGCAATCTAAAGCAAGAAATCGTTACCTCCCCACGCTGATACACGCGCACATCACCGCGACACGTCGAATTTCGATTCGTCTCGATGCTTGGCGCAGACCCCCTGCTAAAGGCACGGCCCATGGATCATGGGTGGACGTCGGCAAGGCTCATGTTGGGACGAGGAGGATGCGGCGAGAGTAGCTGCGAGTAATTTCGCGCCCCCGGTGGAAGCAACGTTGTTATCTCCTGCCTTGCTCCGAAACGGCGATGAGCGCTGTAGCGTGCAACCAGGAAAGTCTCAAAGGTAGATTTGTATGTCGACAGTAACCGGTACCGTAAAGTGGTTTAACGAAACCAAAGGCTACGGCTTCATTGAACAGGAAGGCGGACCCGATGTTTTCGTTCACTTCAGCGCTATCAAAGGTGACGGGTTTCGCACCCTGACCGATGGCCAAAAAGTGGAGTTCACGGTCGCCGACGGCCAGAAAGGCCCCCAAGCAGAGAACGTGGTTGCTGTTTAATACAGTTTGCCGCGGCCAACGATGGGCCGGTAACGAGTAATCTCGTCCGCCTTCATCGCGATGGCTAAAACCCAAAGGGCGTCCCGCAACGGACGCCCTTTTTCGTTTTAACCCCGCTGGATCTAAATCCAGGTCCCAGCGAAGCTTCCGGGCATCAGCTCAATTCCAGGGCCGTCAATCCAAGGTCGGTTCCGGGTACCTAGACACGCTCAATGAGCAGGGCGCTACCCGACCCGGCGGCGCCGGCCGCGGCAACAACCCCTCGCTGGAGATCACGGCGCTCGAGTTCATCAAGGAGTGTCAGGGTCATGATCGCGCCGGTCGCTCCCATAGGGTGCCCCAGGGCGATGCAGCCGCCGTTTACATTGAACTTCTCATCATCAACACCCAGGCGTCGCTTCGCCAGAACGCTGGTTGCGGCGAAGGCCTCGTGCACCTCGAATAGGTCCACATCGTCGGCGCTCAGACCTGTGCGGCTCAGCAGAGCCTCCGTGGCAGAAATGCAGCCGGTGAGCACCTGCAAGGGGTCCGTGGCCGCCGTTACGCTTACGGAGACTCGGGCCCGGGGCTGAATGCCCAACTGCGTGCCCACGGACTCATCTCCAAGGAATACGGTAGCCGCAGCATCGGCCATCGCCGGTGAATTACCCGCCGTGTGCACATGCCGAATCTCATCCAGCTGGGGATTCGCCGCGAGCTGAAATTTATCTACACCGCTGGCACCCAAGCGGGCGAAGGCAGGCGGAAGGGCCGCCAGGCTTTCCAGCGTCGTGTCATCGCGAATGCACTCATCGCGATCCGCCAAACCCCCAGGGGTCTTGATGGGTAAGATCGACGGGGCGAACCAGCCCTCATCGCGTGCCTTTGCCGCCCGCTCCTGACTCAGTAAAGCAATGGCGTCGACCTCTTCGCGACTGATGTTTTCTCGACTGGCGATGAGATCGGCACCGCTTCCCATGAGCAGGGTGCGACAGCGCTGGGCGAACTCTCCATCGGCGAAGATCCTCGCCGCATCGGACAGCATCGGTACCCGAGACATCATCTCGACCCCGCCCGCCACGGCGCTGGAAAGGTTTCCCGTCTGGATCTTCAGCGCCGCCAGCGCCAGGGCATCGATACTCGATGAGCAGAACCGGTGTACCGTAAGACCCGGAACCGTATCCGGCCAACCGGCGTAAAGGAGCGAATTCCGGGCGATATTGGCGGCCTGCTCACCGTGTTGCGTCACGCAGCCAAGAATGACCTCGCCCACATCCGCGGGATTCAAGCCCGTACCCGCGCACAGGCCGTCATACAACTGGGTTAGCAGGGCCTGAGGCGTCAATTCGTGGAGTGCGCCGGACTCCTTGGCCTTGGTCCGAGGACTGCGCAGGCCCGCGTAGATGAGTGCTTGATTCATGAAGCCTTCCTCGGGAACGGAGAAAAGCCCTGGTGGATGTCCGTGGTGTTGATCTCTCCCTTATTCACCTACGCCGACCACCAGACTGACACAGGTGGTCGTGCTGCCTCCCACATTGAAGGTGATCATGTTTTCCGCGCCATCGATCTGCATGGGACCCGCCCGACCACTTACCTGACGGGCGCAATCCAGCGCCATCCGCACGCCCGTCGCACCTACCGGGTGCCCCAAACCGATGAGCCCCCCACTGGCATTCACGGGGAATGCCCCATCGCGCTCGATGACGCCCTCTTCAACCGCCTTCCAGGATTCTCCCGGCGCAGTGATACCAGCATGGTCGATGGCCATGTACTCGGTGACCGTGAAACAGTCGTGAGTTTCCAGGCCATTCAGCTCGCGAATGTTGGCAAAGCCAGCTCTCCCTACGGCCTCGGATAAGGTCGCTGCCGCATGGGGGAACAACAAGGGCTGTCCTTCGGACAGCGCCAGCTTCTGTTCCAGCAACAGGGGCGCCGAGCGATGACCCCAGCCTTTGATGCGGGGAATATCGGATAGCTTAAGGCCCAGCTTCGCCGCGTGCTCTCGGGCCATTTTTTCGCTGGCCAGGACAACGCAGGCCGCGCCATCGGTAATCTGCCCGCAATCGAGTTTTCGCACCCGCCCTTCGATCACCGGATTCAATGCATCGTCTTCTTTGAAACAGCCCTCGGGGAACTGCCAGTCCCGGGACTGAGCGTTGGGGTTTCGCCGGGCATGATCGAAATTGACCTCGGCGATACGGGCGAGATGCTCATGATCAAGGCCGTGGCGCTTCTCATATTCGGCGCTGATACGGTCAAAGAGATGCGGCCAGGGGAAGTCGCAGTCCGTCGCCTCCTGCCCTTGCCAGGCGGCGGCACCAAGATACTCGGCACCGGTCTGGCCATTGACATTGCGCATCAGCTCAAGACCCAGCACGCAGGCCACATCGTAGTGCCCAGCCTCGATATCGCGCATGGCCGAAAGCATGGCGATGGATCCCGAAGCGCAGGCGGCCTCATGCCGCGAGGTGGGTATGGCGGATAGTTCTGGAAATACGTGGGCAAAGAAACCGCCGATCAGGCCCTGACCGCAGAATAAATCGGCCACAAAGTTTCCCACGTGACCCACTTCGATTTGCGCCGGATCGATGGCCGCATCACGCACCCCGGTTTCCAGCACCTCGCGAAACATGGCAAACAGATCCAGGCCCTCGCGATCCCAGTTGCGGGCAAAGTCCGTCTGCGCACCGCCCAATAGATACACTGCTGTCACTACCGATTCCTCATTCCTGTATTCGTGTCTTCCTAGGTCCGGGAACACTCCCGGAGCCGAAAATCTCTTCCTGGCTTATGCAACCGAAGGGCCTTAGCCCTCCACGGCCTCTCGCAAGGCGCTTCGAACAACTTTGCCCAGGGGGTTCCGTGGTAGCGCCTCAAAAACTTCGAGGCGCTCGGGGAGCTTGAAGCGAGCCATTCCCTTGTCCGTCAAAAACCCCCGTACCGCCTCCAGACTGGGAGCCTCCTCGCCGGCAACGGGCACCACGCAGGCGCAAACGCGTTCTCCAAGATCGTCGTCGGCGAAGGCGCAAACCGCGGCCTCCGCAAGACCCGGCATGCCTTCGATCTGGCTGTCGATCTCGGCGGGAGATAGCTTTACGCCCCCGCGATTGATGATGTCTTTACAGCGCCCGACAATGCGGTAGTGGCTGGGTTGTTCGGGACAAATTTCCACGAGGTCGCCACTGCGAAAGAAACCGTCGGTGGTAAACACACCACTACCGTCATGGTTCAGGTAGCCATCGAATACCCCCGGGCCATCAACGCAAAGCTCTCCAGGCGTGCCGGGCTCCTCCACCTCGCTCCCGGTTTCCGGGTCCACCACCCGGGTAATCATCGTATCCGGTGCATAGCTTTCGAAGCTCGCCGAGCCCTGGCCCATGCGCGGGAAAAGCGCCGCGCGATGGGCGGGGTCAGGAGAGTTCTCCGGGGTGCTGATCAAACCGATGCCTTCGTTGGACCCATAGAAGTTGATGATGGGCTTGCCAAACCGAGTCTCAAAGGTATCGATCATTGCTGGAGACAGAGGCACGGAACCAGAACCGATCACCCGCAGAGCGCTGAAATCGAATTGCTCCCACATTTCCGGTTGCTGGGCCAATCGATTGAGGAGCGGCGGCGGCGCCAGGGTGAAGTTCACCGCCTCACTCTGCAACTGGCCCAGGTAAAGGGGGATATCCAGGGGATGATGGAGAACCAGGGTGCTGTTATGGAGAGCCGAGGGAAATAGGAAGCCCCCCAGGGCCGCCATGTTGATCATGGGAAAGGGTGACAAAAACCGCTCCCCATCCTGAAACTGGGCCGCGTGGGACGTTAGGCGCCCCTGGGCAAGCCACATGTTTTGCGTTCGCGGAACACCCTTGGGGGTTCCCGTGGTCCCCGACGTCCAGGCGATGGTCAGGAGCGCATCGGCGTCGGACGCCCATTGGCCATCGGGCGGGGCAACTGCGGACTCGTCTTTGCCCGCGAACACGTCCAGGTCCTCACCGACGCTCCACACGGGTGTTGCAGACAGCACGTCTTTTGCCTGCTTCGCCAAAGGCGCGCCGCGCAGATCATCCAGGGTAATCATGGCGGCGGGAACCAGTTCGTGGGCAAAGTGCTTGAGCTCATGGGCGCCGTACTGCACCGCAATGGGTGATATCACCGCGCCCAACTTGCTGAGGGCGTAGTACAACACGATGAGTTCGCTGGTGTTGGGCAGCTGGAGCACCACCGAATCGCCCGCGCGAATGCCCCGCTCCGCCAGCTCCAGGGCACAGGCGCTGCTGGCCCGATCAAGCTGCTTCACCGTAAGACGTTGGGCGGAAGCGCCGGTGAGCTCCGCTTTGTTGGGTTGGTCTACCACGGCTTCGCGATCAGGCGTTGCCTCGGCGTTGCGCCGCAACAGGTCGTGAAGGGTGAGATCCCCCCATAACTGAGAGGCTCGATACTTTTCTATACGGGCGGTGCGGCGGTGACTGGAATCGTGCATGGTTCAGCGCTCCTTGGCGGCCTTATAGGTCCGCTCCAGTTCATCAACAATGGCAGCGATGGACAGCACTTCATCAATAGCACCCACGCCTTGACCCGCAGCCCAGACATCCCGCCAGCGTTTTGCATCCCCCGAAGATTTTATTATGTCGATTTCTCCAGCCTGGGGCATGTTGGCCGGGTCGTAGCCCGCCGCCTCCAGACTGGCCCGTAGCCAGTTGGCCTTCACTCCCGTGAGGGCGTCGGAGCAGACAATATCGGCCCCGGAAGCCTCCACCACCATCTGTTTATACGCGGGGTCCGCCATGCTCTCTTCGCTGGCGATAAAACGCGTACCCAGATAGGCAAAGTCTGCCCCCAATACCTCGGCAGCGCGTACGGCGCGACCCGTGGTAATACCACCGCCTAAAACCAGAAGCCCGTCGTAGTGACGGCGTATCTCCTCCACAAAGGCGAAGCCCGATTGCTGACCCGTATGACCGCCGGCACCGGCAGCGACCAGAACCAATCCGTCAACCCCGGCTTCGATGGCTTTTGCGGCAAAGCGTATATCGATCACATCGGCGAGAATGATGCCACCATAGGCGTGAACCCGTTCCACCGCCTCCCGAGGACTGCCCAGGGCGGTGATCACAATGGGCGCCTGAAACCGTTCGGCCAGGGCCAGATCATCGTGTCGCCGCTGGTTGGAGCGGTGCATCATCAGATTGATGGCCCAGGGCGCGTCGCTATCGCTCACTGAGCTGCTGATCTGCGTGAGCCAGCGTTCGAGGTCTTCTACGGTGCGCGCGTTCACCGATGGAAAACTGCCAACGATACCCGCACGACAGCTTGCGATGACCATTTCCGGTCCCGATTGGAGGAACATGGGCGCTTGAAACACAGGAATACGGAGGCGTTCGCGCAATGCTGTTGTCATGAATTCGGGGACCAGAGTTACTTTTATTAAAGGACCGAGTCTAGGTCAGCACCCCTAGCGGTGCAACACGGTAGGGGCGACCGAACAGTGCGTATTCCCGGCTCAGGACAGCCATTCTTCCGTCGCGGTCACCAATTACTTGCATAAACGTACCACAAAGTTATACTCAAAGTTCAAAAAACGTTCCGGATAAAGAGAGAGATCGATCACCATGGAAGCTGCACGCCTGTTGATGGACTACCCCACCGTTGAACACTGCGTTGGACCTGTCACCCATTTCGATGACGCCCCATCCTGGATTTACAACCTGGATAACCCTTACCTCCATGGCCCCTACGCGCCGACGGTCCACGAGCTAAGCAAAGACGACCTGGTCGTTGAGGGTGAGTTGCCCCTGGACCTGGTGGGCGCCTACTTCCGCAATGGTCCCAACCCGATCCATCAACCGAAGAATCGCTATCACCCCTTCGACGGCGATGGCATGGTTCATGGGGTCTACTTTAAAGACGGAAAGGCCAACTACCGGAACCGCTGGATACAGACCGAGGCCCTCACGGAAGAGAAAGCACGGGGCAGCTCCGTATCACCGGGGGTAATGGGGCCCTTTGACTACAGCGTGTCGCCTTTTGGCATCAAAGATACCTCCAACACGGACGTCATCTACTACCGCGACCAGCTAATCACCCTGTGGTACAACGCCGGCAATCCCTATGCCCTCCACGGCGAGTCCCTGGACACGCTTCACGCCTTTGAGCTTCCCGGGCGCAAGCATCGCCGCATGTCAGCGCACTCGAAAATTGACTGGGCCACCGGCGAACTGCTGTTCTTCGATTATGGTGATGAACCGCCGTTTATGACCTACGGCATCGCCGACAAAGACGGCAAGCTGGTACACGAGACCGCCGTTGAGCTTCCCGGCCCTCGACTGCCCCACGATATGGGCTTCACGCCAAACTACGTGGTGCTCCACGATTTGCCCTTTTTCCACAACATGGATGTACTGCGTCAGCATCACATGCGGGTTTTGACCTTCCACCGCAATATGCCCACACGCTTCGGCATTGCGCCCCGCAACGGCGAACACACCAACGTGCGCTGGTTCGACTGCGAGCCCTGCTACATCCTGCACGTGAGCAACTGCTGGGAGGACGGCGACTGGGTTGTCATGGATGGCTGTCGGTCGACCAACCCAATGCCGTCGGCCAGCGACGATGAGGGCGAGCTGTCCCATATGCTGGCGTACATGCGCCTGGAGGCGAACAATTACCGCTGGCGTTTCAACCTTCGCACGGGCGAAGTCCGCGAGGGAGACCTCGATGACCTGAATACGGAGTTCAACAAGACCAACCCCCTATTCCACGGTGTTGAGAGTCGCTACGCATATCACCAGCGCATCCCCCTCCTCCATGAGGGCGGGCACACCCTACGCTTCACCGGGCTGGTCAAGTACGACAATGAATCGGGCAAGCGCTGGGAGTGGGATTACGGTCCCGGCGTTTTTGGTAGCGAAGCCGTATTCGCACCGAAACATGGCGCCACCCGGGACAGCATCGAAGATGACGGCTACGTGA
The DNA here is from genome assembly GCA_002428935.1 of Halieaceae bacterium UBA6060. Classification (GTDB taxonomy): domain Bacteria; phylum Pseudomonadota; class Gammaproteobacteria; order Pseudomonadales; family Halieaceae; genus Congregibacter. The sequence goes on from DIYG01000138.1 coordinate 31,394, forward strand.
TCACCCTGGTAACGGACACCAAGGACTGGTCCTCCTGGTGTCTGGTGTTCGACGCCCAGAACGTTGAACACGGCCCCATGGCCCGCGTGCGTATGCCTCAACGCGTACCCTATGGCTTTCATGCCACCTGGGTGCGAGGTTCGGATATGCATCTTTGAGCCTGTCCTTTCAAAATCGGGAGCCTGAGCTGTGAAGGCGGCGGACCTGGTCAAAATTGTCGGCTTTTACGGTCGCTTCACACCCACCTACTCCCGACTGGGATACGCCGCACGGCGCGTCCGCTGGACCTCCGAGCCTTTTGATTTCAGTGATCAGAACTGGCTGGTCACCGGTGCTTCAGGTGGTATCGGTGCGGCAATCGTGGCGGGAGCCGCAGCCGGCGGAGCTT
>DIYG01000132.1 GCA_002428935.1 Halieaceae bacterium UBA6060
ATGGGCAGGCTGGGCTCCCGGTCGCCCTCCGCCGTATCGTTTCCTGCCCGTTCTGCCTCATCGGCGCCCGAGCCCACACGAGCCAGGGTCCGCGCAACCTCCGCGATCATTTGCCGCTGGCCCCAGCGGGGGGTTAAGCCTCGAGCCTCGATGATCGCGTTATAGGCTTCGCGGATCGCTTCCTTGTCCCCATCGTTGAGAACAGTCACGGGGACTTCGCAGACTCCTTCGCGCTCCGTAGAGCATTGGCATAGCTGGCCAAGGCATAGGGCCGCACTCCCTCCTCCATGGCGTCGATGCGCGCGGTGAAGCCAGCCTCTGTGCAGCTACCCTCGTGGAGTGAGGCGGGCGGTTCCTCGCTGTCTCCATGAAGGCGACGATAGGCCCAAAGATTGACCGGGTGGAGTTTGTAGAGATGGAGAATCTGCCGATCGATCTCCGCCGCCACGGCCTCCGGCGAGTCGAGATCGCTCCCCAGGGGCGTACCAAAGCTGACATGTACATGGCCCTTGCTGCCAGCAATGCCTCGACCAATGGAAGCCACATCCTCATGATCGGCTTTCTCATAGACACCGGTGGTATCCCGTTCGTAGAGCTCGCGGGCCTTTAGCACATCACAGGGATCGAGTTCATAGCTGATGGCCACGGGGACGATACGCAGGGACGCAATATGATCGCCAAAGTTCTCATTTTTCTTATCGCGACTTAGGGACAACATCTTGATCACCGCCGGCTCCGTTCGATCGACTCCGTCTTTGGCCCGCCCCTCGCGCTGGGCGATCCATACGGGCACGTTGTCTTCCTGGACCGAATGTCGGATGTAACGGGCCAAGAGCTTGGACGCAGCCAGGAGCTCCCGCGGCCCGCTGACGGAGCGCTGTACGATAAAGCTCTTGTTTAAACGCATAAGATCGGCGACCCACTGTTGGGTGAGCAGGTTATCGCCAATGGCAATGCGCAGGGTTTGATGACCCGCGAGGTGCAGGGCGTAGTTGGTAAAGGCGGGGTCCATAGCAATATCGCGATGATTGCTGATGAACAGATGGGCCTGGTCCGCGTTCAACCGCTCCAATCCAGAAACACTGAATCCAGCGGTGGTGCTGTCGATCATCCGTTCCACATACGCCTTGATACGCATCTGCAGGTCTTCAACACCGTCGACATCGCGCAGCGCCCGACGCAGATAGGCACGTACCAAGGGGCGTAGAAGCCAACCCAGGTAGCGAGCCGTTTTACCCAGACGAAGCCGTAACAGAGCCGATAAAAACTCCGGTGACTCCAGGAGTCTGTCGATGGTGGGCCGCACCTCGTCATCATTGAAAGGACGAATGGCCGCAAAGGGGTCGGACACGGATGGCTCCGGTAAAAAAACGCGCCTCACCTTAACGAAAAAGCCCTGGAGCGTCATCTGCCGGAAGTGATCAGACGCTGACTCTGACGGTCGCTTCTGCTAACCTTGCGCCCGTTTTTTAACGAGGATTACATCATGGAAGCCACCAGCGCGACGCTGATGACTTTTGGCCTGGCAACCTTGCTAGTGAGCTGGATTCTGCTGCTTATCGCGGCCTGGAAAGATGATTACGCCTGGGGCATTTTCGCGGTTCTGCTGCCGCCCATCGCCTACATCTATGGGCTGTTCCGCCTGGAGAAGGCTGGACAAAGCCTGTTGGTCGCGGTCGTGGGCTGGTTCCTACTCTATCTGGCGTTTTGACTGGCTGGACATTGCCAGCCGTCTTCGAGACCACGTCAAAACCACCGCAAAAACCTATGGGTCGATGACAAACCGACGTCGCAATTCGCGACGCTCGGAATCGCCCAGGCCCAAGCCCTCTTTCAGATAGTCCCTGCGACTCGCCCACGTCTCATCAATCGCGGCGAGGGCCTCGTGAAGATAGGGTAACTCTGCATACATCATGGGCCTCAGCTCTTCATCGCTCAGGTGATCTACCGGGTATTTATCCCGCACCCGAGCAAGCTGGTCCTCGGCCCGGTAGTAACGTCGGGAAAGCAGATAGTCAGCCTCAATGTCTTCCAGCGCTACGCCCAGGGCAAGCTGCAGCATCGCTATAGCGAAACCCGTGCGATCCTTTCCCGCCGAGCAGTGGAACAGCACCCGTTGGGCACCGTTTTCCAAGAATGCGGCAAAAACATCCGCAAAGTGGTGGCTCTGAGACACGACAAACTCGCGATTTATGTCGCGCATGAAATCGAACATGGCTTGAGCACCGCCGAGTCGTTTCGCATCCGCGTAAATGACGCTGGACTGACTGCCGGGGGTGATTTCAGCGCCAACGACGGTCACGCCTTCAGGCAGCTTTGACGGCTCCAGGTCTCGTTCATCGGGGCGGCGCAGATCGATCACCATATCGAGTTCAAGATCGGCAAGCCGTGCCTCGTCATCGGGGGTCAGGTAGGCGAGATGCCCAGAGCGAAAAATACGCCCCCAATCCAGGACTCCGCCGTCGGCGTTGTAACCCCCCGCATCACGGAAGTTTGGTGAGCCCGTCAAACCGACGGTGCGTTCTCGTTGCCCACTGTCTTCCAATCCCTGCATCCCTTTGCACATACCTCTTTAAGTCTCAGCCGTTTCGATTCTATCGGCCCATTTTATCTAAGCTCGTCGGACATTCTTGTTACGTCAGCCCCGCAAAGGCTTACGAGCCGAGGGACAAGCGCCTGTGGCTGTGACGCGAAACATCGCAGCTATTGACAGCAAGGGCCTCAATCGGCAGAATCCGCGCTCCAAAAATTTCACTGTATTCAGAGGAGTCCTCCGTGGCTAACTCCCCCCAGGCGCG
>DIYG01000189.1 GCA_002428935.1 Halieaceae bacterium UBA6060
AGGAACCCATCACCTCGGGAACCCGTCACCAAAAAAGGAGAAAGATGCCCATGGACATGGCCGAGTCCCTAAACGTTTTTGACGAACCTCTGGAGCTGTGTAGCGAGGATCCCATGACGGGGTTTTTTCGCGACGGATGTTGCAATACGCACTCCCAGGACGTGGGTTCACACACGGTCTGTGTCGAACTCAGCCAGGAGTTTCTCGAGTTCTCCCGGGGCCGGGGCAATGACCTCATGACCCCGGTTCCCGCCTATGGTTTTCCCGGCCTGCGGCCAGGGCAACGGTGGTGTCTTTGCGCGAGTCGATGGCTTGAAGCTCATCACGCCGCCAAGGCCCCGCGGGTCTATCTCCGTCGCACCCATCGGCGAGCGCTGGAAACCGTTCCCATGGATGTGTTGCGGGGCTATGCCATCGATCTCAGCTAGTTGCCGTTCATTCGTATCGCAGGGCCTTAACCGGTCGTGCCGCCGCGGCGCGAGAGGCCTGGCCAGCGACCGTAAGCCAGGCGACGAGCAAGGCTGCCAGGGCCGCGACGATAAACAACCAGGACCAATCTACCAGGGACGCGCGATAGGCGAAGCGACTCAACCAGCGCTCCATGAAGTACCACGCCAGGGGCCAGGCGATGACGCTTGCCACGAGCACCAATACCGTGAAGTCCCGGGTCAGCAGAAGCACGATATCCAGCACCGAAGCCCCCATGACTTTGCGGATCCCAATCTCCTTGGTGCGACGCTCCGTGGTGAAGGACGCAAGGCCAAACAGACCCAGGGTGGCCACGAATACGGCGAAAGCGGAAAACACGGCGAATAGCTTTGCCTGTTTCGCTTCCGATCGATAGCGAGCATCGAAGGCATCGTCCAGAAACTGCCAATCCAGAGGTTCATTGGGCACCAGCCGTGCCCAGACGGTTTCCAAATGGGCGATCGCCGCCGAGGGATCACCGGCTTTTACCTTGATGGACAGGTTTCGCGCATAGTTCCCGTTGGGTTCGGCGTAGACCGTGGCTTTCCGCGCATCGTGGAGGGATGAGAAATACAAATCGGGGATAACGCCGACAATGGTGCGATCGGCGAACTGACGCATTTCGCGGTTTAACGGTTGGCGAATCACTTTGCCAATGGCTTCCTCGGGGGACCAACCAAAGCGTCGGGCTCCGGCTTCATCGAGAATGGCCCAGGCCTGTACCACGGGCTGCTCTTCCGTGGGCATCGGAGGGCGCATTTCATTGGGCCGGAATGGGCGTCCGGCGAGGAACTCGATGCCGTAGTGGTCAAACCAGTGGGCATCCACCTTGATGTCCGACAGGATTAGCGAGTTCTCGGAAATGGCCTGCACTCCCTCGGGCAAGTAGTTTGAGCCGTCCAGGCTTTGCATGCTCGGTACACGGGATGAGTACACCACGCTGCTGATCCCCGGGTGAGCTTCAAGCTCCGTGCGCAGTGGCTCGTAGGTGCTCCACAGGTCCTGGAAGAACGGTAATGCTGTGGTGATATTGCGCTCGCGATCAAAACCCATATCGATACTGCGGGCATGATGCATTTGCGCCATGACCACTCCCGTGGCTATGAGTAGGGCAATGGAGGTGGCGAACTGAAACACCACCAGAGCGCGGCGGAGGAGGCCCGAGCCGCCGCCCACGGCACCGCCTTTGAGCACTTCGGCCGGTCGAAAATGGGACAGATAAAACGCCGGGTAGCTTCCCGCTAGCAAGCCTACACACACCGTCGCCAGCCCCAGGAGACCGAGGGTCTGGGGATCGGCCAGGGAAAACTGCAGATCTTTTTCCAGGAACGCCGCGAATGGGGGCAGGGCGATTTCCACCAAGGTGACTGCGAGAAACATGGCGATGAGCGTCAGCAGCACAGACTCGCATAGAAACTGCGTGATCAATTGGCTTCGGCGGGCACCGACCACCTTGCGAATCCCGACCTCTCGGGCTCGCTGGAGGGATCGCGCCGTGGAGAGGTTCATGAAGTTCACGCAGGCGATGAGTAGCACCACGAAAGCGACGGCGGAGAAGGTGTATACGAGGGTTAGGCTCCCGTTGTTACGCCATTCCGAGTCACGCTTCGAGGTTAGATGGATATCCGTGAGGCGTTGCAGACCCAGGGCCGTGCCCTTGGGGGCGTTCTCCCCGCGGTGCTTGACAAGAAATGCTTCAAACTGTTCCTTCAACTGTTGAGGGTCGTAACCCTCGGGTAGACGTATATAGGTGTAAAAGTTGTTGCTGCCCCAGTTGCTCAGGGCCTCGGGCCCGAACATGATTGGGATCATGGCTATGGAGCCCACCAGCTCGAATGCCATATGGGTGTTCTCGGGAAGATCGCGGAACACGCCGGTCACCGTGAGATCCGCTTGCCCCATGATGTTTATGGTCTGCCCCATGGGGTTTTCGTTGCCGAAATAGCGCTGCGCGGCACGCTCAGAGAGAACAATGTTGGTCGGGCGCTCCAGAGCTGAACTCCGCTCGCCCTGGACAAATTGCAGGTCGAAGAGGTCGAAAACGCTGTCGTCGGCGATGGCCAGTCGCTCCTCCCGGATGATCCGCTCGCCCCGGGCGAGCGTGAGCTGATTGGGTGGCAAAATGCGGGTCATAGCCTCGATCTCGGGAAAGTCCTCCATTAGCAAAGGACCGATGGGCGGAGCCACGCTGGCCAGTTTGAGATCGTTGCCGAAGAAATCCCGGGTGACGCGGTAGACCCGCTCGGCGTTGGGCCAGTGCTTGTCGTAAGACAGCTCGTGATTCACAAACACGGTGATGATCGTGCAGCAGGCCAGACCGATGGCGAGTCCCACCACGTTGATCACGCTAAACAGGGGGCTGGCGGCGATGGTGCGCAAAGCAATAGTCAGATAGTTACGAAACATGGTTAGCCTCACTGTCGGAGGGGCCCCGATGAATGTTCTCCGACAGAATTCGACCGTCGAGCATGTTTACGACACGTGTGGCGTGCTCCGCGTGGGCGGGGTCGTGGGTGACCATGACCACGGTGGTTCCATCCCCGTTGAGTTCATTGAGTAATCCCAGGACCTCTTCGCCATTGACCGTGTCCAGGTTGCCCGTGGGCTCGTCGGCGAGAATTAGCGCAGGCTGCGTGACCACGGCTCGTGCCACGGCAACCCGTTGCTGCTGTCCGCCGGAGAGCTGCTGGGGTCGGTGATCGGCGCGATGAGCGATTGCTACCCGGTCCATAACTTGTTCGACACGATCTTTTCGCTGGGAAGCGGGGATCTTCTGGTAGAGGAGGGGGAGCTCGACGTTCTCCCGCACGGTCAGTTCATCGATGAGATTGAAACTCTGGAAGATAAATCCCACCCGCGCTTTGCGCAGGCTGGCGAGGTCGCCCTCGGAGCGTCCAGATACCGTTTGATCCTGGAATTGGTAGTGGCCAGAACTGGGGGTGTCGAGCATGCCCAGGACGTTCAAAAGCGTCGACTTGCCGCAGCCCGAGGGGCCCATGATGGCGATGAATTCGCCCTTTCCAATGTGTAGATTGATGTCTCTAAGAGCCGTGGTTTCCACATTGGTAGTGCGATACACCTTGCACAGGTCGTGAAGTTCAAGCATGGCAGATTCCTTGTTGGGCCTCGTTCGGCGTGCCGATGGGTTTCGATTTATGGGTCGATGAGTAAGCGTTCGACGGTCATGAAGTTGTTGTAAGAGGAGATGATGACCTCGTCGCCGGGAAGCAGGCCCGCGAGGACTTCGATCTGTTTTGGGTTTCGCCGCCCGAGTTCCACCTCGCGGCGACTGGCGAGACTCCGTTCAGGGTTCATGACAAAAACCCAGGCGCCCCCGGTGTCGTTGTAGAAAGCACCGTTTTCTATGAGGGTGGCTTGTTCCGTCGAGGCACCGAGTACCAGGCGCATTTGCAGGGTCTGGCCGCGACGAATGGCTGGTGGTGGAGCTCCGACAAAGCGTAGATCTACTTCAAACTGAGCGGCCGTAACTTCGGGGTAGATCTTCGCAAGCTCGAGGTCATAGCTCTCGCCATCCAGATCCAGCTTCGCGGCTTGGCCCAATCGTACGCGGCTTAGGTAGAACTCGTTTACCAGGGCGGTGGTCTTGAAGCGGTCGACATCGTCGATTTGCCCCAGGCGTTCGCCCCGATCTTTGGATTCACCCAGTTCCACATCCAGGCTTGTCAGTTGCCCGGCTCTAGGCGCACGGATGAGCAGGTCTTCGAGATTCCCCCGGGCCAGGGTCAGATTGCGTTGCAACTGCTCAACGGAGGCACGCAATTGTTCGATCTGCGCCCGGCGTATCACCTCGTCCTGGCGCTGGCGCTCCTGGGTTACCTCCCGTCGCCGACGCCAGTATTCCAGTTCATCCACGGCATCTTCGTACTCGTTGCGAGATATGAATTCCTTACCCTGGAGTTCGTCATAGCGAGCTTCGAGCCGACCGAGGCGGACGATTTGATAGTTGATTTCAATAAGGTCGCTCTTCAGCTGAAGGCGGTTTTGTTCAATCGCGAGCTCCGTGTTGCGCAGGTTGTTGAGCTGTTCGCTCACCTCCGCTTCCCGGGCGATCACATCCAATTGCAATCCGGTGTTGCTGAGTTCCACCAGAGCCTGGCCAGCCTCAACAAAGGCGCCTTCCTCCACGAGGATACGTTCCACCCGCCCGCCTTCTACGGCATCGAGATAAACCCGGCGCTCGGGTTCCACCGTGGCCCTTAGGGGAATGAAGTCTTCGTAGAGCCCGGTGCTCACGGTGGCGGTGCGGATGCGTTGGCCGTCAAGGGTGTAGGTCGTGGAGTAGTCGGTGCCGATGTACCAATAGCTAATCGCGGCAACCAGCAGGGCGCCGGCAGCGAGCGCCCATGGTCGTCGCGATGATTTTCGCACCGCGCGATCCATGGAATCAGCACTGTCTATTTGCGTTCCTGGATCGAAGGATTTGGACTTGGGTGAATCACTCATGGCGACTATGGGTTCTCGACCGGGGCATTACTCGCATCTTGAGGTATTACCAGAGCAACGCTCATGCCAATTGAAAACCTATCTAAAACAATGGCTTATGAAATAGGTGCCAACTGTGGGTGTCCGATTTCGAAAGGATGCGTTCGATTTCGGACACATCTGCCGCTACAGTGCGCTAATGACACGCAACGCGACCGTATTGATCGTCGACGATGACGAGGATGTGCTTACCGCGGCACGTCTGCTCCTGCAGCGGCATTTCGATCGGGTGCTCACGGAGCAAAACCCGGCGCAGCTTCCCGCATTGATGGGCCGGGAGGCGATTGACGTTTATCTCCTGGATATGAACTTCGCCATTGGGCGCAACTCCGGCGAGGAGGGTTTGCACTGGCTGGGCGAAATTCGCCGTCGGGACCGAGAGGCGGTGGTCGTGCTCATGACGGCCTTTGGCGATCTGAATACGGCGGTCCGTGCCATGCGCGACGGCGCGGCAGATTTCGTCCTCAAGCCTTGGCAGAACGACAAACTGCTGGCCACGGTGGTAATGGCAGCGGCCTTGCGCAGAACGCGTCGCCAGGTGGAGGCGCTCTCAGAGCTTCCACCGGTCACCGCAATCGAAGCGCAATCTCCGCCCATGGGGGAACTCCTTTCGCGCCTGGCTCGCGTGGCGCCCACGGACGCAACGGTCCTTGTACGAGGAGAGAATGGAACCGGGAAGGAACTCATCGCTCAGGAGCTCCATCGCCTGTCTCCCCGGGCCGAGGGCAGTTTGGTAAGCGTCGACCTCGGGGCGGTCCCTGAGAATTTGTTCGAGAGTGAGTTGTTTGGCCATCGACGGGGAGCGTTCACCGGAGCCGATACGGAACGCGCCGGACGCTTTCAGGCGGCCCACGGGGGCACGCTGTTTCTCGACGAGATTGGGAATCTGCCCCTGGCCTTGCAGGTGAAACTGCTGCGAGTTTTGGAAACCCGGGAAGTCACGCCTTTGGGTGGAGACCGCCCCGTAGCTGTGGACGTGCGTTTGATTGCGGCAACCAATCAACCCCTGGAAGAGCTGGTTGCCGAGGGGGAGTTTCGCGAAGACCTGCTGTATCGGATCAATACCATTACTCTGGCACTGCCACCTTTGCGTGAGCGTCGGGAAGACATAGCACCGCTGGCACGGCGCTTTGCCGGGGAGGCGGCTCGTAAGTATCGCCTCGCCGAGAAGACCTTCACCCCGTCGGCCCTGCGAGTGCTGGAAGAATGGACCTGGCCCGGAAACGTTCGAGAGCTTTCTCACACGGTGGAGCGGGCGCTGATTCTTGCCACCGGTGAAGAACTCAGTGCCGAAGACTTTGAGTTTTCCCGGCCAAAGTCTCGATCCCAGGAGCAAAGCCTTAATCTTGAAGTCAACGAGCGACGCCTGATAGCCCAGGCCCTTGAGACTCACGGGGGGAACATCTCCCAGGCGGCCAAAGCCCTTGGTATTACCCGGGCGGCCTTGTATCGACGGATCGAAAAACACCGGTTGTGAAGCAGCCTCTTCGCCAACGCTTTCGCCTTCTCACCACGATGCAGGTGCTGTTGCTCGCGGCGACGCTCGCGGCCCTTGCGGCCACGCTGTTCCGATCGGAGTTGTTGGCTCTGCCCCTGTTGTTCGCTGCCCTGGCCCTGGTCCAGGTGGGGTTGCTTATTCATTCGGTTCAGCGCCATGTGGATACCCTCGAGGATTTCTTTGCGGCGATTAACTACGAGGACTTCACGCGACGGTTTGTCGAGGACGATGTCGATGGAGAGCTTCGGCAAGCCTTTAATCGGATCCTCGGGCGTTTTCAGGATGCGCGGGCGGAGCGGGATCTTCAGGCGGGCTATCTCGACACGGTCGTACGCCATGTGCCTGTGCCGTTCTTTGCCGCTCGCGCCGACGGCAGTTTGTCCCTCAGCAACAACCCCGCTCGTCGGCTTACGGGCTTACCCGCGTTGCGCCATATGAAAGATCTGGCCGCCCTGGATCCGCAGCTCCCCGAGGCGTTGGCCACCATCCCCGCAGGACAGCAGCGCTTGCTGCGGAGCCGTCTGCGGGACGTGCCGGTAGAGCTGCGAGTCGCCGTCGCGGAGATCCGCCTGGAGGGGCAGGTGGAGCGCTTGTACTCCGTAGAAAACCTTTCCGGTGAACTCACGGCCCGAGAGTCCGCTGCGTGGCGCGATTTGATCCGCGTTCTGACCCACGAAATCATGAATACCTTGACGCCGGTAACGTCCCTGGCCAAGACCACGGAAGCGCTCTTGGACGACCCGACAGCGACAGAGGACATTCGTCAGGCGGTGCAGACCATTGGCCGGCGTAGCGATGGTCTTATGCGTTTCGTAGCCCACTATCGAGAGCTTCTGAAAGTCCCCGAGCCGGAGCTGGCCATGGTGTCGCTAAGGCCGCTCCTGGATGGCGTGTTGCGTCTCCAGGCGACGGCGCTGGCATCAACGACCGTATCCTGTGAGGTACAGCCGGACACCCTAAGCGTCAATGCAGACGCCCGCCTTATCGAGCAGGTGCTCATCAATCTGCTACGCAATGCCCTCGAGGCCATGGTCCATTCGATCAGCCCCGAACTTCGTCTCACCGCCCACATGGACTTTGGCCGTACGGTGGTTACCCTCGAAGACAACGGCTGTGGCATCGATCCCCAGACCTTGGAACAAGTGTTTATTCCGTTCTTTACGACGAAGCGGGAGGGCAGTGGCATCGGTTTATCGATCAGCCGTCAGATCATGACGGCTCACGGCGGTGAGCTGGTGTTGGAGCCCCTGCGCTCGGGAACACGGGCCAAGCTGATCTTCCGCTAGGAGTGGATGGAATGATTCGAGTGCTGTTTGTTTGTCTGGGAAATATCTGTCGGTCGCCCACCGCAGAAGGCGTGTTTACAACACTGGTTCAGCGAGCGGGTCTTGGTGATGCTATCGCCATCGATTCGGCGGGCACGGGCGCCTGGCACGTGGGCAAGGCTCCAGATCAGCGCGCTCAAGATGCGGCTCGCGCTAGAGGCATCGATCTGTCGGTACAGCGCGCGCGGCAGCTCCAGAAATCAGATTTCATCGAGTTCGACTATTTGCTGGCCATGGACGAAAGCAATCTCACGGAGCTACTGCAGCGGGCGCCGGCACCGTGTCCGTCCGCCATAGCGCTTTTCCTCGATTACGCACCGGGCACGGGCTACCGTGAGGTCCCCGATCCTTACTACGGCGACGGGGATGGTTTTGAAACGGTCCTGGACCTTGTGACAGAGGCCAGTGTGGGACTTCTCAAACAGCTTCGTGAAAGGCATAAGCTGCCTTGAAGCCGTTTTCCGTTGATGCCCGGGTGTACGGATAACCTTTGCCTACAGCGCCCGTCGATTGCCACTGGACTGCCGCGCGGGGTATTGTGACGCCGCAAGTACTACCAAACTAATTATGCCCAGTTGCCCTCAATGCGCGAGCACCAACACTCGCAAGTCTCGTAAGCAAAGCTCCCGCAAGGGTCGCTATGCCTGGTACGAATCGGCGTACCGATGCGATGAGTGTGGTGCTCGTTTCAAAGCCACGGATTCTTTTCTTTTGGGATCCCTGGCGAGTATGGCGGCTGTACTCATTGTCTTTGTGCTCCTGGGAGTCTGGGTGAGTTCCGGCAGCACGCCTCGGGAACAAGATACCCTCCTTGCTCAAGACGAGGCCTTTCCTCTGGAAGACGTCAATCCAGAGACCCAAAACTACATTGGTCCCGCTGCCATGGAAGGGTTGGCGGAGGGGGCTCAGGCCGGAGATGCCGAGGCCCAGTTTGCCCTGGCCATGGCCCTGGCCGGCCGCTACGAGCGAACCGGTGATGTGGCTTTGCAAGTCGAGTCGCAGCAGTGGCTTGAGGCATCGGCGACGCAAAACCATGCCCGGGCACAGAATGAACTGGGTAACCGTCATGTGACTGGTCGGGGCGTGGTCCAGGATTTTGCCCAGGCCGCGGATTGGTATCGTAAAGCCGCAGAGCAGGGGGATGCCGAGGCCATGTATGGCCTGGGTGAACTGATGGAGTCCGGGTGGGGCGTCGACGAGAGTCTTGTGGAGGCCTACGTTTGGCTAAATCTTGCCTCCGCCCGGGGAGAAAAACGCGCAAACGAGGCTCGTCGTCAGGTGCTGGGGCGCTTGTCCAAGGAACAGCTCAATGAAGCGCAACGGCGTTCCCGGGAACTCGACGAGCGTATTCCCAGGCCGGACTTCGCCAGTGATCTTCGCGCCTCCCAAACCACAGCGGGGAATCCTTCGTATCGGTAAGGCGCAAAGCTGTTTTACGCGTTTAGATGGTGCCATGGGCGCCCCACACCAGACAGTATTTGATCTCCAAAACAACAAAATACGCTAGGCTTATTTCAGGCCAGCGTCCCAACCAAGAGGCATCACCATGACCGATTCACCCAAACTCGATGTACTCGTCTACGGAGCCACCGGGTTTACCGGCAAGCTCGTCTGCGAGTTTTTGCACCAAACCTATGGCGATAACGGCGAACTTCGCTGGGGTATGGCGGGCCGTAACGAAAGCAAGCTGGCGGAGGTTCGCGACGACCTGGGCATTGGCGAAGGCGTGGCGTTGCTCGTTGCCGATAGCGAGGATAAGGACTCCATCGATAAACTGGTGCAAAGCACCCGGGTATTGTTGACGACCACCGGTCCCTATCAACAGTACGGCACAACGGTGGTGGAATCCTGTGCGCGTCTGGGTACGGATTACGTGGACCTCAATGGTGAGCCCCTGTGGATGCGCGACATGATTGCCGCCTATGACGAGGCCGCTCAGGCCAGCGGCGCGCGGATTGTGTTTTCCTGCGGTTTCGATTCCGTGCCTTCGGATCTCGGTGTGCACTTGTTGCAAAAAGAAGCCCGAGAGAAATTCGGTGCGCCCCTGTCCCGCGTGCGTTGCCGGGTTAAGGCGATGCAAGGTGCGGCCTCGGGTGGCACGGTCGCATCCTTTGCGGCGACCATGGCGGCGGTGAAGGCAGAACCGGAGCTGTTTGCCCAGTTGGCGAATCCCTTTGCCTTGACCGGTGAATTCGCTGGCCCCGAGCAGCCCGCGGGGAATGAGACCATCTTCGAGGAGGATCTGAACAGTTGGTCCGGGCCCTTCATCATGGCGACCATAAACACTAAGAATGTTCACCGCTCCAACCAGTTGTTGGATCACGCCTACGGGACTGATTTGGCCTACGACGAGATGATTCTTTTGGGACCGGAGAAACCCGAAGGGCGCAGCGCGGACTTTGGCATGGATATGAACCTCAAGCCTGGAGATGGCCCGAGCAAGGAAGAGCGCGAAGCGGGTTTCTACGACATTCTGTACATCGGTAGTAACGACGCTGGGGAAACCCTCACGGTTGAAGTCAAAGGTGATCGAGATCCGGGCTACGGGTCCACTTCAAAGATGATTGCCGAGGCGGCGATTTGCCTGTCCGAGATACCCCAGGGTGCGGGCGGTTGCTTTACAGCGGCGGCCGTTATGGGAGACTCGTTGCGCGCTCGCCTCGCGGCCAACGCGGGAGTAACCTTTGAGGTGCTATGAATCATTGGTACGTTGAAAACTAGGCTTTAAGTCCTAGGCCGACGTAAGGAGTCGTCATGCGCTTGCCCCTTGGATCTATGCCCGCAAGGCTTCATCTCTGGCTTTTATCGCCTTTGTCCTTTGCGGCGTTGATCGCCTGCGAGCCCGCGAGGAATCAGGGCGCAGAGCCCGAGGCGATCTTCAGCACTGCGGAGGTGCAAGCCGCAGACATGGTCTTCACCGGTGGTGCTGTGTATACCGCCACCGGTGAAGACGCTTCGGCGGTCGCGGTGCGAGACGGCGAGATTGTTTATGTCGGTGATGACGTGGGCGTACGCGAGCTGATGGGTCCGCATACCCGAGAAGTAGCCATCGGCGATGGGCTTCTCGCTCCCGGGTTTATCGACGCCCATGTGCATCCCGTGGGTGTCGGGGTCGCCCTAACCGCGTACTGCGATGTTAGCGGCATCGGAGAGCGCAGCCGAATACTGGCGAAGATCGAAACTTGCATCGCTGAGCGACGGGGCGAGGCCTGGCTGGTCGGGCGCGGTTGGGCGCTGGGCGCTTTTCCCGAGAGTCGTCCCAGTGCTGCAGATCTCGATGCGATTTTGCCCGAGGGCATGGCGGCCTATCTGACCGCCGAGGATGGGCATAACGCCTGGGCAAGCTCCGCGGCTTTCGCTCGCGCTGGTGTTGACGCTACGACGGAAGACCCCGAGGGCGGTCATATTGAACGCCTGGCCGATGGTTCCCCACAAGGCACGTTACGGGAGCGGGCCATGGGGCTGCTCACGGAGCATCTACCGAAGCTTACGGACGCAGATCAGGAGGCGGCCCTCGTCGCGGCGTTGGCACGCTTTAATGGCTACGGCATCACCACGGTCGTCTCCGCAGGAGTGGATGCCACACGGGTGGCTCAGTATCAGCGGGTTTTAGAGCGCGGGGACCTTTCGGCTCGATCGGTTTTGGCCCTGTGGGTTGGACCCGATTGGAATGAAGACTTCGACACGGTTTCATCACTGTTTAGCGATGAAGGCCAACACTTACGCGTTACGCAGATCAAACTGATGCTTGATGGCGTCATGGAAAACCAGACGGCGCATGTGAGCTTTGCCTACGGAGAGCACGGCCATCACGGCACGCAGTTTTTCGAAGACGAGGCTCGTCTTGCGGACTGGGCCACTCGTTTCGAAGCCCTGGGCTACCAACTGCATTTCCATACGGTGGGTGATGAGGCCATCAGCCAGGGCATACGGATTCTCACGGTGAGTCGCGAGGCACGACAAGCGCCGAACATTCGGCCCGTGTTTGCCCATGACTATCTGGTCTCCGAAGAAGATTACGAAGCCCTTCGTGAGGCCGGGGCCTACATGCAGCTCACCATGCTCTGGGATCAGCAAAACGACTCCATGGTCAATCTCAATCGGCCCTATCTTACGGATGCCCAGTACGCGGACCTGATGCCCGCCGAGCAGTTATTAGCGGCTGGTTTGCCGGTGATAGGAGGTTCCGATGCGCCCGTGGGGCAGGCGAATCCCCTGGCATCCATTCAGGTAGCGGTGACGGGGCAGGGCGTGCCCTACTTTGACGGCGGCGACATGCTGGAGCAACCGCCCATGCCCGGAGGGCGCACGGAGCTGGAGCCCTTGCTCCGCGCCTATACCATTGAAGCGGCTCGGGCCTTGGCTATCGATGAGTTTACCGGCAGTTTAGCGGTGGGTAAGCGTGCTGATCTGGTGTTGTTACAGCGCAACTTGTTCACGGTGCCCGTGGACAGCATTTATGGCACGAAAGTCGCCATGACTCTGATGGACGGGCAGGTCGTTTACGAGGCGCCCAAGCCCTAGGTCTCGCGCACCCAGCGCTGCCAATCCGCCTCCAGGGATTGGCGGCCCCCGGGATACTGGGTTAGGGACTCCTGCAGATCCATCCTTGGACCACAGCGTTGGGCATGAGCGCTGCGAATCAGGTTCTGGAGGGTTTCGCGACCGGTACGGGAATCCATAAGAAAGGCGATAAAAGACCAGGCGCTGGCGTAGCGTCGGTAGGGGTCTTTTGCGGTCCAGTCTCTGCCGGCGATGGCGATCAATTCGTCCAAAGGCACCAGACCTTGGTTCCTTAGCAAGGCTAGATGCTGTCGGTTTCGGCGGAACCGTGCTTCTTGCCAGGCCACGTCCATGGTTTCGAAGTACTCGGCAATACCCTCATTGAGCCAGACCGGACTAGGGCCCAAATGCCAGGCGGTAATGAGGTGGGATACTTCATGAAACGCTGTCGCCAGGGCATCCCGGCGGTAGCCTGGTGAGAAGAGCACCACGGCCTCGTTGTTCCTGATGCGATAGAAACCCGTTGGGGTCCAACCGTCTCCATCACCCTTGCCCCAAAGCCTGGCGAACTTCTCTCCATCGCCGACGAACCTAACCTTCACATGGGAGCGGACAATCGCCGAATCCCCCAGCCAGTCTCGCCACTGATCGTAGATGCGTCGGGTGCCGGCATTCAGATGGCCGTGATAGGGGCCCGGAAGTACCGCGTCTTCGATCTCAATGCTGGTGTAGAAGGCGTCGTTGGAGTTGTAAACGTTCTGGTGCTCGAGCTTGGCTTGCGGACCCGCCCCCGGGGCATCGGTGAAATTGACGACTCCCTCTTCATCGCGCCAGCGATAGACCGATCGCGTTGTGCCCGGGTCTGCCGCGGGGTCATCCGGCGGTCCGCAGCCGATGGCACGGCGCAGAGCGCTCAGGGAGTTCCCCGCTGCGGAGGGACTTATGGGATGCTCCTCAGCCGGTCGCTGCGATGACGGTTCCCACAGGAGTTCCAGGCCGCGATCAAGGGTTTGTCTGGTTTTTCCGGCGATGACCTGGGTGTCCAGGGCAGGTCTTCCGTGGTAACTGTTCCACAATCCCAAGCCCGTAATACCGCTCAGGATCAGGAGCAGTATCCAGCCACCCAGCCGAAAGAAGGTGCGCATCAGCAATCGATCAGAGCGTTTGACGGCAAGGTCGATAGCTAGCTGGCGGGAAGTACCTCACCGTAATCCGCGCGAATACGATCGAGGCGCTCGCTTACGGCCGGCCAGAAATCGGCGTGAGAGAAAATATTGAAGGTCCGATCAGCCATGGCCTGAACAACTCGCTCGGCAAGCTCCTCCACGCTCATCCCCTCCTCCGCAATGACTCGGTTAATGGCCGAAAGATGGCCGTCTTCGAAGTCCGCCATGGTTTCATCGGGATGGTTGCGCAGACTTTCCGCGATTCGGGTCCGGACCCAGGCCGGGCACAACACCGATACCCCCACGTTGCTGCCGTTAAGCTCTTCACGAAGTACTTCGGAATAACCGACGACGGCAAACTTGCTGGCACAATAGGAGGCCATTTGCGCATTTGCCAGATGGCCGGCGAGGGATGCCGTGTTGAGCAGGTAGCACTCTTCTTTGCTCTCGAGCATGGAGGGTAAGAAGTAGTGAACGCCATGTACCACGCCCATGAGGTTCACATCCATGGTCCAGCGCCAGTCTTCCAAACGTCCTCCCACCAGAGGGGACGGGGCGGCAACGCCGGCATTGTTGAATAGGAAGTGGACCTGTCCCAGATGATCCAGGGTGCGGCGAGCGACGGCCTCATAGGCTTTGGCATCGGTTACATCTAACAACTCGGTGTAAACGTTCATGCCCGCGTCGCGAAGCTCGGCGGCAGTGGCATTCAGAGTCTCCGCTTCAATATCGGCGAGGACCAGAGTCATGCCCCGCTGACCCAGGGCCCGCGCCACGCCGAGGCCTATTCCTGCGGCACCGCCGGTGATGAAGCCTACGGTATTGCTAAAGTTTTCCATGGAGATACCAAAGATGAGGAGAAGACGCGCACAATAGTAACTCGACCCGCACAGGTCCAGTTGGGACCTGGCTAGGAGGGAGGTTTTCCTGAGTTATGGCCGATGGCTTACCTCGCATCGAGTTCACCCAGCTTGCCCTGGCGTTTCTACCTACCATCTTGCTTTTGGGCATCATGTACCGCTGGTCCTTACGCGTGGGGGAGGGCGTTTGGGCGAATCTGCGTATGCTCGTACAACTCCTGTTGATCGGCTACGTACTTACCTGGCTCTTCGAGACGGATGATCCGCTTATCGTACTCAGCGCATTGCTGATTATGCTCCTGGCGGGGAGTTGGATCGCTTTGCAACCCCTGCCCCGACGGCCCGCGCAGCTCTTGGGTGCATCTTTCTTGGCCCTTGGCCTGTGTGGGGGCAGCATGTTGCTTATTGTCACCCAGTGGGTGCTTGAACTGCCTCGCTGGTTTGAGCCGCGATTCCTAATCCCTCTGGCGGGCATGGTGTTTGCCAACGCCATGAACACCATGAGCATCGCCGCGGAGCGCTTTGAGGCC
>DIYG01000044.1 GCA_002428935.1 Halieaceae bacterium UBA6060
CACTCGCACCCGCGTTGTTACCCCGCCTGGAAAAACGGGCGGGCATCGAGTTCTCCCTCGTCTCCGATGGCTAACCCCCGGATCATCGCCGCCCCTTGAAGCCCGAGCCAGACCAGCGCTACAACCTGGTCTTCGCGGGCCAGCTGCTTCCGGGCACAGACCCGGAGCGAGCCCGCCGCACCCTCGCCGGGTTTTTTGGTCTCAAGAACACCGACGCCGTGGACGGCTTCTTCCGCGGCCAGGCGGTACCCCTGCGCCGCAACCTAACCCGCGTCGACGCCCTACGTTTGTACAAGCAGCTCCGGGCCGTGGGCTTGATCTGCGAGGTACCGAAAGCCGAAAAGGAAACGCCCACGCCCCAGGGGGAATCGCCCAGGGGAGAAGAGCAAACGATCAGCTCGTCGCCGGACGGGAACCTCGAGAAACGCCATTCTCCCGATAGCGACCCAGTGAAATCAGCGGTGGCCACATCCACACGCACACCCGCCGAATCAACACCAAAAAGAGCAGCTCAACACCCAGGCACCACAGCCAAAAGACCAAAGCCCAGAGAGACCCCAGCACCCCAGGAGCGCGAGCCTGACCGTGAAAACCAGACTCGATCTAGAGACAGCTCAGGCACAGAGAAATCCCCTCTGCGGGGCAAGGCACCCAACCTCTTTGCTTTGCGACCCGCTGCCACACGACCTCAGCAAGCCCTTCTGCAAAGCCTGCAGCTGCGGGCCCTCGTCGCGACCGCTGTCGCGCTGGCCTTGTGTATCCTGGTGATCGCTATTGTCGTTCGTTTCCCTGCGCAACCCGTAGGTGAGGAACCCCGAGGGCCCCTGGCCACTAGTGCCGTTGCTGGCAATCGCCTGCTCATGATGCTTCCCGGGGTGCTTCTCCTTCATGAGCGATCTGGACTGCCCCGACAGCGTATCGAGGCCTCGGAGCTGGGTCTGTCTTCCTTAGCACCGCCTCTCAGTGCCGACCAAGAGGGCTTTGTGTATCTCACCGGCAGCGGCGAAGACGGTCTAGCGCGTTATTTGCGCTGCGATTTGGACGAGGGGCATTGCTCCCCCGTGCTCAAGAATACGAGCCAGACGCGCATCCTGGCCCGGGCCCACTCTTACCTGGGCGACCGGCAATATCTCCTCGCCGACAGCGGAGAGCTGCTCCTGAGCGATACCCAAGGAACGGAGCTGGCGCGAGCCGCGGTGCAGCTCCCCTGGGGTCAGGCACGCCTGGTGGCCCACAATGGTCTGCTGCTTGTACCCGCCGCCGAGGGTCCCTTATTGGGCGTATATCGCCCGGACGACAAGCGCTTTGGCCAACAGCTTGACGCCTTGCTACTTATGCCCGACGGAGCCGTTGGCGCAGGGCAAGATCGCATCCAGGACATCATCACCGCCGATGATCATCACTGGGCGATTTTGCAGGGCGCTTCGACGACGGCGGGCTTGTATCGCTTTGACTCCCGGTGGGGGCAAGGCACAAGCATCCCCGCAACGCTGGGGAGCAATGCCTACCTGAGCCGTTGGCGCAACGTAGTGCTGGTGGCGAGCGCGGAAGACCCCCGGGTGCAGCGCTTTACCCAAGCCGGAGTCCGGGAAGCGGACTTCGTCTCCTCCATGCTTGATGACGAACGCCAGCGATGGCAGACACAAACGCAACTCAGAGCTCAGCTCCGTCGTTTCGGTGTCGCCCTCCCACTGCTCCTGGCCGCTGTCGGCGCTCTTCTGGCCCTCCTCGCAGGGGTAAGCATCCGTGCCCTGCAGTCTTTACCAGACGGGCGCACGGCACTCCTAGATCCCCTGCCCTCGGGCATTCACTGGCTGGCCGATGCCCCAACGCGAGACACCAAAATCCGACAGCTGGGGGTGTTACTGGTCGGAAGCGCGGTACTCGCCGCTTCCAGTTTTTGGCTGCTCTTTGGAGGGTTTCACGCTCTGTGTTTCCTTCCCGCCCTCCTGGGTAGCGTCGGTGCCTGGACCGCTTTTCACTCGGGTAAAGGCGGCCATATAGGAATGCTCAAGGAACATGCCGTACTCGTGGATCATGACGGACGCTATTTCTACGGCGAACAAGCCTCCCTACGCACGGCCCACGGCTGGCTGGTGGCACCCGACGTCGCCGTTCCCCTGCGTAGCTTTGGTCTAGACAACCTCATGGGAACGCTCAACTCCGGAGATATCACCATAATCACAAGCAGTGCTCTCTTCGGCGCTCTACGCCTGACCAGACATCCCTGGCTACGAGGCTGGTTGCTGGTGCTTGGCGGCTGGCTGCTGAGCGCTCTCCTACTGCTGGCGATCTAGGGTCATCGCCCTTGTATACTGGAGCGACCTGCAAAAATAATAGGGCCGCACCGTGAGTGGATATGGAGACAAGTCTCCTTTTTCGGAGACGCCGAGTCCGGAAACACAGGGCCATGATGCGTCTAGCCCCGATCGGCAGCTCCCCACGCGGCTTGTGGGCAAGCGGGTGGCGCTGTTCGTCACCTGCCTCGCCGATCTTATGCGCCCCAGTGTGGCTCGGGCCAGCCTGCAGCTCCTGGAGGATGCGGGATGCGATGTTCACGTACCCCAGGATCAGACCTGCTGTGGTCAACCCGCGTACAACAGTGGCGACTATCCAGGTGCCATGGGCATCGCCCAGCAAACCATCGAAACCTTTGAGCCCTTCGACTTCGTGGTTGCACCTTCCGGGTCCTGTGCTGGAATGCTCAAATGCCACTATCCAAAGCTTCTCGCCGGTGAATGGCGAGAACGAGCGCAGGCGCTCGGAGAGCGAGTCTTTGAACTGACTCAATTCCTGCAGGATGTCTGCGTCTATACGCCGACCCCATCGGTGAAACCGGCGGCACTCACCTATCACGATAGCTGCGCGGGCCTGCGAGAGCTTGGGGTCCGCGAGCAACCCCGAGCCCTCCTTCGGAACGCTGGCATAGAGCCAAGGGAATTGGATCAGCGCGACGTGTGCTGCGGCTTCGGCGGTACATTCTGCGCAAAGATGCCGGCGATTTCCGCCAAAATGGCTGACGACAAGCTTCTGGAGTTCAGCAAAACCGACAACGACTTACTCGTAGCCGGTGACCTCGGCTGTCTCTTGGCCCTGGCGGGACGGGCTCGTCGCCTGGGGAGCGATGTCGAGTTCCGTCACGTCGCGGAAGTGTTAGCCGGTACCGCAGACGTACCGGGCATTGCGCACGCTGAGTCCGGTCAAGACTGATGGAGCAACACAGCCGAGACTTCCTGCGCCGCGCCGACGAGGCCCTCGCGGAACCCGAGCGCGCCGCAAATCGCGCCGCCCTGGGTTTGTTCATGCCGCTGCTCCGTGATCAAGCGGTAGAGGCCTTTGATAGTCAGGCGTTCCAGGGTTTGCGTGATCAGGTCGAAGCGATTCGTCGCCACAGCCTGGATAACCTTGGCCATTACCTGGAACAGTTCATCGGGCAAGCGCGAGAAAACGGCAATCAGGTTCATTTGGCCCGGGATGGTGATGAACTCAACGCCATAGTCCTGGATATCTGCACCCAGGTCGAAGCCCAGCGGGTCGCCAAAGGCAAGTCCATGGTCACGGAAGAGACCGGCCTCAACGCCGCCCTGGAAGCGGCCGACATCAAGGTCCGCGAAACCGACCTCGGTGAATACATTATCCAGGAAGCTGGAGAAACTCCCAGCCATATCGTCGGCCCCGCCCTGCACAAACCGGAAGCGGAAATTCGGGAACTGTTTCTTGAGCGGCACGATCTGGGAGAACGAGACTTGGACAGCGCCGCAGCCATGGTCGCCGAGGCCCGACAAGTATTGCGGGAAGAGTTTCTTGCCGCAGACGTGGGGGTCATAGGCAGCAATGCGCTGATCGCCGAGAACGGCTATTCCATGCTGGTAACCAATGAGGGCAATGGAGACCTCTGCGCCAACCTTCCCAAGACCCTGATCATTTGCACATCCATTGATCGGGTGCTGCCCCGACCCGAGGATGCCATGGCCATGCTCCGCCTCCTCGTGCGGTCGACGACGGGCCAGGCGGTGACCTGCTATACGAGTTTCTACAGTGGCCCCCGCCGGGAAGGAGATATCGATGGGCCCGTGGAGACTCATTTCGTTCTCCTCGATAATCGACGCACAGAGCTCCTGGCCAGCGACTATCGGGAAATGCTCCAGTGCATCCGCTGCGGCGCCTGTCTGAACCACTGCCCCGTGTACATGAGTGCCGGCGGACATGCCTACGGGTGGGTCTACCCCGGACCCATGGGCTCGGTGCTCACCCCCCTACTCACTTCCCTGGACGAGGCCGAGGCCCTACCCCATGCCTGCACGGCCTGCGGTCGCTGCGAAGAAGTCTGTCCGGCGAATATCCCCCTGCCAGACCTCCTGCGCGACTTGCGCGCCGAAGCGTTTGCCGAAGGCATCAGCGCTCGTCGCTGGCGCTTCGGAATAAGGCTTCATAGCTGGCTGGCTCGCCACCCCACGCTGTATCGCCAGATCACCCGTATCGCGGTGCGCGTCATGCACCGTCTTGGTCGCGATCGGGGGTTTATACGCTACCTACCCCTTGCTGGCGGCTGGCTCCAGGCCCGAGAGCTACCATCCCCCGAGGGAGATTCTTTCCTGGCCTCATATCGGAAGGAGCACAAGTCATGAGCGCGGAGCGTGAAGTTCTCGCTCGGGTGCGCGGAGCCTCGCGAAAAACCTCCCGGGGCGCCATAGAGGCGGAGCTGGCGGCGTTGGCTCCAGCCCCTAGCGCCCCGCTTCCCGGCGACGATTACCACCAGGCCTTAATCCAAAACCTGGAACGCAATGGCGCTAGCGCTGCCCGCGTGGCGGACCGAAAGGAAGCCGTAGCCGCTCTCACCGAGTACATCGCCAGCCGGTATGGCCAGCGGCGCTTCGTCGCAGGACACGATGCTCGACTTGCCGCGTTGCCCTGGCGGGAGGGGGGCTTGCTGCCGAGGTTTGGCCACGCGGAACCGGGCGATGCCCTGAGCGTTAGTTTCGCCCAGGGCGCCATTGCAGAAACCGGATCCCTGTACCTGTGGCTGGACCGGGACAACCCGGCCCTAAACAATCTGCTTTGTGAAGATCAGGTGATTCTGGTGTACGCCGAAGACGTACACCCCACCCTGGAGAGGGTCTGGGATCACGACAAGCTAAGAAACTCCCGAGCGCGACCCCGTGGGCTGATGATGATTTCCGGGCCGTCGAGTACGGCGGATATCGCCATGCAGTTGGTGCTGGGAGCCCACGGGCCCCGAGCACTCCACGTACTCGTCCTCGGTGGAGGAGACGAGTAGCCTATATGTTCAGCCAGCCTATAGAGGCTTATAGCTGAACTTCTGCCCCCCGAGGCTTGCTTCATACATCAAACCACCGCGAGCGATGGTGAAGATGGCCATGCCTTTGCGATAACCCCCATGGGAAAGGTTTGCGTCGTTACGACCACCGCTGGCGCCGGCACTGGTGCCGCCACCGGTGTTGGCCTCTGCAGAAACCCCTGCGGTAATAGCCACCGCCGTGGCCTGAGCGCTGAATTCAAAGTTACCGGAGGTGAAGCTCTGAAAGGCGCGTTCGTCTTCCAAGAAGATCATTTGGCTAAAGGCCTGGGCCCCCATTTGCAAACCCACCGTGAGCTGCGTCATGTTGGTATCACCGACGTATTCACCCTGGGCATACACACGCCCGGAACCGTGAGCGCCACCGATGCCGAGACCACCCTTGCCTACCGTGGGAAACACCACGTAGCCGTAAGCCGTATTGAAAAACTCCGCCGTATCATCAGCGGCTCGGAAAGACTGGATCGTATCCTCATACTCTCCGGCGCCAGCGATGGAACTGAACAACAGACCCACCAGTAAAGTGCCGATCATTGAGCCGAGGCTGCTATGCCCTAATACGCGTGTCATCATGGTGTTCCGTGTCCTGTCAGTAAACGTTCAAAAACCGTGGTATAGAGCTCTGCGGCCTGTCTCGAAGGACCTAAGACCAACCGCCAATGGTCGCCAACACATCACAGACGCGGCAGCTGTAGCCCCACTCGTTATCGTACCAGTTCAAGACTCTTAAGTAGCGTCCGCCGGTTACCGCCGTAAAACCGCTGTCGTAAATAGACGAGTGGCTATTACCAATGACATCGGTGGATACCAACGGTCTATCGCTGTACTGGAGAATGCCTTCCAAACGTGGCGTTTGCGCCGCAGCGTGGATAGCCCTGTCCACCTCTTCGACCGATACGGTGCGCGCAAGTTTCACAAACAAATCGACCACGGAACCGTCAGGCACCGGCACGCGGGACGCGATGCCATGGAGACGACCCTGCAAGTCCGGAAGCACGACGCCTACGGCCTTCGCCGCGCCCGTAGACGTGGGAATAATGTTCTCCGCTGCCGCCCTGCTGCGCCGCCAATCCGAGTGAGGAACGTCCGCCAGACGCTGATCGTTGGTATAGGCGTGCACCGTATTGATTACACCCTCGCGAATGCCAAACTCCTCATGAAGGACTCTGGCCATGGGTGCCAGGCAATTGGTGGTACAACTGGCGTTGGAAATGATCCGATGGGATGGATCGAGACCGTCCTCGTTGACCCCCAGCACTACCGTGAAGTCGATATCATCTTTCGCTGGAACGGTCAGCAGCACCCGGGGGGCGCCGGCCTCCAGGTGAACCTCCAACTGTTCCCGTTTTCGAAATACGCCCGTGGCTTCCACCACCGCGTCGACACCGAGTTCACCCCAGGGCAGCTGAGCTGGGTCCCTTTCGCTGAACATACGCACCCGACCCTTGGGGGTCACCAGGTGATCATCCTCCAGGGCCAGATCGTGGGGAAAGGGCCCCATGACCGTGTCGTAGTTCAGCAAATAACGCAGGGCCTCGTGGTCGAAGAGGTCATTGACCGCGACGATTTCCATGTCGTCACGCTCTTCGATGATGCGAAAGACCGCGCGGCCAATGCGACCAAATCCGTTTACCGCTACCTTTAACTTGGACATCAGGCCACCCCCGCCGCTTGATCAAGCCGCCGATAAAGCCGCGCCGCCTCGAGCAGCCGCGCCGCATGACCACGGGTTTCGTACCAGCCCAGGGTTTTGATGAAGTGTTTTCCCGCCTTTAGGGTGCCGCGGGCATCGAACAACAACGAGTAATCGCTTCCCAAAACATCGGAAGACACGATGGGGTCCTCCGTCACGCCGACGCTATTGCCGTAGCGCTTTGCTCCGTCTCGCATGGCGTCATTGATGTCCTCCGCCGAAACATCATCGCGATCCAGAACCAGCGTGGTATCCAGGAGACAGCCCTCTTGTACCGGCACGTTGAGGGTAGAGGTGTGCATCTTTCCCGCAAAGGTGGGCAAAACATGCCCAAGCCATTTCCCGGCCTCGTGACCATTGGGAATGATGTTCTTGGGCGCGGACCGGCTGCGCCG
The DNA here is from genome assembly GCA_002428935.1 of Halieaceae bacterium UBA6060. Taxonomy (GTDB): domain Bacteria; phylum Pseudomonadota; class Gammaproteobacteria; order Pseudomonadales; family Halieaceae; genus Congregibacter. The sequence continues at coordinate 7,406 of DIYG01000044.1, forward strand.
GTAATCACTTCCAGCGTAATCCTGCAGGGCCTGGTCCGAAGTGTAGGCATGGACCGTGGTCATGGAGCCGCTTTCGATCACAAAACGCTCGCTGAGAATATGCAGCAACAGGCAGAGCGCCGTCGTCGTCGGCGACGCGGCGGAAATCATGCGATCTCGGCGATCCGCTGTGTCCCCATTGATTTCCGGAATAACGATTCGATCGATGTTGTCCGTAGGCAGGGTGCGGATAAGCACCCGAGGCGCGCCCCCGGCCAGATGATCCTGCATGTCGAGTTCGCTGCTATAGACACCCGTCGCATCGATAACCAGATCTACTTCAAAGACATCCCAGGGCATCTCCACAGGCTCATCAATGCACATGAGCCGGGTGCGCTGGGTATCGGAAACCAGGAAGTTGCCCTCCAGGTGATAGCGCTCTGGATGACGGCTTTCCGATTGAAGAAGATAATGCAGGATGTCTGGCCGACCGATATCGGCAATGGCCATGACCTTAAGGTCGTCGGTGGCCGCAGCCAGGTCGTAGATTTGACGCCCCGTTTGGCCGAACCCCATGATGCCCAGTCGCATGGGTCTTTCCTTACCGCTCACGACACACGCCTCCTATACCACTTGCGTGAATGATGGGCGTCAGTGTTGCATCGGCCCCCGACCCTGTCAAAGTGAGCGTGACCGACGATCCAAAGCACCCGTTCCAGCGTAGAATATCACTCTTAAAGGAGACCATTTTATGACACAGGCCCTGGCAGAGATCACCGAACACACCCTGGCCTTCCCGCCAAGCTGCAGTGCTGCGGCCGAGCGGGTCCGGGAAGCGCTCGTCGAGCGCGGCCTGGAGACGCCCATGATCGACAATGGGTTGGACCGGCAGCAGAAATATGAACGAATCCGTGACAGCTTTCGTGACATCACCGAGACCCTGGGCTTGGACCTTAGGGACGACAGCCTGCAGGAAACGCCCCATCGCATTGCGAAAATGTACGTAGACGAGATTTTTGGGGGCCTGGATTACGGTCAATTTCCGAAGATTTCCGTCATCGACAATAAAATGCAGGTCGAGGAAATGGTTTTGGTGGACGACATCGACGTCACCAGTACCTGCGAACACCACTTTGTCACCATCGATGGCAGCGCCCGGGTGGCTTACATACCTGGTGCAAAAATCATCGGTCTATCGAAGATCAACCGTATCGTCCGCTTCTTCGCCCAGCGCCCTCAGGTCCAAGAGCGCCTGACCCAGCAGGTGCTGGTAGCCCTACAAACGCTGCTAGAAACGGAAGACGTGGCCATCACGATCAATGCCGTGCACTACTGCGTGAAATCTCGCGGCGTAATGGACAGTAACTCGGCCACACGCACAACAGCCCTGGGCGGCGTGTTTAAGAGTGACCCGGCGACCCGTAACGAATTCTTGCGCTAGCTCTGGGAGCCAACCCCAGGGACCTAACCTCAGGGACCTATCGAAGCAAACCGGCGGTCGATCCGCCGGTTTGCTTCCGGCTATTGAATAATCAGAAGGCGAAGATAAACCCGACCAGGGGACCGGACATTTCAATATCGGTCTCCGTGTTGATCGCACCGCTGTCATTGGCCAGCTCAACCTCGAAGTGGCGGTAGCCCACGTCCAGGGTAAACAATCCATCGCCAAAGGTGTAACCGATAGTACCCATGAGGTTCAGGGTGCCTTCCGTACCGCCTTCACCGTAGTCGGCGCGGAGCTTGTAACCCCAACGGTCATTGAACAGGCCAATCACCCGCACCCCGGCAAATACATCGGTTTCCGATTGGCTGGAGTTTGGCCCGATCTGCGCTCCTGGAGGCGCTGGCAGAGTGATATCGATGTCCAGATCCATGTCGATGGTCCGGGCGCCCAACATTAGGTCGACCTCGGCACTACCCGGCGCCACCTCGCCCATGCGATAAAAGCCGCCCAACTCGTAGATCTCCATGGTCAGGTCACCCTCCACATCAAGATCGACGCCTGGACCAGGGCCGATAGATATGTTGCGCGTGGTTTCATCGCTCAGGGTGATGTAGATGGCGTCGGCAAAGGCGCCCCAGTTTTCACCACGAACCTCGCCGTGGCCCATGAAGGCTAGGTCCACCTTGTCAATCAAGTCGGAGAAAGACACGTCATTACCGAGGTTTTGGTCCCCGTTGATGGTGGCGTCCAAGACCACATCGGAGGCCCACAGATAGGGCGCGAGCACCCACTCCAGCTCCGCCAATGCAGCGGGTGCAAAACCGAGCGCCGCAGCCAAGACACCGGACATCGCCATAGGAGCTGCACGACGACTAGTAGAAGAAGGAGATTCTGATTTCATAGCAAACTTCCTTTGCAAGTTTCCTTTGCGTGGAACGGAACTGCGTAACACTAACGCGCACTCAAAACTGTAACGCGGCTAGAGGACTGGACTGCCCACGGGGACAAGGCGATACAACTCGATAAAACCGTCCGAACCATCACGACCGCTTGGAGCGAATATTATAACCCTGAATCAGAAGAATACTGCCTGTCATCTGCCGCCATCAGGGAAAATCTCCGCCCCTATTCCACGGAATTTTCCCAGCGGCACCTCGGAAAAAGGGAATATCCTGGATAAACACACTCTGCAAACGGGAAAACCACGAATGATATGGAAGCTTAACAAAGCCATACTTACGAAAAAATGACAGTTTTCGTCATTCCGAAAGACGTTTGTTATAACGAGAAGCACCCTATTTCAGGCTACCAAGGGGAACACCTGAGCTCTGCCAACGCCTAGCTCCGCGACCGCCGTGCCAGCCAGCGATCCAAGGCATTAGCGAAGCGCTGCTTGTCCGTGGCGTCCAGGGGCGAGGGTCCGCCGGTGCGCACCCCGTTGTCGCGCAGCTCGGTCATGAAGTCGCGAATAGCCAGGCGAGATCGCACGTTTTCCCGGGTGAAGGGCTCGCCTCGGGGACTTACGGCCAGCGCACCCAAGGCGACGATTTCCGCGGCGAGAGGAATATCTTGGGTGACCACAAGATCTTCGGGGCGCGCCCGTTTGAGGATTTCATTATCCGCCACATCCAAGCCGCTGGGCACCTGCACGAAGCGTACATAGGGTGATCCCGGCACCTGCATGGGGTGGTTTGCAAGCAGCGTTACAGGGCACCGGGCTCGATCTGCGGCGCGAAACAGAATCTGCTTGATGGGTACCGGACAGGCATCGGCATCCACCCATACCTGTCCAGCATCGTCGACGGAATCGTTCAGAGCCAGTGCACCAGCATTTCGCCCTGCTCCGCCGCCTCACGAGCCAGGCGCTCGCCAAGCTCGCCGAATCGTTCGTCGATCTTGTCACGCTTGATCTTAAGGGTCGGCGTGAGAATTTCGTTTTCGATGGACCAGGGCTCTTCACTAACGATCACAGCGCCAATCCGCGCGTGTTTCTCAACGCTGTCGTTAATCGCCGCTACGGAATCCCGCAGAGAGGTCTCCACCACTTCCTTGGCCTCGCTGCGAGCGGCTTCCGTGAGGACGGCCACCATCACGGTCTTGGAAAACCCCCGCCCCATCAGACACTGCTGCTCGACAAAAGCGTTGTCCGCAAACTTGCCTTCGATGGGTGGTGGGGCAACAAACTTGCCCTGGATAGTCTTGAAATAATCCTTTACCCGACCGGTGATATAGAGAAAACCATCGTCATCGACCCGCGCTTTATCGCCGGTGTGCAACCAGCCATCGCGAATCAGCTCGGCGGTTTTGTCCGGCTGCTTGTAGTAACCGGGAGTGCAACCATCGGCCTTCACGGCTAGCTCGCCCTCTTCCGTTATCTTGTACTCCACCTCGCCAATGGGTTTGCCGATGGAGCCGATACGGCGGGTGTTTTCCCCGCTGACAATCAGGCCCATGGCTTCCGTCTGACCAAATCCTTCCATGAGGGTCAGACCGAGGCTCTGCCACCAGTGGATGAGTGGCGGCGGAGTGGGCGCTGCGGCAGTCAAGCAATACTCCACTTCACCCAGCCCCAGGGTATCCAGGACCAGTTTACCCATGGCCGTGGGGTCGTCCTTGAGCATGCCATCCAAAGCCTCTTGACCGCCGAGCTTGCCCAACACCGCCTGCTGGAACTGCTCCCATATGCGCGGCGGACCAAAAAACATATGCGGTTGGGTGCGCTGCAGATCGCGCAAAAGGGTCTCAAGGGATTCGTTGAAATTCACCTCACCGCAGCAAAACAGCGACGAGTACTCCACGATCTGCCTCTCGGCGATATGGGAGAGCGGCAGGTAGGAGAAATATCGCGGCTCATCGCGAAGTCCAAACTCGGTGATAAAACGCCTAATGGGCACCACGTTGCTGGCATGGGTTTGGATAACGCCCTTGGGCAGGCCCGTGGTGCCTGAGGTAAAGACCAGGGACATCATATCGTCGGGCTGGCAGGCGTAGGCCACGCTGCTGTCTTCACCCTCAGCGAGTAATTGATCCCAGGTTAGATGATCACCGTCTATGTCTACCCCAGGCAGGGTTACGATGGTGATGTCTTGGGGAAGCACGGGACGGACCGCCTCCCAGTTGGGGCTTTCCCCCACGAAAATCACCCCTGCCTCGGTGAACTCGGCGATGTATTGGGCAGTGCTCGCCGGCAGGGTTGTGAACATGCTGACGGTGACATTCCCGGAACGCACGATGGCCAAATCGGCCATGAACCAGTGAGCGCGGTTTCGGGATAACAGCACCATGTTGTTTTCGTGACCGAAGCGCGTTTCCAGGGCGGCCGCCACGGCATTGATCTGACGGCGGGCCTCGGACCAGGAATATTCCTCAGCATTTTCTTCACGCAGGTCACGCATCCAGATCTTGTCGCCGCGCGTGTCGGCCCAGTGATCAAGGAATGCAGGAAGCGTTTGGTAATCCATTATTGTTCTCCCATAAGGTTATTTGGGTTATTACGGGGTTGGTTCTCCTGTGTACTGCAGATCCCCGGTTTAATCCAGCCATTCCAGGGTTCGAGCACCGGCGCCAAGGGGCGTGCCCCGTTGTTCGATACCCGTATCGCCCATGCCGGGCCGTTCGGGATTGTTCAGTACACCGGGCAAGGGGAAGAGTTGCGCCGCGCCCCAGGCGTGCTGTGGCAGAGGTAGCAACAAATCGTCGACGCTCACTACGGATACAAAGCCGAAAAATGGCTGTATCGCCGCACCGGATCCAATATCGTCATCGCGACGAACCCTGGCGGCGGCGTTCACCCGATGCTCGTCGTCAAAGCTTAGAAGAAAATAGTCGCCGCGGATATGCGCACTACCCCAGTCGACGGTGAGAAAGTCTGCGCCCACCCAACCGAGGCTGACACCTATGGCGTCTTCACGAATACGCCAGGCCTCCCAGGCCATCATCATGCCACCTTCATTGGCGGCGAAACGCATGGGCGGACCCAGGGTTGCAAGCACCTCCGCCAGGGAGTCGCCTTCGGCGCTTTGCTCATAGCCTTCCGGCAACGCTGATCCCAGATCGTAGTACCACTGTGTGCAACCACTCAGACCGAGAAGGAGCACAAGGGCAAGGGCGTTAGCTCTCTTCACGGGGCTCGATCCAGCCAGAGAAATCCGTGAGTCGATCGTCGGCATCAAAGATAAACACCGCGCGATCGTAGTTCGCATCAATCTCAAAACGGTTGTACACCACCAGGATCAGACCGCGACCGCTGGCGGACTCATTGAGGTAATACAACACCGTCTCGCCCCCCAGGCTGACAAGCTGGGACGGAGGGCCCAGGGCGGCCATAACATCCGCACGCGTGCTGACTCCCTTTTCAAAGCCACTCAGCGCGGCGGGATCCCAGTTCACGGTTACGCCGCGTTCGGATTCATATTGAGCACAGCCCGCGAGAAGAACAATGGACAGCACAAGCAGTCCGAAACGCTGTTTCATGGTGGATCTCCAAATCGATGAAGCTACAACAGGACGCGCGGCAGTACCGCTGGCACGCATCATAAACCACAATAGTTGAGTATTAAACTGGGTTATTCCTACCAGGGTATCGGTGCCCCTGCCCAATCCAGATAGTGAAGCTGACCGTCCGGTCCATGGTCATCGAGAAGCTCACTCAAACACCGTGCAGTAAACGAGGGTGAAAACAGTTTCTGGGGCGCCACACCCCGCTGAAATGGCGCGGAAAGCCCCGTCGCCACCGTGCCCGGGTGATAGGCCAGAAGCTTTACCCCGGGGGCTCGACGCGCCAATTCAATGGCGGCGGATTTGAGCCCCATATTCAGGGCGGCCTTCGAGCATCGGTAGCTGTACCAACCTCCCAGACCGTTGTCTTCAATACTTCCGACCCGGGCGCTGAGCACGGCGACGCGGCAGTCACGACTTCGCCGTAATCCGCGACCCAGCGCGGCCACCCACAGCAAAGGCAGAATACAGTTCACTCGATACACCTCGCCCAAGGCGTCACTGCGCAGAGCACCCAGGGATTTCTCCGGTTGATAGTCAGCGCTGTGGAGCGTGCCAACGGTGATGGCCACGCGACTAAGCCGCGGCGCTCCCTCTAATACGGTCTCTATCCGACCGTTGAGGGCAGTTTCCAGTTCCCGGGATGCGGTGGGAGGTGCCGCAAGCACTCGCAGGCGACCACCCGCCTCGGTCTCCAGGTCCGCGAGGGCGGCGGGATCACGGGTAGTGGCCCACACTCGATCAAAACGAAGATCGTCCAACCAGTGCTCGAGAACAGCTTGACCAATGCCACCGCTGGCGCCGATGACCAAAGCTTGAGCGCCAGCAGCGCCCTCGCCCGTCGCTCCCTGTCCATCGTCAGAGTCCAGACTCATCCTTGCTCCCTTTCGCATCTACCCATTCCGTGGATGTACGAGCTTGCGCTGCCAGCAGATGTACACTGCGATGGAGCAGAGGCCAGGCACGGGTAATGGCAACAGACGACCACTGGGTATTCGGTTACGGATCCCTTATCTACAAAGTTGATTTTCCCTTTCTGGATCGCGAGGTAGCGACCCTCCGGGGCTGGGAACGACGCTTCTGGCAGGGCTCCCATGATCATCGCGGCACACCAGAGGCGCCGGGTCGTGTAGTAACCCTGGTGCGCTCCCCGGCCTCCCTGTGTCGGGGTGTCGCCTATCGCGTCGAGGAGTCGGTGTTTGCCCACCTGGATCATCGAGAAAAAAATGGCTACGAACGCCACCGAACTCGGCTGTACCTTGATCACCGTGAAGCAACGGTTTCCGGCACCTTCTACATCGCCGCCGAAGACAACCCGGCGTTTCTCGGCGGTGGTGATGACCGAGAGCTGGCCCGGCATATCGTCGCCAGCCACGGTCCCAGCGGCAGCAATGCGGACTATCTGTTATCTCTGACCCAGGCCCTTCGCGAGCTTGGCGAACACGATGAGCATGTCATGAACCTGGAGCGAGAAGTTCTCCGCCTCCAGAACGAAGCGTGCACGGCGGGGGCGTGAAGAAGACATCCTGTGCTCCAAAAGGACCGAAGATATATTCTTCCAGGGCGTCTAGAGGTGACGCCGGACCTCGGTCACGTCGGGGTCATCCACCCGCCGCACCAGACGAAACCCCAGACCGTCGCACAAGCGGAGCATCTTGCGATTGGAACTGAGAACGTCTCCCTCCATGATCTCCAGCCCTCGATCTCTAGCCGCGTTCATAAGGCTTTGCATTAACTGGCGACCGATGCCCTGTCGCTGCATGCCGTCTGCAACGGTCAAGGCGAATTCGCAGGATTGTCCGTCAGGGTTGGCGACGTAGCGCGCCACGGCGAGAATTTGCGCTTCGGGTCCGTATTCGTCCAAAACCACCGTAAGGGCCATCTCCCGGTCGTAATCGATCTGGGTAAAGCGAGCGAGCATCTTGGGCGTGAGTTTATCCAGACGGTACATGAAACGGTTATAGCGGCTTTCCTGGGACAGGCCATCGACAAAGGCCTGCTCCATGGCCGCATCTTCGGGCCGGATGGGGCGGATCACCACATCTTGTCCGTCGGGAAGCTGCCACCGGCGGACCATATCTTCCGGGTAGGGATGGATGGCCATGTGACCATAGCGCCGGGTAGAAGTCTGGGGCGGCGCGATCTCGATGTGCACGTGCTCCACCACCAGTTCCCCCCGAAGGATTTGCACGGGCTTCATCTGCAGGCGTTTGATCTCTGGAAGTACGCAACAGATTTCCGAGACACGCATGAGTAGGTCCAGCAGCGCCTGCTCCTGGGCACTGTCATTGATGAGACCGGGGCTCGATACCAAAGCTCGACGGATCAAATCCCGACAGAGAAAGCTGTTCAACGGTGGCAGGGACACGCATAAGTCAGCGGCGGCACTGCCGTGTAAGGGCCCAAGGAGGATAACTGGCCCAAAGTCCGCATCGATTTCGATACCCACCTGAATTTCACGAACATCCCCCCGCTCTCGCAAGCGCTGCACGCCGATACCGCTCACTCGGGCCTGGGGAAACTCCTGGGCCATCTGCTCGTGGATGGCGCGAAAGGCCGTGCGCACCGTGGGTGCATCCCGTACATCGCGACGGGGCAAGGGGGCACCGGGGGTCAGCGCATCGGGGGTGTTGACGTGCAGGCTCACGGGAAGCCCCAGAGTCTCCGCCGCCACAAGCGCGTCACTGGCGGAAGTCACGTTGATGCTGTGTTGTACGGGGATGTGAAATGCGCTCAGCAGAGCCTTGCCTTCGGATACCGTCAGACGCTCCCGTCGATGACTGATCGCATCCTCGATCATCAGGTGAGCGCCCTGGATATCCGGCGGTGATTGAACACTTTGCGGCGGTGGCGCCTGGAGAAGTACCGCCTGGTGCCGCTCATAGGCCGCGAGATAGGCAAAAGCATCCAGACAACGCTCGGGGCTGGTGAACTGGAGAATCCCCGCTGCAGCCAATACTTGCCGTGCTTCAGCCACCAGGTTCTGCCCCATCCAGCAGGCCAACACCGGTTTCCGAGCACTGCCCGATGCCTCGACCACAGCCTGGGCACAGGCCACGGGGTCCGTGTTGCGCTGGGGCGTGAGCAGCACCAAAAGGGCGTTGTAGCCCGGGTCCTGAAGCAGAGTTCGCGTAGCCGTCCCATAGGCTTCGGGCCCCGCATCACCGAGGAGATCCACACTCGCGCCGACGAGGTGGGCACCGGGCACCGCCGTTTGGATGTTACTCATGCTTACGGTAGATGGCTCTGCGAGCAACACCCCCCGCCGC
>DIYG01000179.1 GCA_002428935.1 Halieaceae bacterium UBA6060
CCAAAAACCATGACCACAATGGCCAGGATGATAAGCAACTGCCAGACACTGATTCCACCTAATCCCATAGCTAACTCCTTCCCCGCCGTGACGGTGTGCTGCCGTTCACGGCTCGCTGTTATGTCTTGCGGCTTTCTCGGTATGACCGGAAAGACCAAAGCGTTGTTCCAAACACGCCAGCACATCGGCTGACTGCAGGCCCTGATTACTCAGCATGATCAGGGTGTGAAACCAAAGATCCGCTACCTCCCCCACGAGGGCCTGTGTCGCGTCTTGCAGCTCCCCCCCTTGGGACCGGGCGTCCTGCATATCGCGGGCGGCCAGAATAACCTCTGTGGCCTCTTCTCCCACTTTTTCTAGGATCCGATTCAAACCTTTGGCGTGAAGACTGGCGACGTAGGAGCTGTCGGCGCTGGCGGATCGCCGTGCCTCCAGGACCTCGTCCAGGGCTTGGAGGATATCAACGGGCATTGCCGTAGATTTCCGCCGGATCCTTTTTTACGGGTACTTCGTCTTGCCATTGGCCGTCGCGAAAGCGTCGAAAAAAGCAGTGTTCTCGTCCGGTGTGACACGCGATGCCGCCGAGTTGTTCAACGGTCAGGAGCAAGGTGTCGCCATCGCAATCCAAATGCACGGCCTTCACAAGCTGGGTGTTTCCCGAGCTTTCACCCTTGCGCCAGAGGCGCTGGCGAGAGCGGGACCAGTACACGGCGTGCCCTTCTTCCAGGGAGCAACGCAGGGACTCCTCATTCATCCAGGCCATCATGAGCACCTGACCGGTTTTCCAGTCCTGGGCGATAGCGGGCAACAGCCCATCGCTGTTCCAGCTGACTTCCTGTAAAAAAGCCGTGTCTGCGGCCATGATCGCACCCTCGATCTTTCTGGAGAGGATTATCGCACACCTGCACCGTGGGAATGTTTCAGGTCGGTTGACCCGGCCAAGCTAGGCCCGCGGCAATGGCGAGGAGCAGCCAACTCACGGTAGGCGCCTGTTGTAGAAGGTCCCGAAGGCTCGGTAGCGCCGCGCCGGCGGCCAGCACGCAAATCATGGCGGCGCCATAGCGTCGACGTGCCTGGCTCTGGCGCTGTTTCTGTTCCCGTCGCAATGCCAACAGTTCCCGTTCTGCGCGCTGCTGGCGGTCCCTTTGGCCCTGTAGGTTTTCCATGACAACTTCGGGAAGTTGCGGGAGTTGCTCCAGCCAGGATGGGGCGTGGTGCTGAAGCTTGCGAACGAGGGTTTGCGGTGAATAACGCTCCGTCAGCCATCGCTCAAGGAAAGGCATGGCCGTGTCCCAAAGATTGAGTTGTGGGTACAACTGCCGCCCCAGGCCTTCGATATTGAGCAGAGTTTTCTGTAACAGCACTAAAGAAGGCTGCACCTCCATGTCAAAACGCGCGGCCGTTCGAAAGAGGTACACGAGCAATTGGCCGAAGGAAATTTCTGCGATGGGCCGCTCGAAGACCGGTTCGCATACGGCGCGCATGGCCGATTCAAAGTCCTGAACCCGCGTATCGGCGGGTACCCAGCCGCACTCTACGTGGAGCTGAGCCACCTCGTGATAATCGCGACGAAAAATCGCCAGGAGATTCCGCGCCAAATAGTACTGATCAGACTCGCTAAGGGAGCCAATGATCGCGCAGTCAATGGCTATGTAGCGGGGGTCCTTGGGGTCTGTGGCATCAACAAAAATATTCCCGGGGTGCATATCGGCATGGAAGAAACTGTCGCGAAACACCTGTGTGAAAAAGATTTCCACGCCCCGTTCCCCGAGGATTTTTAGGTCCACGTCCTTGGCGCGAAGGGTGTCCAGGTCCGTGACCGGAATGCCGCGGATGCGTTCCATGACCATGACGTTCCGGCGGGTGTAGTCCCAGAACACCTCGGGTACGTACACCAGGCCGCCGTCGCTGAAATTTCGCCGCAGTTGGGACGCGTTGGCGGCTTCTCGACCCAGATCGAGCTCGTCGAGGATGGTCTGGCGATAGTCACGTACCACTTCGACAGGACGCAGACGCCGGCCGTCGCGAAACCAACGCTCCAGGAGCTGCGCGAGAAAGGCCAGAAGGGCCATGTCTTTACGGATCACGGCCTCGATACCCGGGCGGATGACCTTGACCACAACCTCGCGGTCTTCTCGTGTGCGCGCGCTGTGAACCTGGGCTACGGAGGCCGAGGCCATGGGCTGACGATCAAAGCGGGCAAAGCATGTATCTACGGATTCGCCCAGGGCCTCTTCGATGCGGGCCACGGCCTCCTCGGAAGGGAAGGGTGGTACCTGATCTTGCAGTTTGGCTAACTCGTCGGCGATGTCGGCGGGCAACAGATCCCTTCGGGTGGAGAGCATTTGCCCAAATTTGACAAACACGGGTCCGAGATCTTCCAGGGCGGCTCGCAAGCGCTCACCGCGAGGGCCGTTTTCGGAATTCATACGCCAGGGGTTCAGACGTAGAACTAGGCCCAGGATGGGATGACGGGCTTGCTCGGGGAGCAACTCGTCCAGGCGATAGCGCCCAACGACGCGACTGATTTCCAGGAAGCGTGCAAGCCGCGACATCAGGAGTCCTGTAGGCGCTGAAGTCGTTGGCGAAGCAACGCGACCCGCTGTTCCAGGCGTTCGCCTCGCTCCGAGAGTTGTTGCACGTCGTCGTAGAAGCCCTCCAGTGCCAGGCGAGGCGGTGACAGACGAGCTTCTTCCACGGCGAACTCTCCCACCTGCCGGCGCAAGTTGCCGCTCGCCTGCTGGGACCAGTCAAAGGCTCCGCGCAGCATGCCCGCAAGCTGGTGACCAGCGATATCCCCAAGGCCATCCACCAGGGGAGCTTCCCAATCGATATCAACGGCGCCGAATACTCGTTGCATATCAATCAGCGTGGCGCTGCTGCCCTGAAGTTGAACACCGCCATTGATGAGAGCTGCGGCCGGATCCTCGGCGCGGGCAAGCTCGGCGAAGTCCTCGAGTTGGCCGACCACGCGGGTGGCCACGGGGCCGTCGTGCACACCTTGGAGGCGCAGGCTGCCGTCTTTTTCGCTGGACAGATAAACGGTTAACGCGGGGCGAGTGCATTCCAGGGCAAGGACCTGTCCCGCTAGCTCCTTTAACGCCTCTACGCTATGGGGCGACAGCCGCAGGGCGCCGTTGATCGCGGCTTCCGCCGCCGCAAGGCCCGCCGTGTGAATCGTTGGCATGCGTAGATCAGTCATAGGTTGGTCCCCGCTCCCGGCATCTCGATTTCGCGCGGCGTTGTCAGCCCTGCGCTTTATAGCCGCGGTGCACGGCCACGATACCGCCGGTCATGTTGTGGTAGTCGCAGCGTTCGAAGCCCGCATCTTCCATCATGGTGCGTAGGGTTTCCTGATCCGGATGCATGCGGATGGACTCGGCGAGGTACTGATAGCTGTCGCTGTCGCCGGCTACAAGGCGACCCATCACGGGTAGCACACCAAAGGAATAAGCGTCGTAGGCGCGACTCAGCAGGGGGTTGCGCGGCTTGGAGAATTCCAGCACCAGCAAGCGACCGCCGGGTTTCAGAATGCGATTCATAGAGCGCAGGGCGAGGTCTTTATCGGTGACGTTGCGCAGACCAAAAGCGATGGTGATGCAGTCGAAGTGCCCGTCGGGAAAGGGCAGGTATTGAGCATCTGCCTGGACATAGAAAAGGTTACCGGGCACGCCGCGATCAATGAGCCGGTCGCGACCGACGCGCAACATGCTGGCATTAATGTCGGCCAGCACCACGGCCCCTGTATCGCCGACCATGGGCGCAAACTTGGCCGCCAGGTCACCGGTACCGCCGGCGATATCGAGTACTCGATTCCCTCGGCGGACTCCCGATAATTCGATGGTAAAGCGTTTCCAGATACGATGGATTCCCGCCGACATGAGGTCGTTCATCACGTCGTAGCGACTGGCTACGGAATCGAAGACCTCGGCGACAAGGCCGGATTTTTCGTCGGTCTCAACTTCGCGATAGCCAAAGTGGGTGGTGTTGTCGTCGCTCATGCCGCGTGTCCGAAAGCTGGGACGCGCATTGTAGCTCGTGCCGCAGCCCGTGACAGGTCCGACGCCTCAGCCGGCGAACTCAGTCTCTGGCGTTTATCGTCGATCAGCCACCGGCAAAGTCTCGGTCCGCATCCTCGGCGAGCCTGGCGAGAATTTCTGTATCGCTGTTTACGTCCACGCGGGTCTGGGCGTAAACGTGGCCAGGCCGGGCTTTGCGATCGAACCAAAGCGCACCGGGGGTAGGTTGGGGGCGCGAGGCCAGGAGCCAAAGGGCGGTGTCCGCGCCCATGGTGGGGGAACGAAGCACGCTTTTCATGACCTTACTGAACTCTGGCATGCTGCGACGCACGCCTTCCGTTGCCACCCATCCAGGATGCATGGTGTAGGCGCGGCGTTGTGAAGCGCTGTCGTTCCAGGCATCGGAAAGAGAAATAAGGATGCGCTTCTGGGATGCATAGGCTGAGACGCCATCGAAGCTCTCGCGGGATTGCTCCAGGGCGGCGAGGCTTTTTGGCACGGTGTACAGGCCCCCCGAAGCCATATTGATGATGGTTCCAGAGCCCTTGAGCAGTTGCCTGCTTTGCAACTGCTCCGTCAATTGATAGGGGTAGAGGAGGTTGATCGCGTAACTGAGTTCCCGGCCCCGGCGATTCGCTCGATAGCGCCCCCGCAGAACACCAACATTATTTACCAGGGCATCCAGCGGACCATCGCGTTTGCCAAGCTCCGCCAAAAGCTCTTCGATGCCTTCCGGCTCCGATAGATCGCAGACTATCTCCGTAATAGACCCTGCCCCAAAATCGGTTGGGTTATCGTCCCGCTCGGTCTCCAGGCCCACGGCAATGACCTCGGCACCCCGTTTGGCGCAGCCCATGGCGATGGCTCTGCCCAGGCCGGCGCTTGCTCCGGTGATGAGGATTCGTTGCCCGTGCAGCTCTGGATACGGCTTATTCGTACGAAGACCCCGGATACGAAAGCCGATGGCGGAAAAGGACAGAAAGTAGCGTGCGAAGAATGCGTTTTGAGAGGGGGTTTTCGCCATGGGAATTAGCTCGCCCCGTCACCGCCGCTCGAGGCAGTGTTTTCCTTTGGGAGCTCGCCTCGAAACCTCGCGATGTCCTTATCCAGATAAGCGACAACCTCGGCTACAGATGCCTGGGGCTCCCTGGTATGAGCGTAGGCATGGGCCGTGCGTGGCTTGCGGTCAAACCAGAGTTTGTCCTCCACGGGTTCGGGGCTGGTATCGGCCAGCCAAAGAGCCGTGTCCACGCCCTGGGCGGGGCTTCGAAGGATCGGTCGTAGACCCGCTCGAAACGAGGCCATGGATTGCTGAAGACCGGGGGTGTCGGTCCATCCTGGGTGGGTGGTATAGAAACGCCAGGAACGGCCGGCGAAGCGCTCCTGGTAGTGATCACTGAGAGCGAGCTGTGCTCGCTTGTGGGAGGCGTAGGCCATGACGCCATTGAAGCGTTTAGCCTGTTGGTCCAGGCGCCGAGTGTTCCGCGGAGCGTTGTACAGCCCGGCAGATGCCATATTGATGATACGAGCCGCGGGCTTAAGCTGATCTCGAGCGATCAGGTTCTCCAGCAGCAGGCGGTGATTCAGGAGATTCACGGCATAGCTGGTTTCATGACCTTCCGCCGTGGTGCTGTGTTCATGGTAGAGACCGCCGACGTTGTTTATGACTACGTCGAAGGTCTCCCCAGCCCGCTCCAGGCGCGTGCAAAAGCGCTCCGTATCTTCCATGGAAGAGAGATCACACACTTCGATCTTCAGATTTTTGCCATGGCTACCGGCGCGCGCTTTCAGCGCTTCGAGCTTTGTTTCGCTGCGCCCTACGGCGGTGACTTGAGCTCCGGCCCTAAGTGCTTCTAAAACGGCGGCTTCACCGATGCCCGCTGTGCCACCGGTCACAAGGATTGCCTGGTCTTTCAGGTTTCTCGGGGCGCCGGACCACAATAGGCACCTCACAAGGTAGCCGATACGCGAAAAGCTCAACGTAAAGCGACCGAAGTAAACGACGTTGCGCCACAGGTTCCTTAGGCTGTTCATGGTAGTTCGACTCGTGAGGGTTATAGGGATGTGGTGCCCGTGTTGTCGTCGTTGCGCCTATGGAGAGTCTTGCAAGGAATCGCGTAGCTGAGTCTTCAAGACTTTGCCCGTGGCGTTCCGTGGCAGCGATGGGGCAATCACGAGTTGCTCTGGCCACATGTACTTGGCCACACCAGCCTCGCGAACGAAGCGATTCAACTCCTCCAGGCTAAGATCCCCGTCGGGCCGAAGAACGGCCACAACACATATTCGTTCGCCTCGTTCGCGATCGGGCGCTCCAATGACAGCGGCTTCGATCACTGCAGGATGTTCTTGCACCACCGCGTTTAATTCTCCTGCGGGAATCTTTACGCCGCCGCGGTTGATGACGTCTTTGAGGCGGTCGATGTAGTGGAGAAAGTCCGGGCCCTTGTCAGAACCGACGATTTCAAAGATCTCTCCGCTGCGGAAAAAACCGTCGGCATCGAAGTCGTCCCGGTCGACGCTGAAGTCTTTGTTGAGATAACCGGCAAACAGCGTTGGAGCGCGTAAGCAAAACTCTCCAGGACGCTTCTCCTCGTTGATCTCTACACCGGTTTCCAGATCGATGAGCTTGTGCTCTGTGCCTGGGGCGAGCGTGAAGGGCCAGCACTGGGCTGCTTCCAAGGATTGATCATCGACCTCAAGGTTCAGGGCCGAAGGGCGTCGGCGGGAACCCAGGAATCGGGGATAAAGCACGGCCCGATCCTCCAGACGCTCGGACATCCAGGGGCCGGTGCCCATGGCGATGCCCTCGGTAGATCCAAAGGAATTGACGATGGTGACGCCGTAGCGGGATTCAAACTCCTCGATAATCCAGGCATCAAGGGCTGCGGACCCCGACATGATGGCGTCGAGGGAGGACAAATCCCGCCCTTCGAGATGATTTCCCTTAAGTAGCAGGTTGAGCATGACCGGCGCCGCAACGGTGGCGTTGATGCGCTGGGTCTCCAGTTGCTCCAGATACACTTCCAGATTGAACGGCTGGTGAAGCACTAGCAGGCCCGCGGTCATGAGCCAGGCCGGGAAGTAGCAGGTCAGACCACTGGTGTGGGCCAGGGACAGGGGAACAAGCACCCGGGAATCCTCGCGCATATAGGAGGCCTCTGCGGTGATGCCCGCATAGCTCAGGGCATTGTTGTGTGTGCGAGGAGCGCATTTGGGGAAACCGGTGGTACCGGATGTCCACAGGAGACCCAAAACTTCGTCGGCACTTGTTGAGAGTTTGCTCCGGTGAGCCGCGACCTGCTCCCGTTGCCCGGTAGTGGGTTGCAGCTCACAGCTCAGCATCGTGGATTTAGGGCTCAGAGCGATCACCGAGGGTGCCGAAGACGCGGAGTTCTCAGCGATGCGTTTGAATTCCTTGCCGGGGCGACGCTCTTTGAAGACTTCCAGGGCCACGATGCAGCCCGGACGGACATGCTCCACTTTACGGGCCAGATCCAGCTCTTCGTAGGCCATCTGTGCGGGACAGATCACCGCCCCGATGCGCACGGCGGCCAGATACACAACGATGGTCTCAACAAGGTTCGGCAGATGGGTGAAGACCACACTGTCTTTGCCTAGTCCCAGATCCAAGAGGTGGCTGGCAAAGACCACGACGGCGTCTTCCAGCTCTCGATAGGAAAGGGTCTTGGGCGCTCCAAAGGCGAAGTCCGCCCGGTCCGGCGCATCCATGACGGCCAGGTCGTCGGGTTTTCTCGCCAGGTTTTGTCTAAAGAGATCGTCGAGGGTCTCGTCTCCCCAAAGGCCCAGATCTCGGTACCGTTGGATCGTGTGTTCGTCGTGAAGAATCATTTTTAGCAGGCCTCCTGATCGCTGGGAGGGGGAACATCTCGGGCAAAACTATTTCTGGCCAGTTCCACGGCGGCGCGAGCAGTCGGTGTCACCGTGGGTCCATAGCGCGCCGCGTCATCAGCAACGGCGATGCCCTGGGCGAGGCGATGAGCTATCCCCGCCGAAACGGAGGCGTAGCGGTAGAGGTTAAAAACAATGAAAAACACCATGTCCTGGAGCTGCGTATCCGCCTCACCGTAGGCCGCGAGTATTTCTTCCTCCAGGGGCAAGCCCTCGGTACCCATGGCAACGTTTCGAAACGAGCCCTGGGGATGGTTTGAAGGCAGGTAGTAGGGCAGAAGCAATAGACTGGCGTCGACGCGGGTATCCGCGATAGTCGCCATCTCCCAGTCCAGGAGTGAAATCACTCGTGGTTCCGTTGCATCGAGAACGGCGTTGCCCAGGCGTATGTCATTGTTGACGACCCCAAAGGTGCCGCCGGAGGGAATAAACCTCGGCAGGGTTTTCTCAAGCCAGGCCATGTTTGGCTCGCCGGCGGGTTGGTAGTTTTGAAACAGCTTCCCGTGTAGGGCGATTTGCCGACTTACAAACTCCTTGGGTTTGCCGAAGGAAGCCAAGCCAATGGCCTGATAGTCGACGGAGTGGAGTTGCGCCACGGCCTGGGTGAAGCTCCGGTAAATTGCCTGGCGTTGCTCTCGGGGGGCGTCAAAGAGACGACAATCGTCAATGATCCGGCCATCGATGAACTCCATCAGATAGAAGTCACCGCCGAGGATGGAGGCGTCGTCGCAGAACTCGTAAGGCGTCGGTGTAAGGACGTCGGTTTGCTTCAGGGCTGACAGCACCGTGTGTTCCCGGCGAACGTCGTGGGCCCATTTGCTGGCGCCCCGGGGCTGTTTTCGCAACACCACAGGGCCTGCACCGGTGTCTAGGCGATAGGTTGGGTTTGACTGCCCGCCCTTGAGCTGGGCAGCGGCCTCAACATCGGCAAAGGCTGATCCCGCAGAGCGAAGCCAACGTCTAAGGGCATCGAGCTGCGAGGTTTCGATGGTCATGCTTTGGCAGCGGGCTCGGAGCGGGCCGCCAGGACAATCTTGGGATCAAATTCCTCGCGATAGCGAACGATGCGGTCCGCTTGAATAGTCGCCAGCACCAGCCCTGGCAGGTTGATCTGACCCTCGAAGCCACGGCCCAGCCCGGTCATGGACATTTCATATTCCAGGGCCACCTGATCGCCCTCGCTGATGCAGGAGATGATGCGGTAGTCGCGGTCGGTCCAGTGTTCGATGATGCGATCGATTTCTTTGCGGATATGTTGCCGGTCGCTGGTCTTGCCCAGGGGATGAATGGATTCGAAGTCGTTGGCGAAGCAGTCGACGTAGGTATCGGCGTCACCGCTTTTCCAGGCTTCCAGAAGGCGAAACAGGGTGCTGGTCGGGGGATTCATGGGCTTGTCTCCGGGTTCTCAGTAGTTCTCGAGAAGATGAGTACAGGCAGCTCGACGTTGCTGCCGTTGGGAAGCGCTGATACCTAAGCTCTAGCCATGGACTCGATGGCCTCCACAGCCAACATGGCGCTCTTGGCTGCGGCCGGCGATGCCACATAGCCCACCGGGGCGCAGCCGTCGCCGACGTTGAAGAGATTGGGTATGGATGTTGTTACGGGGGTTTCATATCCGGGCCAGGAGCGGGCGACCACATCGGGATCGTCTATATCTCGTAGCTGCACCTCCAGGATTCGTCCGCCCTTGGCCGCCATGTCGGGGAAGATGGCGTGGGCATCATCGATATTGGCCTGACGTTCCTCCTCCTGATCCATGGCGTGCAGGCAGCTCTTGGGGGTGCCGTACAAAGCGATGACTTGCTTGCCCTCCGCCATGGCTTCCTTGGATAGCAGGGTTACGGGTAGCCCGCAGACAACCCGCCTCAAGCCGGCGAACATGGCCATGCCCGCCGCATCCATGAGGGGTTCATCGGAAATCAGGAAGGTTACGGCGATGGGTGTGGGTCGAACACGGGCACGGATTTGATCCGCGTAGCTGTTCCCGAAAGCCTCGTCACCAACCAACTCCAGGGTCCCTATGGGGCCCGCGTTGCTGACCACAACGTCGGCGGTGATCAGGGATTCACCATCGGGGGCCCTGACCCAAAGCCCCGTTGCTCGGCCATCCCGAACCTCGACGCGAGAAACCGGTGTTGAGAGTTGCACGGCGCCGCCGTGGATCGTGACCACGTCCGCCAATGCTTCACAAAGACCTTGAAATCCGCCTTCTACCAAAGCGTGAGCGTTGAAGCGTCCGTCGGCCACCGCCTCGGAGGTGTGGGCAAACCAATGGCGGGCCGGGTATTCGTAGTCGTTCACCTGGGAGATGGTCGAGGTGATGGAGTGAAACAAGGCCAGCAGGTCGGGGTCCTCCGTATAGCGAAGGAGCCAATCGCGGAAGCTGAGCTGCTCATCCTTTTCACTCAAAGGTCTGCGTTTCTTGAAGGCCGCTCCTATTTTTTCCATGGACATCTGAGCGGCGATACCGGCGCTAACTTTTACCGAGTCTTTGTGCTTTACCTGGGACAGAATCTCGAAGGCTTTCAGGATGGTGCCGCGACGCGGTATGGGAACGAAGCCTTCTCCACCGCGAAGCCAAAAGTAGTTTTTCTCCAGCTCCTGAATGGAGAACTGGGCGCCTACTTCCTCACAGACCTTGGCCAGGGCTCCCGTGGGAGCGTAGGAGATGGCTCCATTGGGTAAGGTGTAGCCCGCAACGTTCTGATTGCGCGCGCGTCCCCCGCAGGCATCCAGTGCTTCACAAACAATGACCCGTTTGCCTTTTCGCGCGAGCAGGGCAGCGGTGGCAAGGCCGCCGACTCCCGCACCGATTACGGCGACATCCCAGGAGGCATTCATCGGTTTTCTCCTTCGGTATCGCCGATGTAGCTCAGACCGCCTTCGATAAAGCTCCAGATTTGTTCGAACAGGTGGTCTGGATGTGGCGGTGGCGACAGCGCCAGTGCCTGTTCCACGCCGTGGCGTAGTCCGCCGTTGATGATCGCGGAGAGTATGCGAGGATCGCGATCGCGGGGCAGTTCATTCCGCCCCTGTCCATGGAGCGCATTCCGCGCGCCCAGTTCCACGAGGTCCGCCCAGCGGCGGCGGGCCACGGCCTGTACGGCCGTATCCTGGGCGAGTTTGCCGAAGATCACCGGCGACAAGGGATCTCGGTACAAAAAGAGCAGCAGTCTGCGCACTCGCTCCCGCTCTCGTTCCCGCCACGGAGCGTCACGAAAACCATCCATGGTGATCGCTTCCATCAGGCGGTCGTAGAACCCCTCGACCACCGCCGCTGCGAGGTCTGCCTTGGAGCCGAATCGGGCGTAGATCAAACCGACGGAAACCCCGGCGGCAGCGGCTACCGACTGTAGTTCGAAGGCACCGTCACCATCGACCAGGGCTTGATTCGCCGCTTCCAGTAATCGCGTGCGGCTCTCTAGGGACTTAACTGTTGGACCGACCATGACTTGAGAATGGACAATAATAAAATTGAAGTCAATTTAATTATTTATGAGACACCAAGAGCCGACGCTATCCTCAGCATTCCTTCCTGCGGGGTTCAGGCGGTGGGCCGGTTGCCGTAGGTCAGTCGGCGCCAGAGATACTCAAGGGGACCGAAGCGATGACGGCCTAGCCACCAGGGGCTGAGATACAGCTGCAGCAGCCACATGGCGATGACCAGGATATACAGCTGCGCCCGGCTGAACTCTCCCACGAGTCCAAGACCGGCACCGGTAAAGATCAGCAGCGCAATGACCGAGTGGAGCAGATAATTACTCAGAGCCATCCGCCCTACGGCAGTAAGTCGCTTGAGGAGGGCCGGAGCCCATCGTCGATGGAGGATACTGGCCAGGAGACCTACGTAACCGAGGGTCATCGCTGTGCGACCAATGTGATAGGTGAAACTGGTCTGCGAGAAAGCCGAGAGCAGAGAAAGGTCGGCGGCCAGGGCGCGGTGGATTTCCCAGCTATTGAGCGCAAGGCCGGTGCCAAGCCCCACAAATGTCAGGCGCGCCGCACCTCGCGGTGACAAATCGCCGGTGAGTACGCCCCATTTAAACAGCGCCATGCCCAACAGCATCATGAACAACGCGTCCCAGAGCAGGAAAAGCGGCGTTATAAAGAACAACATGCCGTTGGTCTGGTTCAGGTTCCAGCTAAACGCGGTGGCGTAGCTGCTACTCCGTAGGAGTTGCTCCTCGGCTAGCTCTTTGCTGCCCATGGTGAAACTGGCGGCGAACTCATCCCAGGCCGCCGCTACCTCGGGAATCCAGGGATCCAGGGTGCTGGGATCCGGAGTTGTGGCCATGAGCGCCGCCGCTTCTTGACTGGCCGAAAGGGCAAGATTGAGGCCCAGGTAGGATAGGGAGGACAGCAGGCCGATGGTGAACGCAAGAATCACCAGCCCTCGAGGTCGCCAGTTCCGCAAGGGATAGAGCATGGCGCCACACAGGGCGTAGCAGATCAGAATGTCGCCAAACCACAGCAGCACGTAGGCATCGAACAGACCGAAGAGAAGAAGGAAAAACATCCGCCGGTAGTGGATGGCCGCCGACTTCGCCCCGGG
>DIYG01000048.1 GCA_002428935.1 Halieaceae bacterium UBA6060
GGTGGTACCCGAGTCTAGCCCCGCGGTAAGTACACCCACGGCTACCGCCGCTCCACCCGTTGCAGATGTACCGTCCCACGAAGAAGCGCGACAAACGGCCCAACGCGAGG
This sequence comes from Halieaceae bacterium UBA6060, assembly GCA_002428935.1. GTDB lineage: Bacteria > Pseudomonadota > Gammaproteobacteria > Pseudomonadales > Halieaceae > Congregibacter. The sequence continues at coordinate 111 of DIYG01000048.1, forward strand.
GTTTCACTCAGGGCTTTGAAGAAGGGCAAGCACAGGCCAAGGCGCTGGCTACGCAGATGCAAGCTTTGTTGCAGGCTCTGGCTACACCGTTTGCCGAATCCGACGCGACGCTCATGCGCGAGATTCTCGGCTTAACGGAGCGGGTTTGTCGCGCCGTTCTGCACCGCGAGTTGACGACCGATAGTGACACCATCGCAAAGGTTCTGGCCGATGCCCTGGACGCCCTTGGTGAGTCTCACAGCAGTGTGGAGCTGACCTTGCACCCCGCCGACGCTCTGTTGTGTCGGGAGTTGGGTGTCGTCGCCAATGGAGACATCAGCATACGAGAGGATTCCGAGCTCCAGCGCGGCGGTCTGCTTCTGCGTAGTCAGCAGGAGTTGATCGACGCCCAGCTGGAGACGCGACTGCAAGCGATCCTGGAAGGTTTGTACAGCCAGGCGGGTTTGCCGGAACCGACGCGCGAGAGCGACGATGAGCCTGGCGAGTCCATCTGAAGGTCATAGGAGCCCCGCGCAACAGCGCGCCCAACGCCTGGCTCGTGATCTAGGCGCCCTCTCGGTGGTTTCTCCGCGCCTGCAACGGGAAGGACGTCTCGTGCGCATGGTGGGTATGAAGCTCGAGGTGGAGGGTTGTGACGGGGCCATCGGCGATCGTTGCCGAGTCTTTAGCGAACGCGGTGCCGTCGAGGGAGAGATCGTCGGCTTTGCTGATGGTCGCCTGGTGATCATGCCGGAGAATGATGTCACCGGGCTTAAGTTGGGAGCCCGGGTGCAGCCCCTGGGCGAGACGGCAAATGTCAGCGTCGACGAGCAGCTTTTTGGCCGGGTCATGGACGGTGCCGGGCAGTTTCTCGATGGTTCCGCAGCGCCAAATTGCGCCCACACGGCCAGTCTTCGGGCACCTGCCTTGAATCCCCTGGAGCGACGACCCATTCGTGAACCTCTGGATGTGGGTGTGCGAGCTATCAATGCGCTCTTGACCATGGGCAAGGGACAGCGGCTCGGTTTGTTTGCCGGTAGCGGTGTGGGCAAGAGTACGCTTCTGGGCATGATGACCCGACACACGGCGGCGGATGTCATCGTGGTTGCCCTCGTCGGAGAGCGAGGGCGAGAAGTTCGAGAGTTTGTCGAGGACATTCTCGGACCAGAGGGTCTGGCCCGGGCGATCATCGTGGCAACGCCCGCCGATTATCCTCCGCTCATGCGGGTCCATGGTGCCTGGCGAGCGATGGCCATTGCCGAGCGCTTTCGTGACCAGGGTAGCGATGTGCTGCTGTTGATGGATTCCCTAACCCGTTTTGCTCAGGCGCAACGGGAGATCGGTCTAGCGGTGGGTGAGCCACCGGTGGCGAAGGGCTACCCACCGTCGGTTTTTTCTCTCTTACCCAATCTCGTAGAACGAGCGGGCAATGGCGCCCGGGGGTCCATTACCGGTGTCTACACCGTGTTGGTGGAGGGCGACGATCACAGTGACCCCGTGGCAGACGCCGCCCGGGCCATCCTCGACGGGCACATTGTGTTATCCCGGCAGGTCGCTGAATCGGGGCTTTTCCCCGCCATCGACTTGGAAAGCTCCGTGAGTCGGCTGATGGTGAATATTGTGGATGACGCCCAGGTTCAGCAGGCCCGGGCGCTTCGAGAGTTATACTCTGTCTATCGGCAGAACAGGGATCTCATTACTATCGGTGCTTATGAGCGCGGTAGCGACGCCAAAATCGATCAGGCCCTGCTGGCCCACGAGCCACTGCGGGGATTTCTTCGTCAGTCCCAAACCCAGCGGGTGTCCATGGATGAAAGCCGCAATCAACTGGGTCTCCTGGCGAACCAGATGCGTGGGGGAGGACCAGGGTGAACACTCAGCAATTGGATAAAGTCGCCTTCGTTGCCCAGACCGAAGAGAACCGCGCTGCGGCGGCCCATCAGAACGACAAACGGGCTCTTGATCAATCGGAGCAACGGCTCAGTCAACTCCAGGCGTTTCGCAATGAGTATGAACAGCGTCTGGAGCATATGACTTCCAATGGTATCGATGCCCGACAGTTGGCGGACTACCGGCGGTTCCTCAGCAATTTGAATGACGCCATTGACCGTCAGGGTGGGGAGGTTCAACGCAGTCAGGGCGCGGTGGACGAAAGCCGCGAGGTCCTTGTGCAACGTAGTATGCGTAGAGACTCCCTCGATCAGCTCCTGGAGCGCACCCGTGTGACGCAACAGCGCGAGAGCGAGCGTCAGGAACAAAGACAAGCCGACGAAACGAATCTCCAGCAGCATTTACGGCGCTAGGCGCCGTCTGGCACAGGGATTGCTGTGTTCATGGCAATGATTCTGAACAAGGCGTTTTGAAGACCATGGCAGACCCCGCTGCTACGCAACTTCTGGGCATCACTTCCGTTGATGTCAGCGACGTTAAATCCTCTAAATCTGCGTCTATCGGCGGCGAAAATGCCGGCGAAGACGGGGCTTTCGCGCAGGTTCTTCGCAGCCAGTCGGAGCCGAGGCGTGGTGCCCGGGAGGGCGCAGAAGAAGCCCGCGGCACGGACCGCAGCGGCAAGGAGTTGCCGTCGAAGGAACGTGAGCTTGCCGGTGATACGGATGCTGCCCAGGGTGTGGCCGTGAGCGATTCCCCTGACGTCGACAGCGGGCGGGAAACAACAGACAGCACAGCGTCTGCGGAAGCGAACCCATCTTCAGGCACGGATAACCCTGAAGCCCGTTACGGGCTGGCGTCCGCGGCGCTGCCCTCGGATGCGCAACGGGTATCGCTGGCACCCGGGTCCCTGCCTCCAGGACAGGCAGGAGCTACCTTAGAGACGGCTACGGCACAAACTGCAGCCCAGACAAGCAGCAGTGGATCGCCCGGACTGGCGAGCGCCGATGAAGCCCTTACCGGAGCTTTGAGCAAAGGGGAGGGGCTAGCAAAGGGTGCCAATACGGGAGCAACGACCTCTACACCGATCGTAGGTGCTGAGCTTGTCACCCAGGGCCGGAATGCTGTGGCTGCGGACGCTGGGTCCGCTTTAGCAAAAGATACACTCAAGAGCTCATCCCTGCCGGGCGCTGCGCCGTTAGAGGATGATCTCGCGGCGATGCTGAAGAATCCGAACCTGGGGGGAGCCGATGGGCAAGCCCTGCGCGATGCCCAGGCTGCCGATTCCAGTGCCGCGCAACGGGTAGCGTCGATTCGCGGCAGCGAACTTCGCGCTTCCTGGAGTGAGGGTTTAAGGGAGCCTAATCTGATGGCTCGTGAAGTGGGCTCCGGCTCGCAACTAGCCGCTGAACTTCGCGCGCCTACCGCGATCACCGCCGACGGCGCTGCGGTCACAAACTCGGTAACTGCGGCGCCGGTGGCGCAAGCCAGTCCGGGTCAGAGTCCTGCAGGAGCAAGCGGTGCCAACGCTTTGGCGACGGGGAGTTCTGCAGGGGGCGATCTGGTCATGCAGTACGCTCCCACAGACCCCGAGTTTGCCGATGAATTGGGTGCTCGCATGCAGGTGATGATGCGCGATGGTATGCGCGAGGCTCGCTTACAACTCAATCCAGCCGAGTTGGGTCGGCTCCAGGTCACCATCAGCGCCGAGGGCGACCAGGCCAGGGTTGTGTTTCTCGCTGACAGTGGGGTGGCTAGAGACGCTATTGAACAGTCCCTTCCCCGCTTGCGCGAGATGCTGGAGGAGAACGGTTTGCAATTGGCCCATGCGGACGTTGATCAGCGTGGGTTTCAGGGCGACGGCCGTGGGGCCGCGGATTCTGACGAGGCTTTTGCATCGATTGATGGAGATGGCCAGGCCTCTTCCAGGGATCTGGAGTCCACGACGGGAGTCCAATCTGCCGCTCCGCTCTCAGGTCGAATCGACACCTACATTTAACTGAGTCCTCTTTCCGTCTACCATCTGCCCCCGGCAGGCGTAGTCACGGTCGGATTGCTGACGCATCCGACCGCTCACGTACTCGACGATATCGCGTCAATAACCTGACGCCGCACATCGTTTGAATCCGTAACGTACTGTTATTTAACACAAAAAATTCAATGGTATGGCATTTGCTGCTGTAGCTTCGCATGCGCGTGGCGGCAGACAGGAAAGCCCTACGAGCATGGGAGTAGGTCTGATGGCCAATGGTGACAATCTGAATTTGGGACGAGACGACGGCGCTGACGGAGAAAGCTCCGGAGGCAAGGGCAAGCTGATCATCATTATTGCGGTGGTTGTGTTGCTCGCTGGCGGTGGTGCCGCGTTTTTCCTCCTCTCTGGTGGTGAAGAGACCGCCGAAGAGTCGGAGCAGGTTGTTGAGGAGACTCCACAGGAGCCCCTTTACGCTGACGTAAAGAAGCTTCTTGTGAACCTTGAACATGGTGGCAGAACACACTACGTGCAGGCAGAGATGCAGTTGATGTCTTACAGCCAAAAAGTTATCGATCAAATCTACCGGGATATGCCGGCGATACGCGATCGGTTGCTGCTGTTGTTCAACGCTCAGGACTTTGCCGCCCTGAAGACCGTGGAAGGAAAAGAGGCGCTGCGTGCCGAGGCCCTGACGACCGTGAATACGGCCTTGGGTCTGACGCCGCCGGAAGTGATCGAAGAACTTTACTTCGAGAACTTCGTATTGCAGTAATGGGGAATGGATGGCCGGTGAAGACATACTGACGGAGGGCGAGATTGATGCGTTGATGGAGAGCGTGGAAGACGGTGTCACAGACACCGACGCCTCCGACGACGGCGCCTATCGCCGTTTTGATTTCAGCGGCCGTGAGCACTCTCTCCTGCGAGAGTTCACGGCCCTGACGACGCTCCTTGAGCGTCAGGCCGAATTGCTCAAAAGCGCTTTGGAAAGCGCCTTTTCTTTGGAGTTTTCCACCCGCGCTTTACCCCCACAGTTACTCAGCGTCGCCGACGCTCTCGCTTCACTGGAGCGGGCCGTCGGTGTCTCGTCCACCTCCCTGGCCCCCCTCGAAGGCCCCAGTTTTTCCATCGCTCCCGAGTCTTTATTGTCTTTCGTGGTCAACGCCTATTTTGGCGGCGCACGAGGCGGGGCGACGAGCGCTCCGGCGCGCACCAGTCTGACGCCCACGGAGCTCCGCGTTGCGGAGCGCATCGCGGAGCAACAGTTTGCTTGCCTCTGCGGCGCCTGGGCGGAAAAGCTGCCCCTGGAGAGCGGCGATCTTCTCACTCTCGGCGCGCCGGATCGTTTGGAGGCGCTGCCCCGCAGCGACATGCTCCTGCGCCTGCGTTTTGAGCTTCGCGCAGGCGACGACGAATTCCCCCTCGATCTTCTCCTGCCTTTTGAGCCCCTTGAGCCCTACCGCGAACGTTTTGCGCCGCCGCGGAAAAAGGCGGAGGTGGATACGGGCAATAGCTGGGAGCCCTTCTTCCGTCGCGAACTACCAACTATTGAAGTTGAACTCGCCGGAGTGTTGGCGACGCGCGAGATTGCTCTCTCGGATCTACTGGAGTTGACCCCGGGGGCGGTGATCCCCATCCCCACGCCGGAGCAGGTCAGTGTTCGCGCAGACGGTGTGACTTTGGCGGAGGGCCGCTACGGCAGCTTTGAGGGCGCCAAGGCTGTACAGCTCCAGCGTCTGGGAAGTGTGTTGCGCATTCCCGGGAGTTGAAACGCGGCGGCGTTTCACCCCCCGATGGCAAGAATTGGATAAGGATACGGAACCATGAGTGACGAGCCCGACAACGAGAGCACCGCCGCGGCCCAGCCGTTGGAGGAGCTCCAGGGCGAGGCCCCAAAGGCCACGGAAGCCGGTGGCCGCATCGATCTCGATCTGTTGATGGATGTACAGGTTCAGCTTTCCGTGGAAATAGGTCGCACGCGTATGCCCATCAGGGATTTGCTGGCCCTCCACGAGGGCTCCATTGTGAATCTCGAACGAGGCGTGGCCGAACCCATGGACCTGATGGTAAACGGCACGCTCATCGCGCGAGGTGAAGTGGTGGAGTCCGGTGGTCAGTTTGGTCTGCGCCTCCTCGATGTGGTGAGTCCCGCGGAGCGACTGAAAAAACTGAAATGATCTACCGAGGCCTCACATTGCTTCCTCTGTTATGCGTCAGCCTACCGCTGGCTGCAGAGGGCGGCCTCAGCACCCCCGCGGGAGCCGCGGGCGGCGAGATGCCGGAGTTGTTCAGTGTGGGGTATCTGGCCCAGGTGCTCGGTTCTCTGCTGGTCGTGTTCATTTGTCTTTTTGCCGTTATTTTTTTTCTGCGCCGGGTCAATCGCATTGGCCCGGGTGCCGCCGGCCCACTCCAGGTGATTGGTTCTGCGAACCTGGGTCATCGCGAGAAGGTTGTACTGCTTCAGGCCGGCGACCAGCAGTTATTGCTGGGTGTAGCGCCGGGAACCGTGCGTACGCTGCATGTGTTGGAGGACCCGATCGCGATTGCCGAGAACGCTAGCCAGGGTGTGGATTTCGCCTCGGTCCTGCGCGCGGCAAACCCTCTGGGAGGGGCTCGCCGTGACTAGGCTGTTGATCTTTGTAAGCCTTGGCTTGCTGTTGACGCCGGCCTTCGCGGAGGCTCAGGCCAGCATTCCGTTGATGTCGGTGCAGCCCTCCGCCAGCGGCGGTAGCGACTACTCTATGAGCATTCAGATCCTTTTGCTCATGACGCTGCTGACCCTGGTCCCAGCGGCACTGATCACCATGACCTCCTTTACCCGGATACTCATCGTCCTGGCGATCCTCCGCCAGGCTCTGGGCACGGCGCAGACGCCATCAAACCAAATCATTCTCGGTCTATCCCTTTTCTTGAGTCTGTTCATTATGGCGCCGGTGTTTGAGGTGGCCTGGACCAGCGCCCTACAGCCCTACATCGAGGAGACCATCGGTTTCTCCGAAGCTCTGGAAGCAGCGAAGACGCCGTTTCGGGAGTTCATGTTCAGTCAAACCCGGGAAACGGATTTGATGCTGTTTGCAGACCTTGGCGGTTACGGAGTCTTTGCATCGCGGGATGATGTACCCATGGTGGTACTGCTGCCGTCGTTTCTGACCAGCGAGTTGAAGACGGCCTTTCAGATCGGATTCCTGATGTTTGTGCCCTTTCTGATTATCGATCTCGTGGTTGCCGCAGTGCTGATGTCCATGGGCATGATGATGCTCTCGCCGATGCTCATTTCCCTGCCGTTCAAACTCATGTTGTTTGTGTTGATCGATGGCTGGTCGCTGATCGCGGCTACCCTGGTCACGAGCTTCGCGGTCTAGCTGTGGGTCCCGAGACGGTACTTACCGTAGGTCGCGACGCGCTGTGGTTGGCGGTGCTCCTGGCGGGACCGTTGCTTCTCGCCGCCCTGGCGGTGGGTCTGCTCATCGGTATCTTTCAGGCCGCCACCCAGATTCAGGAGATGACCCTGAGTTTTATCCCAAAGCTTTTGGCTCTGGTAATTGCTCTCTTCGTGGCAGGTCCCTGGATGATCTCCGTGGCGGTGAGTTTTTCGCAGCGTTTGTTTATGGAAATACCGGGGTTGCTGGGCTAGGGCCATGCCGATTACTCCTGATGACATCCTCGGTCAGGTCCAGCTCTACTTCTGGCCGTTTTTGCGCGTCTCCGCGATGATGTTGGCAGCCCCCGTGTTCAACTCGGCCCAGGTGACGGTGCGGGTGCGCATTATCCTTGCGCTGACTATCGCGGCACTCATCGCTCCCCTGTTACCGGCGCCTCCCTCGGTAGATCCCCTCAGCGCCATCGGTGTGCTTTTGGCCCTGCGAGAGGTGGCTGTCGGATTGGTGATGGGTTTCGTCATGCAGCTGGTGTTTGGCGCCGTTGTCGTCGCAGGGCACAGCATTGCCACCAGCATGGGCCTGGGCTTTGCCATGTCGGTGGACCCGCAGAACGGCATCCAGGTGCCGGTAGTCAGTCAGCTCAATGTGGTGCTGGCAACCTTGTTGTTCCTGGCCATCGACGGCCATCTGATGTTGTTTGCCGCCGTTGTGGAAAGCTTTAGCGTGTTGCCCGTGAGCAGCGCAGTGCCTCCCGATGGCATCTTCGCCGCTGTGGTCGCCCTGGGCAGCCAGTTGTTTGCCAGTGCTCTGCTTCTGGGCTTACCCACGCTCACGGCCATTCTTATGATCAACGTGGCCTTTGGTGTGATTACCCGGGCGGCGCCGCAGCTCAACATCTTCGCCGTGGGCTTTCCCGTCACGATCATTGCCGGGTTTCTGTTCATGCTCCTCGCCTTGCCGACCTTTATGGCGGCGATGCAGGGGTTTCTGCGCCTGGGTCTGGAACAGACCCTGCTCGTACTCCGTTGAGGTAGGCGCTAATGGCTGAAGAACAAACAGGGCAGGAACGTACAGAACAGCCTACGGAGCGCCGCAAACAGGAAGCGCGGCGCAAAGGCCAGGTTCCTCGTTCGAAAGAACTCAACACCATGCTGTCCTTGCTCCTGGCCGGCGCTGCATTTTGGATCCTTGGTGGATCTCTAGTAGACAAGCTTTTTGCGATCACCACGGCGGGCTTCAGCTTTGATCGGGCGCTCGCTTTCAACACCGAGGCCATGCCCGTGCATTTCATGCATATGGCTGTGCAGTCTCTCCTAGCGCTATTGCCGTTTTTCGCGGTCTGCGTGGTGGGAGCCCTCGCCGGTCCGCTGATGATGGGAGGGTGGTCCTTCAGCGTCGAAGCCATGGCGTTCAAATGGGAAAAACTCGATCCTGTTAAAGGCCTGGGACGCCTCTTTTCCGCTAAAGGCCTTCTCGAGTTGCTCAAGGCCCTGATCAAGTTCTTTCTCCTGCTTACGGCGACCTATTTCCTCATTCTCTTTTTCGAGCGCGAGATCCTTAATCTCAGCGCCTTTACCCCCGGCATGGCGAGCAGTCGGGCGGTGCACTTGTTACTGGTATCCCTTCTGGCCCTGAGTGGCACCTTGTTCCTCATCGTTGCCTTTGACGTGCCATTCGAACAGTGGAACTTCAATCGTCAGCTGCGCATGACTCGCCAGGAAGTGCGCGACGAAATGAAAGAAACCGAGGGGCGGCCAGAGGTGAAACAGCGGGTCCGCAACCTGCAGCGCGAGATTTCCCAGCGGCGCATGATGCAGGATGTGCCCACCGCCGACGTGGTGATTACCAACCCGACGCACTTCTCCGTAGCTCTGTCTTATGAAGGGCAACAGGGTGCGCCGAAGGTGGTGGCTAAGGGTCAGGACCTCATCGCCCTGCAGATTCGGACCATAGCCACGGAGCACGACGTGCCTTTGTTTGAAGCGCCGCCCCTGGCCCGAGCGCTGTATGGCAGCACGGAGATCGGCGAAGAAATTCCCCAGCCTCTCTATCTCGCCGTGGCGCGAGTGCTGGCGTATCTCTATCAGTTGCGCCGGGCGCGCCCCACGGACTATGTACCCCGACCGGAGGACTTGGATATCCCTGAGGACTTTCAATACATGAGCGACGAGGACGTTGACCTTGGCGACCACTGATGCCGCAGCCTTAGGCACAACACCGCCGACCGCCAGCGTATTTTCGGGCCTGGGTGCACCCCTGGTCATGCTTCTGTTGCTGGTGATGATCGTCCTGCCATTGCCGCCCCTGGCTCTGGACGTGCTCTTTACCTTCAATATTGCGCTGGCCATTGTGGTGCTGCTGGCAGCGGTCTACGCCGCCCGACCCCTGGAGTTTGCGGTCTTTCCGACGGTGTTGCTGATAGCGACCTTGTTGCGGTTGGGCCTAAACGTGGCCTCAACTCGGGTTGTACTCCTGGAAGGTCATTCCGGTACGGGGGCGGCCGGTAACGTCATTGAGTCCTTCGGTGAATTCGTCGTCGGAGGTAGCTATGCCGTTGGCCTCGTACTGTTCACGATTCTCGTGGTTATCAACTTCGTTGTGGTTACCAAGGGTGCCGGTCGTATTTCGGAAGTGACGGCACGTTTCACCCTGGATGCCATGCCTGGTAAGCAGATGGCCATCGATGCGGACCTCAACGCCGGATTGATTTCCCAGGATGAGGCTTTGCGGCGTCGCGAAGAGGTTGGGCAGGAGGCCGATTTCTACGGCGCCATGGACGGTGCAAGTAAGTTTGTTCGCGGTGACGCGGTCGCCGGTATTCTGATCCTGTTCATCAACATTCTCGGTGGCTTCGCTATCGGCACGCTGCAGCACGACCTCAGCGCCGCCCAGGCCGCAGAGAACTACGTGTTGTTAACCATCGGTGATGGCCTAGTGGCGCAAATCCCCTCGATGCTTCTGTCCACCGCGGCGGCCATTGTCGTGACGCGGATGTCCGGTACCTCGGACATGGGGCAGGAGGTGACGTCTCAGCTCACGGACAACCCACGAATTTTGTATGTCACGGCCGCCGTCATTGGGTTGATTGGTCTGGTGCCGGGGATGCCGAATCTGATCTTCCTGCCCATCGCGGCCATCATTGGTGTGGTGGGCTATTTGCGCTCGCAGCCCTCGCCGGAACCCGAGGTTCAAGTCGCTGTGGAAGAGGCGGAAACCAAGCCTGCGGAGAGCCTGGACCTCAGCTGGGATGACGTCGCTCAGGTCGATGAAATCGGATTGGAAGTGGGCTATCGGTTGATCTCCCTGGTGGACAAAAACCAGGGTGGAGACTTGCTGAGCCGTATCAAGGGCGTGCGTAAGAAGTTGTCTCAGGAACTCGGTTTCCTGATCAACTCCGTGCACATCCGCGACAACTTGGATTTGGGTCCCAACAATTATCGGATCAGTCTTCACGATGTTATTGCGGGTGAGGCCGAGGTATTCCCCGGTCGAGAACTCGCGATTAACCCGGGGCAGGTCTACGGACAGTTGGAAGGAGTGGCCACCAAAGATCCAACCTTTGGTCTGGACGCGGTTTGGATCGATGCCTCCCAGCGTGATGAGGCACAGACCATGGGCTATACGGTGGTCGACAGCAGCACGGTGATCGCCACGCATCTCAGTCAGATTCTGAAAAACCAGGCTCACCAGTTGATTGGTCAGGACGGTGTACAGCAACTGCTCGACAAACTGGGCCGTCAGTCTCCGAAGCTGGTGGAGAACCTTGTGCCGGGGGTCATGAGCCTTGGGGAGATCACCCGGGTGATCCACAATCTTCTCGAGGAAGGTATTCCCGTGCGCGACATGCGCACCATCGCCGAGACTCTGGCGGATCAGGGCAATAAGGGCCAGGAAGTCGATGTCCTGACGGCCCGGGTCCGCGTCGCCCTGGGTCCATCGATTTTTCAGACCGTTAACGGCACGAGCCAGGAAATGCCCGTTATGGTGCTGGATCCCAAGCTGGAGCAGATTCTTCTTGGCGCAGTCCAGGGAGCCGGCGGTGCTGTCGAGCCGAATCTCCTCGACGCCATCATCCAGCAGGTGCTCCAGGGATCGAGTCAGCTTGAGGCCGAGGGCAGCAACCCCGTGCTTCTTGTGGCTACAAATATTCGTTTGTTCCTCTCGCGTTTGCTGCGAGGGCGGATGAGCAATTTCTACATCCTCGCTTACGAGGAAATACCACCCAATAAATCGATTCGGGTGGTGGCAACAATCGGTGGTGCGCCCGGTGGCGGACAGGGTGCCCAGGCACCTGAACCGTCCCAGGCAGCCTAAAGAGGAGACCGTTAAATGAGAATCGAACGTTATCTCGCAAATGACACCAAAACGGCCATGGCGCTGGTTCGCGCGGAGCTGGGTCCCGATGCCATGATCCTGGCCAATCGCCGGGTCGACGGTCGCGTGGAGCTTACGGCGGCGGTGGATATTGAGGAGGTGGTCGACGCCACGGCGACGAGTCCGGCCCGGGCGACCCGCACGGGGAGTACCGCGGCGCGGGAGTCCGCGACCAACGAACTGCAGCTTAAGGCTCTGGAGCGAGAGCTCGGTCGTTTGCGCGACATTCTTGAGAACGAGCTGGGTGATCGCTCCTGGCAGGATTCCGCGGGCATGTCCGCTCCGGCGGCGAGCCTGCGCCATCGTCTCCTCCGCCTGGGTCTTTCCCGGTCTTTGGCTGGCGAGCTTATGGACGTATTACCCTCGGTCCGCAAGCTCGAGCAGTCCTGGCAGCTGGCCCTGCAGACCTTGACCCAGAAGGTCCTGACGGTGACGGACACCACTCCCACGCCGGACACGGTGACCGCGCTCTTCGGCAGTACCGGTGTGGGCAAAACCAGCAGCATTGCCAAACTCGCTGGGCGAGATGTCCAGCGTTTCGGGGTTGGGAGTGTGGGTTTGATCACTTTGGACAGTTACCGCATCGGCGCCCAGGAGCAATTGGCAAGCTTTGCCGATGCCCTCGGTGTGCCCCTAATGACTGCTCATGATCAGCACTCCCTGTCCCTGGCCCTGCGCGAACTTCGCGGTCGTCGAATCTATATCGACACGGCGGGCATGGGTCAGCAGGATGAACGCCTCCTGGGGCAGTTGGAACTGGTCCGCTCCCAGCGAATAAAGCTTCAGCCCTTGCTGGTACTTTCCGCTTCGGCCCAGCCGTCTCAGTCGCGAGCTATTGCCGCGCGCTTTGGCGGCGCACAAGTTAGCGGTGCTATCATCACCAAGGTTGACGAGGCGGTAAGCCTGGGTGGCGTCCTTGATGTGTTGGTGCGAGGTCGTCTTCCCCTGCACAGTGTCAGCGACGGGCAGGTGGTGCCCGATGATCTACACACGGTAGGCCCCGAATGGCTGGTACAGCGGGCCGTTAAACTGATGCGTGGATCGGAACAGCAGCGACAGGAAAGGCAGGAAGCGCGGGCACGTAACCAAAGGGCATAGCGGGTGCGACAATCCATTGGCAGCTACAGCGTGGAACAGCAGCTTGACTAGCAGTGTGAACAACGGCGGCACGCGAGTTATCGCGGTGACCAGCGGCAAAGGCGGCGTTGGGAAGACCAACGTGGCCGTGAATCTTGCCGTGGCCCTGGCCCAAAGTGGCCAGCAGGTGATGTTGTTTGACGCTGATCTTGGTTTGGCAAATGTCGACGTGGCCCTGGGTATCAAGCCGCGCTACGACATTCAGCATGTTTTGAGCGGCGAGCGGGCCCTGGAAGATATTCTCGTCGAAGGGCCGGCGGGTATTAGCGTGGTGCCGGCCTCGTCTGGGGTGGCGCGTATGGCGTCCCTTACGGCATCGGAGCAGGCGGGCCTGGTCCATGCCTTCAGTTGTCTACCTGTCGCTGTCGATACGCTTATCGTGGACACGGGCGCGGGTATCGACAATACGGTGCTGACATTTACCGCCGCATGCCAGGAAGTGGTCGTGGTGTTGTGTGACGAACCGACCTCCCTTACGGATGCCTACGCCCTTATCAAAGTGCTCAATCAGCAGTGCGGTGTGAAGCGTTTCCAGCTTTTGGCCAATATGGTGGATTCCGAGATCCAGGGCCGCCAGTTGTTCGACAAGCTGTGTCGAGTGGCGGACCGTTTCCTGGATGTGCATCTGGGTTATCTGGGAGCCGTACCTCGGGACGATTACTTGCGTCGCGCCGTTCGCGCGCAGCGGGCGGTACTTGTTGAATATCCTCGCTCCGATGCATCCCTGGCCCTTCAGCAGGTGGCTACGCGGGTGCAAAAACTTCCTCTCTCTTCCGCCGACGGAGGACTGGGCTTTTTCGTCGAGCGGATGATCGAATACCGCAGCGGTAGCGCCTGACGTGTCGACGGCGGGACTCGCGGCCTATGGCGAAACGCAGGCGGCGAGCGCTGACGCGCTAGTGCGGGAGCACCTGCCCCTGGTGCAACGCATAGCCCAACGACTCAAGGCGCGTCTTCCGGAAACCATAGAACTCGACGATCTTCTTCAGGTGGGGTTGATGGGTTTGCTTCGTGCCCGAGAAAGCTACGACGCCAGTCAGGGCGCCAGCTTCGCCACCTATGCGGGCATTCGGATCAAGGGTGCCATGCTGGATGAGATCCGCGCCCACGACTGGCTACCGCGTTCCGTGCAGTCACAGTTTCGTCGCGTGTCTGAAGCCATCGAGCGCACTGATGCGCGCCTGGGCCGACCGGCCCACGATCACGAAATCGCCGAAGCCCTGGAAATGCCTCTGGACGAATACCAGCGACTCTCGGGGGAGCTGGCTTGTGCGCGGATGACTCACCTCGAGGACAGTGTGGAAGCGGGGCAAGCCGAGGCGGAATCTGCAGACCCCTTCGAGCAGGTCGGCGGAGCGGGATCGCGAGAGGCCCTCACCCAGGCCATTGAACGACTCCCGGAGAAGGAACGTTTGATGATGTCCTTATACTATGGGGAAGATTTAAACTTGCGTGAGATTGGTGCGGTCCTTGGGGTCTCCGAGTCTCGCGTATCACAACTGCACGGGCAGGCGCTGGCGCGCTTGCGGAATGCCCTTGCCGCCTGGCGAGCATAGAGAGGACAAGGTTCGGTTCCATGGCGAAGCGCGAAAAAGCCGCAAAAAAAGCTCGTAACGGACGCAGCAGTCGTCGTCCCGCGGGCGTCTCCCTCGATATCCTGACCCTGATCGGCGTTACCCTTGCCGTCGGCGCCATTGTTGGTGGCAACTGGCTTGAGGGCGGTGAAGTGGCCGCTCTCATGCAGGTCACGGCGTTTGTCATTGTTGTCGGTGGCACCCTGGGCGCGGTGCTGATCCAAACCCCATTGCGGGACTTCCTCCTGGCCTTGTCGCGTTTGAGCTGGGTGTTTCTGCCCCCGGTTTATCCCCGCTCCGCGCTCCTGGAAAAAATGCTCGGCTGGAGTCGTATTGCCCGTCGAGACGGCCTCCTGGCCCTGGAAAAAGAGGTGCCCAAGGAAAAGCACCCCTTAACGCAGAAGGGTCTTCAGCTCCTTGTGGACGGCCTGGAGCCCGAGGACATCCGCAAGGTCATGGAGGTGGAAATCGACAATGCCCTGGCCATGGAAACCCGCGCGGCCCGGGTTTACGAAGCCATGGGGGGCTATAGCCCTACCATCGGTATTCTCGGTGCGGTGCTGGGTCTGATTCATGTTATGAACAATCTCTCCGACCCAGCGCAGTTGGGATCGGGCATCGCCGTGGCTTTTGTTGCGACAATTTACGGTGTGGGATTCGCCAACCTGTTGTTTCTCCCCGTATCGAACAAGCTCAAAGCGATCTCCGTGGAGCAGGTGGGTTACGACGAGATGGTCATCGATGGCATCGCCATGATTGCCGATGGAGATAACCCGGGGGTCATCATGAACACCCTCGAAGGTTATCTGGACTGAGTCATGCGCCGTCGTCGCTTGCCGGAGTTCACCAACAACCATGAACGTTGGCTGATCTCCTACGCCGATTTCATCACGCTGCTCTTTGCGTTTTTCGTTGTTATGTATTCCACCTCGGCGGTAAATAAGGGCAACTTTCGCGTCCTTTCAGATTCCATCGTCCGAGCCCTGGGGTTGCCGGGGCTAGCCTTTGACACCGCACGACCCGGCGACACGGGGAATCAGGCCATACCGACGGGAGTGCCCTCGCAGCGCGGCGAGCCGATTCGTGTGCCATTGCTGGCCGCAGCGAATGATGCGGAGGTTCGTGAGAGCGCTGAAGAGCCCATGTCTGAGCAATTGCGCAATGTGCAGGGGAATTTGCAGTCTTCTCTAGGGGATCTGCTGAATGAAGAGCAACTGCAGCTCGCTCCGGACAGTAAATGGTTGGAGATAAAGATTCCCGCCAACCTGCTATTCCCAAGTGGTTCAAGAGCTCTCCTGGCCGATGCCGAGCCCATGATCGGGCGGTTGGCAGAACTCCTTAGGGCCGTGCCCAACGATATCGTGGTCCAGGGGCATACGGACGATCAGCCTATCCGTAATGGGCTCTTTCCCTCGAACTGGGAGCTATCCACGGCGCGTGCCGCAGCAATAGTGCGTGTGCTGGAGCAAGAGGGCATTGCCTCCCAGCGGTTGAGCGCCCAGGGATATGCGGCCACGCGTCCGGTTGCCGTCAACGATACGGAGGAGGGCCGGGCTGAAAACCGTCGAGTTGTGTTGTTGGTTCGTGATCTCATCGGCGGTGCAGACGACGCTCTCGGTGCCGGAGGTTAGAGGCCATGGCGGATAGCGGTGGAACGGGGCCCGTGTCAGGCGTGAGTTCCACCCGGAGTTTACGCCGCGTTCGCAGTACAACCCGGCGGCCTCGGAAGCCCGAGGAACAGATTGTGGATGAGGAGTCTCCAGAAGAGTCGGGCGCCGCCGATGATCACGTTCAGGCCGAAGACGGGGGCGGTAGCAAGCGCAAAGGACGTTTTATCGACGAGCGCTGTTGAGGGTTTGTTGTGGATTTTGCCTTTGTGAATTAGTCGGCACTTGGTCTGACAGACAGCACTAGATAGCTAAAATCGGACATATGGCTCGGCATGATGGATTAGATCATTATCGACGCCAGGCGGCCACTAGCGTTGCCAGCATGGTCGGCAAACCGCAGGTTTTTCGTCCGGCGAAGTGGCTTTCCTGGCCTTATCAGGCGGCGGATTCCGCGTGCACGTCCCAGCCAGGGAATACCAGCACTGCCGGATGACATTTAAGAACCCGTGCCAAGGACTTTGCTCGCTCAACGCCAAGATTTACGCGTCCACGTTCGATTCCGGAAATAGTGGACTGCGGCATCCCCGCGAGTTCAGCAAGTTGGTTTTGGCTGAGCTCCTGCAGCTCTCGGATAATCCGCAAAGACTCACCGGGGGAAACTGTGACACGTCGCTTAGCTCGTCGAATATCACTCATCAGGACCTCCTTTTGTAATCGTGAGGCGTAACCTCAACAACGATGACTTCGAGCCTATCTCCTATAACGCGATAAATGGTTCGATATTGCTGATTCAATCGGGAAGACCTATATCCTTTCCACTCACCCCGTAGAGCCTCATCGCGAAAACCGCGAATGTTCTGCAATCCCCGAGGGCCCGAAATCTCAACAATATCCTTCCACTTTTCATATCGCTTCTGGACCTCCAAAGGAGCCTTAGCAAGCTGCCTGTCGATGCGCTTATGTTCGAAAACTGACCACATATCCTAAAGCATATATACCATTTAAGCTATGTCAATGAGTGGGGCGTACAAGAACTCATCAGCGGGAATACGCTCGTTCATTCTCTTCTCGCTATGTCATTAATAATGGCGATCCCATTAAAAACCCTCATTGATTTCGGGCTATTACCGACACCTCTAACTATCAAGGATATGAAAGCAAGCGTGGTAGGACTCTATTGGGTGAGCCAGGCCAACTAGCAACCCAATTCGCTGCTGCACGCTGAATGACCGTTAAGCGGCCGGCCCAGCACCCGCTATCGGGTGGTTCGATGGTCGCTTCTGATCCCCTTGAGATATTTATCTTGACACTGACAAGATTGAATCTACCATGTCTGTATGCCTCAGCGTCAGAGAAACTCAAAAACCTCGTATCACCATGGGAGTCTTCGAGACTCCCTGCTGGATGCGGCTGAGGTTGAGCTCGAGAAAAGCGGTATTGAAGGCTTCTCACTCAGAGCTGTCGCCAAACGGGCATCAGTCAGCCATGCAGCACCGGCCCACCATTTTGGAACGGTGGATCAACTTCTGACGGCGCTTGCTGCCAGGGGGTACCGCAAGTTTATTGAGATGCAAGACCGTCGAGAATGCGCGACTAAATCCGATGCAAAGGAGAAGCTTGCCGCCTCGGGACTCGGTTACATTGATTTTGCGCTGTTACACCCAGCTTTGTTCCGGCTTATGTTCGCTTCCGAACGCACTGACAAAAGCAATACGGCCCTTGCCAAGGCCGCTGATGCCGCGTTCGAGAAACTGACCACCCACATAGAGCTTATTAAAGGCGTTAGTCCTCACGAGGATCGCGTCACTATGTCCGATGTGCTGGCGTGTTGGGCGATTGCGCACGGGCTGGCGGATCTGATGGTATCGGAGCGCCTTGGAAGAGCTGAGTTCCTCACACGCATGAATGGGGACGAACGCGATTCGTTCTTTGGCGACATTATTCTTCGTGGGTTATCGCACGACTTGAGATGATTCAATGAATGATTTGACCAGTCAGGAACGCCGCCGAGCCTGGTGGAATGTGGGTATATTTCTTCTGCTCACGCTAGTTCTAACGAGTGTGTTCGGCGGATTGATGGCTTATCAGGGGTCTACACCCCCACTTCTCATGACAGGCGTTATGTGGTCACCCGGAATAGCAGCCATCGTCACGTGCTTGCTCATGGGCAGACCGATTCAAGGCCTACCCTGGAGATGGGGTGGATGGGGCTGGAGCTTCTTTGCCTGGGGCCTCCCCATTGCGTACGGACTCGCGATTTACCTGCCGGTGTGGGCATTCAGTTTGGGGGGGAGCAGTTTTGGTAATGAGGAAACACTTCTAGCGTGGAGCTATAGCTTAACCGGGCAGGACAACCCCAACGTGGTGGCTTCCGTACTCTACCTGATCATCCTCGGAACCATTGGAATGGTGGCCGCCGCATCCCGTGCTCTTGGAGAAGAAATTGGTTGGCGGGGATTGCTTGTCTGGGAGTTGAGAAAGCTCATGCCTTTTTGGGCCGTGGGCCTCGTTTCAGGGGCCATATGGGCGGTTTGGCATTGGCCGGCGATACTGTTTACCGACTACAACGCAGGCACTGGGAGTTTTCTTCTCCAGGTCTTTATCTTCACTATGGCGATACTCCCCCAAGGGATTGTGTACGCCTACATTACTTTTCGATCGACAAGTCTTTGGCCTGCGGTAATTCTTCATGCAAGCCATAATCTCTTCATTCAGCGAGTTTTCACCCCATTGACGACAAAGGGGCCTGAGTCGCATTTATACATTGACGAGTTCGGTGTGGTCATGCCGATCCTCGGTTGTCTTTTGGCCCTGGGCTTTTACTTCAAAGGTAGATCGGACGGCCTCTAGGAACAGTGGGTAATCGTACGTCTAAAAATGTTGGAAGAAGCGGACTGTTTTGCTGTCCTTGCTGTGGTCCGCTTTGAAGGATAGCTTCGAGTAGATCCAGCACCACGGGTCCGCATGTGTCTGGGCCATCACCCCCAGGTCGTAACTAGGCCGGGGCGGCTATCTCGGACCAACTCGCATACGCTTCTCAGCTCATCCCCGGTTGGCGTTTTCCGACAGAAGAGCACCCTGTTTTTGCACCACGTGCTGGATCAACTGTTCCTGGGCCAGAAGATCGTCATCGAAATCGACCCTCACCCAGTAGGGCATGGCGGAGGAGTCTAGTCGCTCTTCGCAAGCGATCACCGTGCCAGCGATAGACAAGGTGATTTGCGAGGGTTTTAGAATCACACTGAGGCGCAGACGGGTTCCCACGGTCAATGCTTCGCGGGCTTCGAAGGCGATGCCGCAGCCGCTGAGGCTGACCATGGTGTCGTCGTAAGAATGCACGTCACTTTCTTCGTATTCCAGGGCCTGGGCGGCCACGATGGAAACCTTGCGATTCAGCAAGCCCAGGGCCTGGGCCACTACCGGACTGTCCTGCCAGATCGTGTTGATGGCCTTGTTTAGCTCTCGGTCTATCTCGGCCAGTAGCGTACCGGTGCTCACCTCCAAACCACTTTCACCACTTTCAACGGGGGGAGCCGAAGCGTCCTCGTCGAGGACTTCATAGCGCAACATGACCACGTCGTTGATGCGGTAGTACTGGCGGCGTTCTTCCGCCTTTTGGACTTGTGTATTCATAGGCGTTAATCGATTCCCAGTAGTTCCAGGGCTTCGGGGTTTATGTCGCGCAGGGCTTCGATCTCCGACTGCTCCGTGTCGTCGATGCCCTGGCGAATCACAATTTCCACCCGGCGGTTTGAGGCGCGGCCGTCCACCGTGTCGTTAGAGGTAAACGGTCGGGTATCGGCAAAGCCCACCACCATCATGCGCTCATCGTCGAGGAATCCGTCGCGCAATAGCTCGTGGGTCACGGACAGGGCTCGACTTGAGGAAAGCGCCCAGTTGGACTCGTAGCGCCCCCCTCGGAGCGGAACATTATCCGTATGGCCTTCGATGGATACGGTACCCGGCACGTCGGTGAGCGCCTCGCGGATGCGCTGCATAACAGGGACAAAGGATGCCGACAGCGTGGCAGAGCCGGAAGGGAAGGAGCCCTGCTCGCGGATTCGCACGGTGATGGTCCGACCTTCGGATTCCACATCGACCTTCCCCGTTTGAACTTCGTTCTCGAGGAGGTCCTTGATTTCTTCCGCATCCGCCTGAGTTTCCGCCAGGAGCGCAGCGACACGCTCCTGAAGGGCTTCCTCAGTGACGCTGGTATCGAGTTCACCCTCGCCAACGCGCAGGGACTGATCCAGGGTTTGCTCCGCCACCTGTTGAATCGTTTCTACTGGTGACTCGGTAGTCTCACCGGGAGCGAACTCCTGGGCGATGATGCTGGTGCCCATGGGGATGTCATCGAGATTGATCTCATTCTGAACACCGAAGGCAAAGGCCATGGAGCCAGCAATCTGTTTGAATTTCTCGACATCCATTTCCGAGAAAGACAGCAGCAACACGAAGAAGCACATGAGCAGGGACATGAGGTCGGCAAAGGTCGCCATCCATGCGGGGGTGCCTGCGGGGCCGTCGTCTTCCTCTTCGATTGCCGCCACGGATCAGGCCTCTTCACCACCGCGTTTGGCGGGCTCAAGGTAGGCCTTGAGCATGGATTCAATGATCCGCGGGTTCTGGCCTTCCTGAATCGCCAGAACACCATCGATACACATAGATCGAATACGCAGCTCGTCGGCCTTGCGCAGAGTGAGTTTGTCGGCGATGGGCATGGCGATCATATTGGCGATCATGGCGCCGTATAGGGTGGTCAGCAGTGCGACGGCCATGGCCGGTCCGATGGACTTTGGATCAGACATATTCGACAGCATCTGCACAAGACCGATCAGGGTACCGATCATGCCCATGGCGGGGGCCACATCGGCGGTGGCGCTGAAGACCTTTGCCCCCCAGGTGTGGCGATCGATGGTTGCCTTGAGGTCCTTGGTCAAGACCGCATCAACGACTTCCCGGCTATTGCCGTCGATAAGCATCTTGATGCCTTCGTCGAGGAACTCGTTGTCGATCTCGGCGTTTTCCAGGGCCAGCATGCCTTCTTTACGCGCCGTGTTTGCCAACTCAACGATTTTCTCGATGAGTTCTTCAGGATCGTCGATTTTGTAGATGAAGGCTGTCAGAGCGACTTTGAAGGCGCCGAAGAACTGCCCCATGGAGAATTTGATCATGACCACCATGATCGTTCCGCCCAGAACAATCAGGATGGAGGGAATGTTGACGAAAACCAGCGCTGAGCCGCCGGTGAGGATTGCTGCCAGGACGATGCCGATCGCCCCGACCATGCCCAGCAGTGTTGCCAGATCCATGGCAGTCCTTAGTTAAGTTCATTGAGAAAACAGCCGCTAAAGTATACACAGCTTGGTGGGGACTCCGGCAAACACCCACGGGTAGCTGGGGCGGGTAATATTCCCGAATCTGAAGCCACCGCAGAGGCCCATCACATAGGAGTGCGTTTGGAAGAACTTCAGCTAGCCCTGACCACGGCGCGGGTAGATCAGCGCAACTTTGGTCTGTGGATAAATAACTGGCAGATCGGCCAGACCCTCAACGCCCTGGTGACCAACCAGCTGCCGAGTGGGGATTTGGTGCTGCGGGTAGCTGGTCAGCAGATTACCGCCACGGCGGACATACCCATCCAACAGGGCGCAAGCCTTATGTTGGAGGTAAAGCAGTTGCAGCCCGTGCCCACCCTGCGTGTTTTGAATCCGGCGGTAAACGCCACGGCGAAAGAAGTCGGCGGCACCCTGCAACTGATCTCCGGAACCCAGGGGCTGGCCAGCGTTCCCCTGGCTACGGTTCTGCAAAACCTTCAGACCCCGACGGTGAGCACGGCGGTACCGGCTGCGGTGCTGCAGTCTCTGGGAGATCTGTTCCGGTTATTGCCGCGGGCAGAGCGTTTGACGCAGGTCGAAGGTCTGACGGCCGCCGTGCAGCGCTCAGGTATTTTTCTCGAACCGGCGCTTGCGGCAGAGCGCTCGGGAAGGCCCAGCGGGACTGCCGCGGACTTTAAGGCTGGGATGTTCCGGGCCCTGGCCGGGGTTGAAGGAGCTTTGGCCAAGGTAGAGGCCCTAAAGCTCCCCGCTGCCGATGTGGAAGCGCTTCTGGAGATGAAGCGCGATCTCGAGGCCGGTCTGGGCCGACTGGTTCTTCACCAGCTCGCCTCGCAGCCTGTGGAGGGGCAGGCCGGACGGCACTGGCAGTTCGAAATTCCGGTACTCCTCGCCGGGCAATACCACTCCGTGCAACTGGAACTGGAGCAGGAACCGAGGGAAGGAAGCGAAGGTGAGGAGGACTCGGATCAATGGCGAGTCCGGGTGGCGCTTGAGCTGCCCGCCCTCGGTGCGGTGGAACTGCAGTTGGCCCTGGTCGGTGAGCGCGTCGACCTTCGGGTGGCGGCGGGAACTCCCCAGGCCCGCGCACTGATCGATGGGGCGCTACCGGAACTGGGTCGAGCGATGGACAGTCGTGGTCTGCAGTTGCGCGCCACGGCGGCTGCGGAACTGGTTTCTCGCCCCCCGTCAGCTCCGTCGTCGGAGCCACCGTCGACCTCGCTCCTGGATTTGCGCGCGTGAGCGCTGGGGACTCCAGGACGGATGGTGCGGGTCGTTCCGCAGCTTTGTCCTATAAAGGGCAGGGGGCTCCACGTCTTGTCGCTAAGGGCGAGGGCGACGTGGCCCGTCGTATCGTGGCCCTGGCGGAGACTCACGATGTACCCATCGTCCAGGAGGAGCAGCTTACGGAGTTACTGTGCGCTCTACCTTTGGGTGACGAGATTCCCCCGAATCTGTATGTAGCGGTCGCGGAGGTCCTGGCCTTTGTCTATCGCCTGAATGACCGCATCGACGACCGGGCCTGAACTCGAACGGAAATGCGACTCTAGTCGGTGTCGCCTGAAGGCGGACCCTGCTGTATGCTCTGCGGCCATCGAAATTCCTACAGCAAGTAAAACGATGGACAAGGTCAAGGCACTAGAACAGCTGAGTCTTCGGCTCTCCCACATGGCGGATGGCGTCGATGACGAGCTAGACCAGCTTCTGGTTAAGATTCGTACGCTCCTAAAAGATGGCGCTGACGCACGTCGCATAGAGGATGTGTCTGGGCGCCTCGCCCGAACCCTGATGACGAACGCGGGGATTAACCCGGACAAAAGCCGTACCGTCGAGGGCGGCTATGATTTGTCAGGTTTGCGCAAGCTGATTAAGTCCATGCCCGTGCGCGGCGACGAGCAGGAGCGCATGGGTTCGCTGGTGCAGCAGATCGCATCGGGCAACACGACCCTCGCACGACAGAAAGCCCTTGTAGATCTCCTGGCGGCTTCTGCCGAAGCCTTGCGCGAGGTTGCTTCCCGAGGTTCCGATAGCAAAGTCATGGGCTGGCTGGGTAAGAAGTCCGGCGGCGACGGTGATGAGCGTTACGTCGCGCTTTTTGCCCAGTTGCTGAAGCGCCTTGTGGAGCACATCGATGTGCTCAATGGCAGTTCCGCCCGCAGCAACGACATCAAGGATGCCCTTAGCCATGTGGTGAATCCGGATCAGGCCGAACATCTGCTGACCGAAGTTACCAAGGAAATCGAGAGCATTGATGCGCGAATTCGCTCCGAGCGAAATCAGACCACGGACTTTCTCGGCGACCTCCGCGATCGTCTCGACGGCTTTGAGGAAGTGCTCAATCTCTTGTCTGAAGACGGCGATAAATCCGTCGAGCGATCTGAGTCTCTGCAAAGTGAGGTAGACGCCGATACCAAGGAGTTGGGTGAAGCGGCACAGTCCGAAGATGTGCAACAGTTACGGAGCACGCTCAACGCGGGGCTGGCGCGGATAACAGAGCGTTTGTCGAAACACGTGATGGCTGAGCGCGAGCAAAATGAGGCGTCGAAGGCCCGAGTTACGGAGCTCACGGACCGCCTGACCAAGCTAGAAGAAGAGGCGGATACCCTTCGCAGTGAGATCCGTAACAAGAACGATCTCGCTCTCAAAGACTCCCTCACCGGTGTCTACAACCGTGCCGGTTTCGAGGATCGGACACCGGAACTCTATGCCCGTTGGCAGCGCTCCGGCTCACCCTTGTCGCTGGTGTTTGTCGACTGCAACAAGTTCAAACAAATCAATGACACCTACGGCCATGCGGCCGGCGACCTTGTTCTGGTGAAGGTGGCTGATGTTCTTCAGGGCCGCGCTCGAGCCAGCGATATCGTCTGCCGCTACGGTGGTGATGAGTTCATCGTGATGTTGCCCGATACCCATGCCAAAGGCGCGGAAGTTTTTGCCAAGAATGCCTGCGAAGAGATACTCAATGCGGGGTTCAACGATAACGGCAAACCTTTGGATGTATCGATCTCCTGTGGCGTAACAGAGCTAGGGGAAGACGACACCATGGAAACCGCCGTGGCGCGGGCCGATGAGGCCATGTACGAAGCCAAGAAGATGGACGGCATTCGGGTCTGCGTACATAGCTGATCTCTTCTCCCCAGGCTCCGGGCGGAGACACCGCGAGCTGAGGCCCTGGTTCGAACAGCCTGGTCTGAACAAAAAGCGCCAAGGTCGCGCTTAGCGTCCGTCCCTAGGGGGCTCGTAGCCTGGGCCCTTCAAGAATCGCCCGGGAAGGGCGCCCGTAGGCGCTCCGTCCGCCCACACAGCTTCGCCGTTGACGAAGACATGAGTCACGCCAGTGGCCAATTGATGAGGCTCCTGGAACGTGGCGTGATCGGCAACGGTGCTGGGGTCAAAGACCACGATGTCGGCGAAAAAACCGGTGTTGAGGCGACCTCGTTCTTGCAATCGTAGGCGTTCGGCGGGCAGCCCCGACAACTTGTGTACCGCCTCCGCGAGACTCAGACGCTGCTCCTCGCGCACGTAACGGCCCAGTACCCGGGCGAAGGTGCCGTAGGCCCTGGGGTGAACGACCTTGGCCAGATCTTCGCCGCTGGCGCTGTAGGTGCTCGCATCGGAGCCGAAACTGATCCACGGTATAGCGGCCTTTCGTCCCACGTTTTCTTCATCCATGAGGAAGTAGATTGTGCCCACGCGACTCTCATCCTGCTCGATAAGAGTCAACGCTGTTTCCTCGGGACTCAAGCCGAGTTCGCCGGCGACATCGGCGAGGGTTCTTCCGGCATAGGCTTGGAGCGCGGGGTTTTCAAAACCGCTCAGTAGCACGCCTTCCGGCCCCGCAGCTCGGATGAGATTCTCCCAATCGTCTTGATCGGCCCGCATTTCCTCAAGAATTTGCGCGCGGATCTGCGGATCGCGGAGGCGTTCCAAGCGGCCCTCAATGCCACCTTCGCCGGTCCACGGGGGTAGACCAGCGGTGAGACCCGTGGCGCCGGCGGGATAGGTATACATGTTCGCCGCAACGTCGATGCCAGCTTGTTGCGCAGCCTCGATCTGGGCGATGACCGCAGGGAAATTCGGCCAGTTGTTTCGGCCAGCGATCTTCAAGTGGTATATCTCCGCCCGAACCTCGGCCTCGCGACCGATTCGCAATAGTTCGTCAATGGACTCCTGGAGCCGGTCGCCTTCGCTTCGTAGATGGGAGACGTACATACCGTCGAACTCACCAACGGCCTGGGCCAGGGCGATCAATTCTTCTGTGCTGGCGAAGAAAGCAGGGGGATAAATCAGGGAAGATCCCAGCCCTAGCGCACCTTCTTTCATGGCTTCTCGGGCCAGATCCTGCATACGCGCGAGTTCCTCGGCGGTGGGAGCGCGGTCGGCGTTGCCCAACTCGTGCATACGCAGGGTGGTGGCACCGACAAAGGAGGCGATATTCGGTGCAACACCTTGTTCTTGAAGATGTGTCAGATAACCGCCCAAAGTTCGCCAGGGCGGTTGACTCCCCGGTTCCATGTCCAGATCGCTGGCGACGCTGGCATCAAGACCTGATAGCGGCACCGGCCCCATGCTCCAGCCCTCGCCAAACACTTCCAGGGTAACGCCCTGGGCGATGTCGCTGACGCCCCGACCGTCTTTAAGCAGGCTGCCCACGGCCCAGCTCAGCATATTGATGAACCCGGGGCTCACCGCCATGCCCGTGGCATCAATGGTCTGTCTGGCTTGGGAATCGCCAAGATCGCCGATGGCGACAATCCGATCAGCTACTACCGCAAGGTCCGCGATCTGTCCCGGCTCCCCAGAGCCGTCGTAGATCGTCCCGCCGCGGATAAGGAGGTCATAGGTCGCGGCCGTCGTTTCTGGCGCACCGGAGTCGCAGGCCTGTAGGGGAAGCAGTACAGCGACGAGTAAGAGGCGCATGCCGCTTAGGAAGAAGGATCGTCTCATGGCTAGGCTCCAGGAGGGGATAGGGGACCATGCAGCCTCGCGCTGGATCTGTCCAGTGGTTGCCTTGCGCTGTACAGCAAGTAGCATCACGGTGGTGGCAGGGGGAGGAGTGTCGGTGGCCGACAAGGAAAACTGGAAGCAACGCTATCTTGATGAAACTCGGGAGTGGGATGCGACCCTGGCTTTGTTGCGCAAAGCGGTCAGCCGTTTGGCGATTGTTGCGGAAGGCTCCTCGTCGGGTATGAACAGGACCCTGCAACGTATCCAGAAACATGCCCGGGCGGGGGCAGACGAATCGCTGTTCGTGGCCCTGGAGGAACTGAGCCAGCAGCTTCGGCGTCGGGAGCTGGAGGAATCAGCCGAGGGCGAGGATCGAGATCGTCTGTACGGTGCCGATCCAAGCTTGCGGGACGTGCTGTTATCGATTCTCGATGAGTTGGCGGTGGCTCAACCGGTCGCGGGAGCCGTGGATACCCTGCGTGATGCGCTACGGGACGATCCCGATGTGAACACGGCGCGGATGCTGAACCGCATTATTAGTGAGCTGCGCAGCATCATTCAGCGCATCAGCCACGACAAGCAAGCCTTGCAACAGCTGATGCAGGAGGTCAGTCAGGAGTTAGGTGATATCACCGAAGTCCTGGCCGAGGATCGTTCCGGTTTACAAGATGGCCACGATCAGGCCATGGCTCTCCACGACATCATGGATTCGGGGGTTCAAAAGATTCAGGGGCAGTTGGATACGGCCCTTGATGTAGATGCTCTCAAGGAAACCGTGTCCCATTCTCTGGAGGGTATTCGCGCGGGCATAGCGGACTTTCTGGCCAAGGATGTGGCCCGCCTGGCCGATGCGGAAGCGCGCAATCAAGCGCTGCAGACTCGTATCGGTCGTATGGAACGGGAAACGCAGCATCTACAGCGCAAGCTGAATCGCAACCGCGAAAAGCTTATGCGCGACGCCCTGACAGGAGCGCGCAGTCGCCTGGCCTATGATGAGGAAATCGCCCAGGAACTGAGCCGTTTCCGACGCTACAAAGAGGCGTTCTGTCTCGGCGTATTGGATATCGATTACTTCAAGCGCATCAATGACAACTTTGGACATGCGGCGGGGGACAAGGCTCTAACGCTGGTTGCCAGCCAATTGCTAGAACGCATACGGGACACGGATCAACTGTTCCGAGTTGGCGGCGAGGAATTCGTCCTGCTGTTACCCCGCACGGACCTCGCCGGCGCGGAGCCCCTGGTGGAGTCCATACGTAAGGCCGTGGGTGAGAGTGGATTTCACTTCGAGGGCGAGCCTACGCCCATTACCTTGAGCGCTGGGCTCACGGAAGTAATCGCCGGGGACGATGCGGAAAGTCTGTTTGCCCGGGCCGATGACGCCATGTATCGCGCAAAAAAAGCAGGTCGCGACCGCCTGGTGACGATCGCGGTTTGAGTCATCCGGCGAGAGCGCGCAGCATCCAGGCGGTTTTCTCATGGACGCGCATGCGATCTGACACCAACGCCGCAGAGGATTCGTCATCGCCTTGCTGGGCTTTGGCCAGAACCTCACGGCAGGTCTTAACAACCTGTTCGTGGCCCGCGGTCAGGCGCGCGACCATTTCTTCGGCGCTCGGTACACCCTCAACTTCTTCGATGCTTGCCAGGGCGGCGAAAGCTTTGTAGGTGCCCGGCGCCGGAACGCCAAGGGTGCGGATACGCTCGGCTATTTCGTCGACCGCCGTTGCCAGTTCCGTGTAGTGCTCCTCAAACATCAGATGAAGCTCACGAAACTGGGGCCCGGTGACATTCCAGTGAAAGTTGTGGGTTTGTAGATACAGTGTGTAGGAGTCCGCCAGGAGACTCTTTAGTCCTTCGGCGATGCTCATGCGGTCGGCTTCGCTAATGCCAATATCCATTGCCGTGCTCTCCCCTGTCCATATGTCGTGAGTGGTCGCGAATGATACCGCGTGTGGATGATATCTGGGTGTCGCGGTCACGAACGGCTTGGGCTTTTTGCTATGGTGAGATGGCGCTGACCGTAGGATACCGATAACGGCTCTTCAAAAGCCTTCATGTTCAACGACCCCTATCCCCAGTACAGTCAGCGAACTGCGCTAACCCCAATAACAGAGAACAGCTCCATGAAAGCGGACGCCCCCGTACTACGCACCCCGGACGAGGCCTTTGACGGTCTGACAGATTTTCCCTACGAGCCCCACTACCGTGAAATTGATGGCGGCTCTCTGGGGCCTTTACGTCTTGCTTATATCGACGAGGGGGAGGGGCCGGTGGTGTTGTGCATGCACGGTGAACCGAGCTGGAGCTATCTCTATCGCAAGATGATTCCCGTGCTGGTGGCGGGAGGGTGTCGCGTCTTGGTTCCAGACCTTATTGGTTTCGGCCGTTCTGATAAACCTGCGAAGATCGACGATTACAGCTATCAAGGGCATTTGGATTGGCTGTCCCAGTGGTTTCTCGGCCTGGATGTCACCGACGTGACGTTGGTGGCACAGGATTGGGGTGGCCTCCTTGGGCTGCGTTTGCTCACGGATAACCCCGGGCGTTTTGCACGCTTCTCTTTAGCCAATACAGGATTGCCCACGGGCGACCAGCCCATGCCCGAGGCGTTCACCGCCTGGCGTCAGTTCAGTCTTGAAGACCCTACTTTCGACATCGGCTTTATCTGCAATGAATTCGGCGGCGGGGGCTTAAGTGATCACGAGCAGGACGCGTTTCGCGCACCCTATCCCGATGATCGCTATAAGGCAGCAACGCGGGCTTTCCCCTCGCTGGTACCTGCGGATCCGGAGAATCCTGCATCCGCGGCCAATCGATCCGCCTGGGAGGTGCTGCGGGCCTGGGAGAAACCCGCGCTCATGTGTTTCTCTGACAGCGATCCGATCACCCGTGGTGGAGAACAGGTGTTTCTTAAGCAGGTACCAGGATGCGAGGGTCAACCGCATATCACCCTAAGCGGTGGTCACTTTATCCAGAACCATGATGGCGAGCGCTGGGCGCAGAGCGTCTTGGACTGGATGGACGCGTGAGCATGACCACCCTGGCGGATTCCCTGGAATTGCCATGCGGGCAAACTATTCCCAATCGCCTGGTGAAGGCGGCGATGACGGAAGGCCTCGCCAGTGTAGCTGGGGTGCCTACCCCCGCTCTGGAAAGGCTCTATCGCCGCTGGTCTGAGGGTGGGGCGGGATTACTGCTCACGGGCAACGTGGTGATCGATGGAGATCATCTGGAGCGCCCCGGCAATGTGGTGATCGAAGGTGAGCCCGATGCCACCCTTCGCCAGGCCCTGGAGAGTTGGGCCGGCGCCGCTACCGCGAGTGGCAATCCCTGTTGGGTGCAGCTCAGCCACGCCGGACGGCAGACGCAAAAGATGGTCAATGCAAGACCCAAAGCACCCTCCGCCGTGAAGCTTGGGCTGCCAGGCGGTCAGTTTGGTGAACCTGTGGCTCTTGAGGTGGGGGAGATAGAAACCATCGTGACACGCTTTGCCACGGCAGCGCTTGCGGTCAAGGAGGCTGGCTTTAGCGGTGTCCAAATCCACGCGGCGCACGGTTATCTTATTTCTCAGTTCCTGAGTCCTCGCAGTAATCAACGCACAGACGCCTACGGCGGACCACTGGAAAACCGCGCCCGTTTGCTCCTGCAGGTGGTTGACGCCACCCGTGCCGCCGTAGGGCCCGCATTCCCAGTGGCGGTTAAGCTCAATAGCGCGGATTTTCAGAAAGGCGGCTTTGCTTTCGAAGATAGTCTGCAGGTTGCTCGATGGCTCGAGGACCACTCGGTAGACCTTTTGGAGATTTCTGGGGGTACCTATGAGCAGCCAAAGCTCCTGGGTATCGAGGGTCTGGAGCCCGAAGAGGCGCAGGGAGTGGCAAGGTCTACGCTACGCCGAGAAGCTTACTTCGTGGACTTTGCTCTGGCGATGCGCCAGAACGTGCACATACCCTTAATGGTCACGGGCGGCTTTCGCACCCGGGTGGCCATGGAGCAGGCCTTGAGCGAAGGGGGTGCTTCTCTGGTAGGACTCGGTCGCCCCATGTGTGTGCAGACGGATGCGCCAAAACGTTTACTGGACGGCGCGCAGGAGCTTCCACGCTACGAAAACGAGCGTTTCTTGTTTCCGCCCTGGCTGGCCTTTCTGACCCGTGTTCCACTGTTCCGTACCCTGAGCAGTTTTGCGACCCAGTACTGGTTCTATGCCCAGCTCGATGCCCTGGGGCACAGCGGCGAGGCGAATCTAAAGCTGTCGGTTTTTCGCGCTGCGCTGCAAGTTACTCGACAGCAGAGTGGTTTTCTTAAAGCTCGCGGACGCAACAGAGTCCAAGCTGATGATGACATTCGGTGTAGCTAGGAGCTTGGGCAGTAGCGTGCCGGTGACTGGCAATCGTTGTCATAGGTCTGAGATTTTTCCCTCTACCTCGAAACGCCAGGATTGCGCTAGGGAGCGGACGCGCTCTGCATAAGAAGCGTAAGCGCAGCTCCGGTAATGGCCAGAAAGGTCATGCTCATGCCGAATACCCTGAAGCGGAAGTTCTCCTGGCTGCGACTGACGCCGTAGGCGTGGCTAATGCGGCCAAAAAGCAGCGCCAGGCAGAGTCCATGGACAAGGGTTCCACCGCCGGCGTTGAGTTCCACCAGGGCGATCATGAGGAGGGCCAGGGGCGCGTACTCGGCAAAGTTTCCGTGGACGCGTATGGCGCGAAGCATTTCGGGGTTGCCGCCATCGCCCACGGCGATTTGATTTCGACGCCGGGTGCGAAGGGTGCGGATGCTCAGGGCGATGTACAAAAGGCCCAACAAAGCGGCGTAGGTTCCTGTGATCGTGACCATCAAGGTTGCTCCGAAGCTAGGGGAGTGAGTTCGAGATCTATCCACACCAGGCGATGATCCGAGGATGCGCTCCGATCACGTACTAGTCTATGGAGAGCGTCGTCGGGGGTGGGCCAGAACACCCCCGCATCAATCACCTGCCAGCCCGCCTTGGATGGGATTGCGTAGTCTGCACGAATGCCCCAGGCGGCCGTGTGGGTTGGGCTGAAAGGGGAGTCGGCGCGATTGGCTCGCCCGCCATCACTGGTCGGCAATCGGCCGCGGCGAACTCGATAATGGGCCAGGAGAGCGGCGATACCTTCTTTACGCGCATCGCCTTCTTCCATGGATGCGTTTAGATCACCGAGAATGACAAAGCGCTCGCCAGCGAGTCCGCCCTTTTTACCGCGGTCGTCGTAGATGTATTCGGCCTGGGCATCGTCGCTCAGATAGTCCACCCAGAAACGAATTTCATCGTGATTGCGACGACCATTGCGATCCTCGGGACCATCGAAAACCGGAGGAGTGGGGTGACTCGCCAGGACATGAACCCGAGCGTCGCCGATCTGAATGGGCACATCCCAGTGAGACTTTGACGACAAACGCAGTTTCTTCTGCACCTCCGGGGGATACCACAGCTCGTTGTTTTCATCGCGCATATCGGCCATGAGGTTTCCCGGCATGTCTTGCCAGAGGAAGCGTTGAAAGCTGCGCAATTCACGCGCCACTATAGGAAAGCGACTGAGCAACAACATGCCGTACTGGCCCGGATACAAACCATAACCAAAGGCATCCTGACCGGTTCCTGTGGCCTTGCCGTCCCGGTCCAAATCCATACCAGAATCCACGCCAGTGTTTACAGGACCCTGATAGACATGGGGGTAGTGCAGGGGCTCCGTATTGGTTTGCCGCTCCTGCAGATACAGCTCCAAAAAGGGGCGCACGGCGCGTTCGGGATCTTCGTGATAGTCAAATTCGTTCAGCAGCAAGATATCCGGACGCACGCGCTGGATGATCTCCGCGATGTTCCGAATCTGTGGGTGGTCGCTGTTTGACAGAGCGGCAGGCAACTCGTGACCCCTGGGACTAACGCCGCGCTCCACGTAATTACCTCCTTCCATACTGACATTGAAGGTGGCGATGCGAAGTCTTGTTGGGGCGTCAGCCATAATTATTCCTGAGGGCGCCACGAGGAGCACCACGGTACAGAGATACCGCAGAACAGTGGTGAAGCAGGCGCCGGATACGCTCGGTTTGCACATGGTATCTCCGATCCATAGGTTGCTGCGGCAAATCAGGGGCTGGGGGCAAAATCCCGACCCACGTTAGCACGCGGGCGAGGTGTACCCCAGGACTTGTGGGCCCGAAATACCGATGGTTCGCGTACACTGTACGCGGCGCAGCGCAGCGC
The DNA here is from genome assembly GCA_002428935.1 of Halieaceae bacterium UBA6060. GTDB lineage: Bacteria > Pseudomonadota > Gammaproteobacteria > Pseudomonadales > Halieaceae > Congregibacter. The sequence goes on from DIYG01000048.1 coordinate 32,536, forward strand.
CGATCTGTGCAATGGGGATGGAAACCGTGAATATCGATAAAAACGTGCTGAGTGAGTTTTTGGCTCGCGACCTTCTGGATTTTTTTATTCGCTTTGGCTTGATTGTGGTGGCTGTGATCGCCTGCGAGCGGGTCTTTGCGCCGTTTATCCCCCTGATGCTCTGGGCACTGATTCTCGCGGTGTCTCTCTATCCGCTTCATCAGGCAATGTGCTCGCGTACGGGTTGGAGCTCCACCCGCGCTGCGACGATGTTGGTATTGAGCATTCTGTTGTTGCTTGGTGTGCCCACAGTGATGTTGGGGAGTTCCTTCGCGGGTAATATTTTCGATGTTATTCACGGTTTTGATCCCACGGAGGCTACATTGAGGCCGCCACCGGAATCCTTGAAAGATGTTCCCCTAATCGGTGAGGAGCTCTTCGCTACCTGGACCGAGGCGTCGGCGGATCTACCGTTGTTCCTTGAGGGGCTGCAACCGCAATTGGGAAATCTGGGGAAAGCCGCTCTTTCTGCGGCTGCGAGCACGGCCGGCACCCTGTTGTTTCTGTTCGGTGCCCTGATTGTGGCGGGCATCATGATGGCTTACGGCGTTTCTGGTACGGCGGCTATGGAACGGGTCTTTCGCCGGATCGCGGGAGAGGCTCAGGGCACGAATCTTCACCGTCTCTCTACCCTAACCGTGCGGTCCGTAGCCGTGGGTGTAGTTGGGGTAGCCTTTATCCAGGCTCTGCTCCTGGGTATCGGTTTCATGCTGGCGGGGATTCCCGCTGCCGGCATCTTGGCCGGTGTCGTTTTGGTTATCGGGATTGTGCAGCTACCCGCACTCCTGGTGTCTCTGCCGGCTATCGCCTATGTCTGGGGCGTCGGTGAAGGAGGGACCGCCGCGAATGTTGGCCTAACGGTGTATTTCGTCCTGGCCGGCTTTGCCGATAACGTCCTTAAACCGTTGCTCCTGGGGCGGGGTGTGGATGTCCCCATGCCCGTGGTGCTCATCGGTGCCCTCGGGGGTATGGTCAGTGGGGGAATAATGGGACTCTTCGTCGGCGCCGTAATGCTCAGCGTTGGGTATGAGTTGTTTATGGGCTGGGTAAATCAGCTTCCGCCGTCTGAGTCGGCCGAAACCGAGAGTTCCGATGGTATGGGTGGAGTCGGTGGGGATCACCTGACGACCGCTAACGAGAGCACTACCTCCTAGACAGACTATGTCGCAGCGTATCTTTGCCAGTCTCCTGCTTGTGCTAGCCGGTTGCACCACCCTGGGTCCGGACTACCGAGAGCCAACGCCCGAATGGCTCGCGGCCTGGCAACCGGATCTGTACGGACAGCTTGGTGCGGCCACCGAGGAAGAGGACGCTCCGCTACAGCTTTGGTGGCAGCGCTTTGAGGATCCAGTCCTCGATGCTCTTATGGAGGAGGTGCTTTCCGAGAACCTGTCTCTGCAGATTGCGGGCCTGCGGGTGCTGGAAGCCCGCGCTCGCCTCGGCGGTGCCGAGGCCTTGCGTCTGCCACAGCTCCAGGAGCTTTCCGCGTCAGCGGCGTACTCCCGGTCCCGACAGAATGATGGGCTACTCCCCGCCAGTGACAACAGTTTCGGCAGCTACAGCGCAGGTCTGACGGCGGGCTGGGAGCTGGATTTCTGGGGTCGCTTTCAGCGCGGCATCGAAGCGGCGGATGCGGCCTTTTTAAGCTCTGTGGCCAACCAACAAGACCTTCAGGTGCTGATTCTCGCGCAGACCGCGGACCTCTACTTTGCCCTTCGCACGACCCAATTGCGGGTGGTGATTGCCCGGGAGAACGCCGCTATCCAACAGCGCAGTCTGGAGATTACCCAGAAGCTCTTTGATAGCGGGCAACAGTCCGAACTGGATCTACAGCAGGCGCGAACCCAGTATCTGGCCACCCTGGCGTCGATCCCCGATCTGGAGCGAACCCAGATTCAGTTGCGTAACGCGTTGGCAACCTTGCTGGGACGACCACCGGGGCCGATTTCCGCCCTGGCGACAGCCCCTGAAAAACTGCCGGTGGTAGCTCCGGCGTCCCTGGCGGGGATTCCTACCCAGTTGGTACTCCGTCGCCCCGATGTGCGTGCGGCCGCCTGGCAGGCGGGTGCTCAGTCGGCGCAGATCGGTATTGCCACCGCCGATCTGTATCCGGCCCTGTCGCTGTTTGGCAGCGTGGGCTGGACTGGTGATAGCCTCGACGAAACCCGCGATGGATCGGCTTTCGCCGTCGGGCCCTCCCTATCCTGGAATATCTTTGACTACGGGCGTATCCGCGCCAACATTCGAGTGCAGGATGCTCGGCTGCAGCAGGCGCTCATCGCCTTTGACGGCTCCGTATTGGAAGCCGCGCGAGAAATCGATGACGCGGCCATTGCGGTCGTAAAGACCGCTGAGGCGAGCGTGATCTATGCGGATTCTCGAGCGGCGGCGGAACGCTCTCTGGCGTTGGCAAATCGCCGCTACCGTGAAGGTTACGCGGACTTTCAGCGGGTTCTCGATGCGCAACGAGCGTTGTTTTCTCAGGCCGAGCGAGAGCTGCTCAATGAGGGGGCACATCTTTCCGCGGTGGTATCACTGTATAAGGCCTTGGGTGGAGGTTGGCGCTCCCAATCCCTGGACGAGATGATACCGGCCGAGGTGCGCGAGACCATGGTAGAGCGCGTCGACTGGGGAGAAACCTTCGCCACGCCCACCCCCGAGGATTTGTCCAACGCCCGATCACAAGGAAGTCGTCCATGAGTGAAGCATCGGACCAGGAAGCCCAGGCCGTGGAAGAGTCTTCTGAGGTTCAGTCCCCCGGTGGAGGAGCGCGTCGTGGCGGCTTGATCATTCTGACCCTGATCATCGCCTCTTTGCTTTGGTATCTCGCCTCCGACCGCTACGCGCCCTACACCAGTCAGGCACGGGTCCAGGGCTATGTGATTGGCGTGGCGCCGGAAGTGGCGGGAAACGTGACGCAGATATGGGTGGGCAACAACCAGGAGGTGGAGGCCGGTCAGCGTCTCTTTGAAGTCGACCCGACCCAGTACCGAATCGCTCTGGCGAGGGCAGAGTCGGATCTGGCGAATGCTCGCAGTCAGGTCCAGGCCGGAGATGCGGCGGTCACATCGGCCCGCGCGAATCTAGAGGCGGCCCAGGCCAATGAATTGCGGGCCCGTCAGGACTATCAGCGCCTCGCGCGTTTGCGGGAGGACGATCCGGGCACCATATCCCTGCGGCGGCTCGAGTCTTCTCGTGCCTCTCTGGATCAGGCTGTGGCGAAGGTCGCGGCGGCCGAGTCAGATATTCAAAGGGCCATCGAACAGAAGGGTGGGGAAGACGACGAGAGCAACGCGATCCTCCTGTCCGCCCAGGCCGCTTTGGAAAAGGCACGCTTGGACTTGGACAACACGGTGGTCAGCGCCTCTACCCGAGGCTTGATCACCGATTTGCGCGCTGACGTTGGGCAGTATGCGGGCGCTGGCAAGGCGGTAATGACTCTGATCACGATTCACGACCTGTGGATCAATGCGGAGTTTACGGAGAACAACCTCGGCCACATGCGGCCTGGAAGTCGTGCTCAAATCGTCTTCGATGCGGTTCCCGGCAGGGTCTTTGATGGTGAGGTTCGCACCGTGGGGCTGGGAGTCAGCGCCGGTCAGGCGCCGGCCCCCGGGACTCTGCCCTCGGTCAGTAACAGTCGAGATTGGTTGCGGCAGGCCCAGCGCTTTCCCGTGGAGGTAGGCTTTCGGGGGCAAGACGAACAACTGCTCCGTCAACTGCGCATTGGTGGGCAGGCGGCAGTAATCGTGTACAGCGAAGAAGCGACGATTACGCGCTGGCTGGGTTCGCTCTTCATTCGGCTTATGGCCTGGCTGTCCTACGCTTACTGAAGCCGTTCATGCACCCCAAAGATAGACGCGCTCTGCGGTTTGCCCTGGCCACTTCCCTGGCTCTGGCCGTTGCCTATGGGTTGTCCTTTCCTTTGCCGTTTTTGTCGCCGCTTTTTGTGGTGCTTCTTTCTGCCGCACCCGGTGCGCCCATGGGTCCGAAGCAACTTTTCGGATTGATCCTCATCGTTATGCTCTCCCTGACGGTGGGCGTGCTACTGATTCCGTTGCTGCGCTACTACCCCATGAGCGCCTTGATGATCGTAGGTCTCGGGTTGTACGCGTCCATGTACCTTACCCTCATCCGAGGAAAACGCCTCCTTGGTACCTTCTTGACCATGGGCTTTACGCTCATATCCGTGGCGGGCAGCGTCGACTACCTTCTGGCGACCACCGTGATCCAGTCTCTGGTTTTGGGCATCGGTCTCGCGGTCGCTTGCCAGTGGGTGGTCTATCCGTTGTTTCCGGAACCCGAGTCCCAGGAGGTTTCCCCAGCAGAACCCCCTACGGGAGTTAGTCAATCAAACTGGCTCGCGGTGCGCGCTGCGCTTATCGTAATGCCGGCTTACCTGCTGGCGCTGACCAATCCCGCTCAGTACCTGATGATCATCATGAAATCCGTATCTCTCGGTCAGCAGGCGTCTTTGCTCCATGCCCGAGATGCGGGAAGAGAGCTTCTTGGGTCCACTTTTCTCGGCGGTATCATGGCGGTGCTGTTCTGGCTTGTCTTATCCATGACGCCAACCCTGTGGATGTTCTTTCTCTGGATGCTCGCGTTCAGTCTGTATGTGGGCGCGAAGCTATTTGCCGTTTTGCGCAGTACCGTCGCGCCGTCGTTCTGGATCAACACGGTGATTACTCTGCTCATACTCCTGGGGCCTGCGGTTGAGGACAGTGCTAACGGTAGTGACGCGCTATCGGCGTTTCTTACACGTTTTTTTGTTTTTATTGGCGTGACCCTGTACGCCTGGCTGGCCATAGCCTTTCTCGAGTCCTGGTGGGCAGCGAGGTTGAAAGCTTCCATGGCTTTATAGGGCGGCGGCGTGATCATGAGTGATCGGAGCGCAGTAATGAGGCTCTGGCACGGAGGGTCGAGGAGCTATACGCTGCCCCGCGGTGGATTATCATAATAAGGAATTTGCTCATGACCTCTTCCCTATCCCTACCGGCTAAAGTGGCCCTGTCGGTCACCTCGTTACTTGGATTCCTGTTTACCGCGATTGGCCTGGCCTGGTTGTTTGCCCCGGCCTACGCCGCTGGAGCCCTCGGGGCTTCCTTACTCTCAGGTACGGGATTGGCCACGCAGATTGGCGACAGCGCGTCTTTCTTTCTCTGCTCAGGGTTATTCATGTTGTACGGCGTTTTAAGGCGTGCCAGTAGCTGGCTGATGGCTGGTGCGATTCTTATTGGTCTCGTCGCTCCCGCTCGTATTATCGCCTGGCAATTGCACGACGCGGCGCTGACTCTGGACGCCATCATCATTGAGCTTGTGACCTTTGCCGTGGTGTATGCCGCTGCGCGTTCTGTTCGCGGTGCCTGACTCCTGGGCAGTGATTCGGCCTTGGGTGCAGCCTTGATGGTGTCTCGGGGCCAAGCGCTTCGGTGAATTATCTGGCCCACGCGGTGCTGGCGGAGCCCTACGCCTACAGCATCATCGGCAACGTCGCGGGAGATCTTGTGAAGGGGCCGCTCCATGGTCACGGCCTATTACCGCGGGTGGCCGGCGGTGTGCGACGACATCGGCGCGTCGATGCATTGACCGATGCTCATCCAAAGTATCAGGAACTCAAAGCCCTGTTCCCCGGGCCTCAACGGCGCACGGCGGGCATTGTTCTGGATGTGCTGTTTGATCACTACCTGTGCTGCTACTGGTCTTCGTTCGTGGCCTGGCCAAGAGATGAGTTTATCGTCGGAGTGTACGACGTGCTCCGTAGTGGTGGGGATGCTCTACCTGCCCCTTTGGCTCGTGTTGCACCTCGTTGGGTTGCCGCGGACTGGCTACGGGTTTACGAGTCCCTCAACGGCGTAGACAGCGTTTTGAAGCGGTTGGCCCAGCGATCTACCAGAGGCCTGGATCTCTCTGCATCACCTCCTGTGATCGAAGCGCAGGGGAAGCGGCTCGAAGCAGGCTTTCACGATGTCTTTGGCGACGTGCAGCGAGCCATCAATGGCTTGTAAGTTTGCCCCTTAACCACGATCGTAGATCCCGATAAAAACCCTTAATCGAGAGGATTCTTATGCTTACGGCAGAACTCAGCCTGTACCCCCTTGCGGACGACTACATTTCGGTTATTCAAAGCTTCATTGATGAGTTGCATGCTGAGCACGGCGCATTGAGCATTGTGACCAATGCCATGAGCACGCAGATTCGCGGTGATCACGATGCGGTAATGGCGGCGGTGAGCGAAACCCTGCGTAAAAGCGCTGAGCGCTTCGATGCGCAGGTGCTGGTATGTAAGTTCATTCCCAAAGCTTTGGACATTGAATCGCCGGCCTAGGGGTGCCGCGGTTTCCCCTAACCTGCGGGGCCAATCACTGCGGCGCCGATGAGGGCGTGTTTGCGAGTATCGTGGATAGCCAGCTCACGGTGGTATGGAGCAACGCCTCGTCTTGCCCGGGCGACGACTGCTCCGCATCCAAGACATTGAAGATATGACTGGCACCAGCCAGGAGAATGCCTTGACTGTAGGGGTGCGTGGCGCTGCCCATGAGGGCCATACTCTGCTCGGGCGGAACCACCTGATCAGCCGCACCGGCAACGACCAGTAGAGGGCGATCGAAGGCTTCCATGGCGCTGCGCAGGGTTTGCTCACGAACCTCTTCAAACCACTGGTGAGGGAATTCGAGCGCTGATCGCCATGGGAATTCCACCGTGGCAAATCCATCCCGCTGTGCTTGTTCGTAGTAGCGATCGAACAATCCGGCAAAGGCTGCGGAGCCATCTGCCGCCACCGATGACCAGAGGGCTAAGGCCGCGAGCTTTGAGTCCTCCAGGGCGACTTGCTGAGCAATCAACCCTCCCTGACTGAAACCCAGGACTGCGATACGGGTGCTGTCGATTTCACCATGGGCGCGTAGAAACTCTATGGCGACGCGGGCGTCGTTGCTCGCGCTACTCAGCGTGTAGTGACGGTAATCCACGGGGCTGTCGCCAGTGCCAGCAAAGTCGATGCGCAGACTGGCGATACCGGCCTCCGCCAGAGCCTGGGCCAGGCGTTGGTATAGGTTGCCCACCTCATTTTTCTGCGAGGCCGTGCCATGGAGAAGCAGCACTGCGGCAGGTTTTGCCTTCGAGGCTGTGGGGGCTGGGTTCGGTAAGGAAAGAATGGCGGGAATCTCATGGGCCTGCCCATCGATATAGAAAAGCTCTTCGCTGTGGACTACCGGTATCAGGGCTACCGCCAGGAGCAAGCCAAGCCAGCGAGAAACCCATCGTGAGCTCATGGGGTTCGAGCCTGGTTGTTGAGCAATGAGTTCGTATGCGCGTTGCGTTCCTGCCATGGAATGTTTCCTGATGATTCTCGGGTTTAGGGCCAGCGATGATGACGAAGGGTAGGGGGCGTCGCGTACAATGCCGCGCCATGACCAAGACTCTCACACACATTCGCCGCGGTATAGCCGATACCTTGCCGCTCTTCGTGCCCGTGGTGCCCTTTGCCCTGGTATTTGGAGTCGTGGTTGGCGAGTCCGGTATCGCACCGTGGTTAGGTTGGAGCACATCACCGATTATTTTTGGTGGTGCCGCTCAGATCACCCTCCTGAGCCTCCTGGGCGAGGGCGCCTCCGTGGCGGCGGCGGTAACGGCAGCGCTCATCGTCGGCGCCCGTCATTTGCTGTACTCCGTCACCATGGCTCCACGCTTTCAGAATCAACCGCGTTGGTTTCGCTGGGTGGGACCTTATATGTTGATCGACCAGGTATTCGCCCTCTCCATGCTCCGGCAAGAAGACGACCCCCATGCCTTTCGAGTGTACTTTCTCAGCACGGGACTGTGTTTTTGGTCTCTGTGGCTGTTCTTCACGGCGGTGGGTTTGTTTATCGGCCCGCTGGTGCCTTCCCAATGGGGGCTGGTGTTCGCCGCACCGGTGCTGTTTACAGCGCTCCTGGTTATGGCCCTGAATTCCTGGGATAAGCTGGCGGTGGCGCTCCTCGCCGGCGGTGTCACGGTGTTGTTTTCAGAGCTTCCCAATCGCACGGGTTTGTTGGTGGGGGCCTTGCTGGGTATTGCCATGGGTCTGCTCCTGGAGTTGCGCAGGTCTCGCTCATGACTGCCTTTCTGGCCATCGTCCTTACGGGGTTGGGCACCTACGCCAGTCGTGCGGTGTTTATCGTCGCCCTGGGACAACGACGATTTCCGCCGCTGATTCTTCGGGTTTTGGAGTATGTAGCGCCGGCGGTTCTTGGTGCCTTGGTGGTGTCTATGCTTACCACCGCTGATGGCACCGTGTTGATCGGCCTACCGGAACTGGCAGGCCTTGCCTGCGCGGCCGCCGTAGCCTGGACCACACGCAACCATATTTTCACGCTGCTCGCGGCGATGGTGGTTTTCTGGACGCTCCGCAGCCTGGGACTTTAGCCAGGGCACACTTTGCCGATTGTGGTTGGCACTATCCCTTGCGAGACAGTCGAGACAGGATTTCCACATGGGGTGTTTGAGGAAAGAGATCCACAGGCTGAACCTCGATTAGATGGAAGCCGAAGCTTTGGGCGACGACAACATCGCGGCGCCAGGTGGCGGGGTCGCAGCTAATATAGAGCACATGCTGAAGCTGCGGCATAGCTTTCAAGAAGCTTTCCATGTTCTCCAGTCCATCCCGCCCGGGATCAAGGACCAGTAAATCCGCCGCACTAAGGGGCCCTTGAAGCTGGCGGACCGCGTCATCGCGATCCAGGGCCAGGCAACGGGCGCTCACATTCGGCAGTCCTCGCTGCTCCAGGGTCGCGATCGCTGGGGCGAAACTGTCCACGGCGAGAATCTGAACGCCTTGCTCCCGGGCTATAAGCTCCGTGAAGTTGCCGGAGCCGGCGAACAGTTCGACAACCCGTCTCTCCGTCGAGGGCGATAGCTTACCTAGCTGGTCGGTTAGCCAGCGGCCCATGCGGCGATTCTGCTCGCTGTTCCCCTGACGAAACGGAAGTCGCGTATTGAGCTCGGCCTGGGCGGCGGTAACATCATCATCAATGTGGAGACTCTGTAGAGCGCCCCGTCGGTCACCCTGCCAGGAGCGTTCCGGCAGTCTTTCGCGCAACTGCCGGAGGGTTTCCCGGTTGTGAGGGTTGAGCACCAGGCAATCGGGCACATCGACCAGCGAGCGAGACTGCCCCGCCTGGAAACCCAGGGAAAAGCCGTCGGTACGCAGATGGGCGCGATTTCGGTAACCGAACTCTTCGGCTGAACCCCAAATTTGCGCGACAGTTTCGGCGGCATCGAGTGCCTGGGCCTCTTTCTCCACACGTGCCTGTTTCGCGACGAGTTGCGCGTTGTAATTCATGAACTGCCACGGACAACCGCCGCAGTGGCCATCGTCAAAGCCCTGGTGAGGACAGGGCGCGTTGCGACGCTCTGTAGAGGGGTCGATGAGCTTTACGATCTGGGCTTCGCCGCTGCGACCGCGAAGCTCCTTGATCCGGAACTCAGCGGTTTCCCCGGCCCATGCACCGGCGACAAAAAAGATCCGGCCCGAGGGGTGGCGAACCACCCCCTGACCTTGGCTCGTTAAGTCCCGGACCTGCGCGGTGAAGTGTTCTCCAGGGCTGGGGGTAGGCTGTCGAGACGCTTTTGGCCGTCGTCTAAAAAGGCCCAAGGGTGCTGTCCCCGAGGCCCCAAAATCCGCTCCAGACTTGATTGCCCAGGACAAAAAACACCGCGTCCCCATCGATCACCGCGCGGGGCCTGGTCTCCACGTAGTTGTTGGGCGTGGCGCTGAGGAAGCCAAGTTCCCGTAGACGACTACTCTGTGGTGAGGTCTTGTCCTGGATCTCCAGCATGTACAGGCGTTCCTCGTTTCGGTAGCCCGCTTCGGCGTCGATGGCCACGGACACGGGTACCGTGAAGCGGTCCGTAGCGCCGTCGGTAGCTAGATAGGTAAAAGCCCGGCGATCAAAACGAGCGTCGGAGTAGGACCAGGATGCATCCTCGGCGAGGATCAGCACTCCCTGGGAGCGCGGTTGGGCGGGATCATCGACGTCAAACAGCTCTAGCTTTATCCGACCCTCGCCATCGCCGCCCAGGCCCAGAAGTAACTCGTTGCTCACGGGGTGAAGGAGATCAGAGAACCCCGGGACTTCCAGGGTACCGAGAATTTCCGGAGCTCGTGGATCAGCCAGATCGATGACGTACAGGGGATCGATACGCTCGAAGGTCACGAGATAGGCGCGGTCGCCGATGAAACGCACCCCAAACAGATCTTCATTCGGCTTGCCGATAACTTCGCCACTGTCGGCCTCGGGAAGCTGAGCGAGAATTTCCAGTTCTGGCGCATCGGGCGCCAGGGCTAGCGTGTACAGACGATGATCAAAGGCATCCGCTTCGTCCGCCGTCCAGCGCGTCGTAACCACCCGTAGGACATCGTCGACCTCGCTCATACGGAAGTCGGGTTGTTGGCGATTCACCAGACTACCGGCGATACGACCAGAGCCCCGGTAGCGAAGCCCATCCTCCAGATCAATGCGATGGACAATGCTGTCCACATCAAATGGATCGTCTATCACGGTTTGCGCCAGGTAGAGGGTATTCGTCGAAACGTATACCCCGTCGGCCGCCTCGGCATAGCAAAGCGTATCTGTGAGTTCGCCGTTACGAATATCAACACTGAGGATGGTTGTGAGCACGGGGTAACCGGTTTCTTCCGGCGCCAGATCGTTGTCCCGATCCATGATCAGGCAGTCCTGTGGCCCCAGGGCATTGTTGATCTCTCCGTTGATACGTAACTGCGGGATAAGATCCTCAGCGGTCAAGCTATCCAGAATACTCTGATTTGTTGCTCGCTCTTCGTCGTTGACGGGTAAGTAGTTGAGTTCCGGTATCTCTGGGAAGTGCCGGGTAACCAGGAGCACCGTGTCACCGATTCTGCGGCTGGTTACCAGGGCACCGTCGAGTTCCAAAGAGTAGCTCTGGGTTGGTGAACTTGGATCATCCACATCGTAGAGCCGTAGCCCGACGGATTGGGCTCGCCAGGCAAACATGCTGCTAAATGCATCGCCATGCTGCCCCCACCAGGCGCTACTGGCGATGGCGGCGACGGTTTGCCCCTGGATATAGAGTCCTTCAACACTGAATCCCTCTTCCAACTCGATGGCACCGACTTCGCTGGCCGACGCGGCACTGGGATTGGTTTCCATGATGCGGATCCGCCGCGGGCCGTCTGCCGGGGGAGGTGGGGGTAAGAGGGCGTCGTCGGCGCTCAGGGGCTCCAACAGGAAGCAGCATTCTGCTCCTCGAGTAGGCGCAACAAACAGGTGCTCGCCGTCGTATTTCACGAAATCGTGCTCGTCCACGTTGGCTTCTAAACGGTAGGTCGTGGTGAAGCCGCTGCTGTCCTGCCCCAAGGACGGTGGTGCCGATAGACCCGGGGTGGACTCGCTATCGATCCCACCACCGGTCAGTGCGGGAGCGAGGCTACGACGAAAGGCATCGACGAAGCTCGCATCGTCCTCCACTGCCATCATCAGCGCCGAAGGTGCGGGTGCCGGGGGGTCAGGGGTTGGCGTCGGTAGACCGAGGCCGCCACCGCCTCCCCCGCCGCAGGCAACCAGCGCCGACGAGATCAAGAACAGGAAAGGTATTCGGTTCAAGGTATTAAGCCGCTTCTCACGTTGGGGTTTAGAAGGTCTGGCAGGGTTTTCGCGCCAATGCGCCATGGTGTCTTCTCCCGAGCTTGGTCTCGTGTGATGTCTTCCGCCTGCGAACACTTAACGGACTGGCTCCCCATCTATTCCCGGATTTGCGGCGACGGAGAGGGGTAACGATTGCGCTTCGGCCGGCCTTTCATTGCGTGCTACATCCACGTCGCCAAAATATTAATATAAATACGAATCATTATTGTTTAAAGTGTGCGCCGTTGTATCCACAGGGTTCATCGGTGTCGACAAAAAAAGCGAGGGATTTGCTCTGGTTCCAGCTTCATTCGTGGATTGGTTTAAAGCTATCCGTGCTCCTGAGCTTCGTGCTGTTTACGGGAACCATGGCCGTATTCAGTCACGAACTCGATTGGTTGCTGAATCCGCCCATGCGCGCGGCGGAAGTATTCGAGGGTGAGGTAGCCTGGGGCACAGCTTACGACGAACTGCGCGAACACTATCCAGGGGCGCGGTTGCTCACACTGACCCGTCACGAAGACCCCTGGCACGCGGTACAGGCGCTGGTCGAAACTCCCTGGGGACAGTTGGGTCGCTTGTGGTTCGATCCGGAGTCGGGCGCTTATCAAGGGGTAACCTCCTGGCGCAACGTGCAGCGTTTCTTTCGCACCACCCACCGGCATTTGATGCTGCCGACCAAGATCGGCATACCCATTGTGGCCAGTTTGGCGTTTCCCCTTTTGCTGTCCCTGATCGCTGGACTGTTCGTCTACAAAGGCTTCTGGCACGGGTTTTTCCGCTGGCCGCGTTTTCATCGACAAACTCGCATCTGGGCCGGTGACCTCCATCGTCTACTGGGCTTGTGGAGCAGCTGGTTTGTGTTGCTCATCATCGTTACCAGCATCTGGTACTTCGTTGAGGTTCTGGGAGGTCGGGCGCCGCGTTTTCCCACGCCGAATATGAGTGTCTCCTCGTCTGAGGGCGGCTCTGTAACTCGAGCCAAAAAGAACGCGGTGATTAGCGGAGATGATCTCGATGCCTGGATTGCCGAGGCGAGAGCCGTGTACCCAGGCTTACGGGTGCGTCGGGTCAACTTCCCCACCGAGGCCGGATCCCCGGTAACCATCATGGGCGACCTGGATGCGGTGCTGGTGCGACCACGGGCAAACACCGTAAGCCTTGATCCAGCTACCGGCGCTGTTGTCGGTGCCTACCGTGGGGAAGAACTCGGTGTCCATATCCGCATCTCCGAAGCCGCTGATCCCCTGCATTTTGGCTACTTCGGGGGGCTGTGGACAAAATCCCTGTGGTTTCTCTTTGGGGCCGCAATGACCGCTTTGTCCGTCACTGGGTGTGTGATCTATGGCAAGCGCGTTAGCCAGAGCCTGCGTCGATCCGGGGCGTCTGGCAATGCTTCAGCCTCGGCGGGCTTACCGTCGTGAACGCCTGGCGGTGTTGGTGGCGTCGTACGGGGGTGCTGGGATACCTATCCCTCGCCCTGTGTTCTTTGGCGGTGATCTTGTTTGCACTTTACAACCCTCAATCCGAGGCTTGGGTGGCGCACGGCACTAGGTCCATGGGTGCAGGCTCGGTGGAGGTGCACAGTCGAGGGCCCGTCTGGCCTGGTGAGCTGCTCACGGTACGCATAAACACCGGGCATCCAGTGTCAGGGCGCATCGGTGTCAACAAGCTCGTTCAGTACGTAACGGTTAGGGCGAACACGCCCACAGAGCTTCAACTTCTCCTGCCTCCGGGAGAACCAGAGTTACGCCTGCTCCTTGAAAGCGAAGGAGAGCGGGCGGAATGGTATCTGGGGCGCCTGCTCTTCGATGGCGAGACCCGTTGAGGGACTCAGCGGGGGCCTATCAACGGGGCCCGTGCCTGGAGCCGAAGGAACACAAGTTTTTAACGTCAATTCACGGTGGTTTTTATGAAACGTTCTATGGGTTTAAGTTTGGGGGCGCTTGCCGCGGCCAGCGCAACGCTGGTTCAGGCTCAAAGCAGTGATCTAGCGATTGAGGAAGTGTTGGTAACCGGTCGCGCTCAGGAGTTCTATCTGCAGACGGCACCGAGCCTGGGCAACAAGTTTCCCGGTGACCTTCGGGATATTCCCCAGTCCATTCAGATTCTCCCGCAGCAACTGATACGGGATCAGGCCGCTGTGGAAATTACGGATCTGTATCGAAACATCTCTTCGGTGAGTCAGTTCAGCTATTCCGGGGTCACCTTCCGCGGGTTTCGCCAGGATGAGATCCGCTACGACGGATTGCTAGGAGACCCGTTCTCTGGTTTTTCCGTTCCTCTCCTTTACGACATTGAGCAGGTCGAGGTCATCAAGGGGCCCGCTGGTGCCCTGTTTGGCGGAGGAGAACCGGGAGGGCTGATCAACTACGTCACCAAGGCACCGACGGAAGAGTTGTCGGGCAATGCGGCGGTGGCGGTAGGTAACTTTGGCTTATACGGAGTACGCGGCGACGTTTCGGGCCCGGTTAAAGAGGGCGGAGACCTGCTCTTCCGTTTGGCCGGAGCCTATGAGGACACGGATACGTTTCGTATCAACACCAATAAGCGGGATGTCGTATTGGCGGCGGATCTTGAGTGGCGGCCCAGCGATGATCGCTCCTTACTTTTCCGCTACGACTATGTAGATCAGGATTTTCAGGGCGCGCGTCTCCGTGGTGTGCCAGTGGATGATGACGGCGATTTTCTAACCACGCGGAAATTCAACACCAACGAAGAGTCAGACTTCCAACGTCTCGAAGCCCATATGATGACGCTCACCTATAACCAGAGGCTCTCGAACACCCTGTCCTACACGCTCGCCGGTCGCTATATCGCCAGCGAGGAGCGGCAGAACTATCACGAGAATCGAGGTTTGTTCGTGGACGAGGCCGGAACCACCTTCGCCCGTCGGGAGTTTCGCGATCAGAAGCGCGACATCGATCAGGCCACGGCCCTTGCGGAACTCGTCTGGGACACGCAGCTGGGTGCGACGGGCCACAAGGTTCTATTGGGGGCAGAGTACTATCAGCGCAGTAACGACGACTTCTTTTTGACGTCCTCGGACTCCCGGCGGGCGGCCGTTCTGCCGCCAAACTTCATCGTTCCTGATCTGAACTTCTTCAACCCAGATTACGGCAATTCAGACCCGAGTCAGTTTGATCCCTTTGTAGAAACAGATCGCGAGATCGAGTTCGATACCTGGGGTATCTACCTCCAGGATCAGATTCAGCTCACGGACCGGCTCCTGGTGTCCCTGGGCGGACGCCTTGAAGGTTATTCTGAAGACCTGGATTCGGCTCAGACCGTGCTTGTGACCGGTGCGGTGAATCGCGCCGTAGCCGATGAGAGCGACGAGGCGTTTACGGTACGAGCGGGTGTGGTCTATGACCTGACGGACAGGGCCGCCATGTACGCCAACTATTCCACGGGCTTTAACCCCCAGGGTGCAAGTGCCCAGGACCCGGAGGCGGGTGGGCCTTTTGATCCCGAAGAGGGTGAACTCTTTGAGATCGGAGCCAAGGTCGATCTGTTTGGCGACGCGGTGTACCTGCAAACGGCGATCTATCAGATCACCAAAACCAATGTGCTCGTCGCAGACCCTGCTCCCGATGCTCCCACGGGGGCGGTAGCGGCCGTGGGCGAGGCTCGCGCTCGCGGATTCGAAATGGATGTGGTCGGTGATATCACCGACAACTGGACCTTCACCCTCAACTACGCCTACAACGATACGGTGATTCTTGAGGGAAGTGACGAGTTAACAAACGCGGTTGGTGACGAGTTTGCCAATGCCCCGGATCATCAGTTCGGCTTTTGGACCCGTTACGACTTGCCGGGCATTCGTTCTGCGATAGCGTTTGGCGGGTCCTATGTCTCTGAGCAGCTGAGTTTGAGTGGGCAAGAGGTGCAATCCTTCTCGGTGTTTGATGCCACCTGGATCACTACCTGGGATAAGCTCCAGTTGCAGCTCAACGCTCGAAATATCTTTGATGAGGATTACGCCGAGAGTGGCTTCCTGTCTCGAACCGGGCACTTTCCCGGCGACCCACGGATTCTTCGCGCGGAACTGATCTTCAATTTTTGATGAAGGTACGCTGGGCCCAGGAAACAGGCGTAAATCGGCGGTGAATTACATGACGAAATGGCCCCTGGCTTCCGCGGTAAACGTAACCCGCGTAGCCAGAGGCCTCTAACACTCCCGGAAGCTGTGTAGCTCCACCTACACCCTGGCGGGTGTCGGCAGACGCGAACTCTGCTCACGTCGAATACGCGCCCCCAGGCCGATACTCACCGCAATCAGCAACGGAGCGAACATCAGCGCCAGCCCCAGCAGCGTGGTCCGCATGCCCAGGTTATCCAGCGCCCAGCCCAGCATGGGGCCGGTGACGATGAACAAACTTCTCACGGCTAAACTCACCAGGGAGTTCACGGTAGCTCGGAAGTCGCCGGGAATTCGACGGTTCAGCGCCTCGTAGAACAGGGCTAAGCTCATACCCCGACTGACCTGGATGGCAAAGCCAAACAGAACGCCTACCCAACCGCCAAACAAGGTCATGCCCAGCAAGCCGAGCAGGGGCAAGAGGGCCGTGGCAACCAACAGCGCTCGCCAGCCGAAGCGCGACTCCAGATAACCTGCGTAGCGAGCCGCCACGCTCACGGTTATCGCGAAGATCGCCCAGATGTAGCCGAACTGTGCGACGGGAATGCCCTGGATCTCCCAATACTTCTGGTAGATCCAAAACGCGTACAGGGCGAGGAGGCCGAAGGCGGCAATCGCCAGCGCGGTCCAAAGCACAACTGGTTGCCCTCGCAGCAGCAAATCGACTATGGCTCGCGTGTTGGCGCCGTGTCCCTGGGTCAGCACCGGGCGTGGAGTCTCCACCAGCCAAAAGCCGAGCAGTAGGGGCATCATGCTGAATGCCGCCTGGGCCAACACCAATCCCTGCAGATTGGTTGTCAGCAGCAGTAGGGCCGCTCCAACACCGGCAACTCCCGATGCGCCCGCCTCGATGGCGATCAATCGGCTCAGAGCCTTGCTGCTGCCAGCGCCGGCTTCGCCTCGCTCTTCAAGGAGTTTCTCCGAGTCGTAGAGAAGCGCGAGATCAGCGCCGGATATGAGACTGATTCCCACACCGAGAAAGATCTCGTAGAGGAGAAAATCTGCAAAACCATCGGCATTGATCAACCACAGAAATCCGACCGCATTGATGGCGGAACCCAGGAGCACAGCGCGCTTTCGTCCCCAGACATCGGCGACGTAACCCGAGGGCACTTCGAAGCAGGCAATCGTCAGGGCGTAGAGTGCCTGGGTTTGCAGGATCTGCGACATGGACAGGCCATAGCCCTGCGCGAGGGGCACAAACACGGGCACGATCAGCACGAAGGCGTGGAAAAAGCCCATGCTGTAGATAATGGCTGGATTGACTCTCAATGACCGTTGCACGGTATTCACCTTATGTTCCGCCGGGAACCGGGGCCGGGAGAGTCTTTTTCTGAAGGGAAACGAAAAAGGCCTCCGAGCCCTGGGTTCTCGGAGGCCTTGTTTCTGTATCCTGATATCAGTTTACGACGTTAGCTTCCTCGAACTGCGCTGGGCGCTTATTGGTATGCATCATGAGCACCTTGGGGCAACACACGACCACCACCGACCCGCTGACATGGGTCAGCGAGGAGCGCGAGCGCATTAGACTGTGTTGCCAAATTCGCATGATGTTCTTATCCAATGGTTTTCGGTTTATCACCGTGGATTAAAGCCCAGTGCCTAAACCGAGAGCGCTCACTTCCCGTGAGCACTTCGTAGACGTTCTCGGCGAACTTTTATTCTCCGAGGGCGCGCATCATCCTCCGCTGCGTGTTTCGCCGCAATCCCTCCAAGGGGGGATGTGACTTTTTTACGCTCGAACCGGGGATTTTTCAGCGCCCTGGGCTATGCTCATCTCCTTTGGCTTTCAAGTTACGCTTTGTGAGGGTGAGTAGATGATTGGGTATGTAATTCTTGGGACGAACGACTTGCCACGAGCCGTTGCCCTGGAACTGGGGGCCAGCGATGAAGGGGCGGCAGGTCCGCGGGGTGAGGGCTTCTACGCGGGCTATCTTCGCGATTTGGACGGCAACAAACTCAACGTCTACGTCACGGGATAAGTGCGATGCGCGCCCCAGGGGTGAACAAGGCCCTGGTCCTCGAAGCCCAGTCATTGCGTATCGATAGCCTCGGCCCAAACGCCTGCCAAGGTCTGGTTTTAGTTGCGTTGCTGATTCTCACGGCTTGTGCCCCTTCCGATGAACGTGCCGTTGTGGCGCCGGAGATCGCCGCCCTGGCCGAGGCCTACACCCTGGCCTGGAATAGCAGAGACCCAGCACAAGTCGCGAGTTTCTACGCTACCGATGGTGTGTTGACGATTAATGGCGGCACTCCTGCCGAGGGTCGTGCCGCGGTGGAAGCGGTTGCCCGAAGCTTCATGGAAGCCTTCCCCGATATGCGTCTTAGTCAGGAGGCGGTGGAGAAAGCGGGGGATCGCATCCGCTACCACTGGACCTTTGAAGGCACCAATACCGGGCCACCAGGCACGGGGAATAGGGTGTTGTTCAGCGGCTATGAAGCCTGGTCGCTCAACCAACAGGGTGAGGTGCAAGACTCCCTGGGCAATTTCGACGCCGCGGATTACCAACGGCAGCTCTACGCTCAGCCCGAAGCGTTGTTGGCTATGGGATTGACGGTGTTTCCCGCAGACCGTTCTCTGACGCGGGCGGAAGACGGCGTAGCCCTGGAGGACGGTAGTCTGCTGGTGGTGGATCAGATTCACGGGCTGCGAAAGCTGGCCGTCGACGGCAGCAGTGCGCCCTTTGGGAAAATGACGCTTACGGGGTATCGCCACGACCCGCCGAACGTCCACGGCGGTGCCAACGGCATCAGCCTTGAACCAGCGGGAACCCATGTGTTGGTGGCCGATATTTTTGGTGGCGGAATCTATCGGGTCGCCTTGGCCGATGGTCAAACGGCAAAGCTCTACCAACACGGCTACGGTGTGAATACCGCTGTTCGAGATAGCACGGGAGCAATCTGGTTTACCCAGAGTGCCCACAATAGGGGCGAAGAGACCGAGGCCCTCATGTGGGCGGCGGTGGATCGCCCCCTGCGTCAGGGTGCCTTACTGCGTCTTGGGGTGACGGATGGTCGCCTCGACCTTGAGCCGACGGTGGTGCTCGATGGACTGCAGTTCGCCAATGGCATCGCCATCGATGAGTCCTCGGGCGCGCTGTATTTGGCAGAAACCACCGGTCAACGCGTCTGGCGATACGACCTGAATGTCGAAGCTGGAGCCCTCAGTGAGGGACGCGTGCTCAAGAGCGATATCTTTGTCGACAACCTGGAGCTGGATCAGGACGGTCGTCTGTGGATTGCCGCGCCCTTGCCAAACAATGTTTTGATTGTGGATCCCGTTTCGGAAGAGGAGCGCTGGCTGTTGCCAGAGCCCAGCCCTGAGCGGGCCGCCCTGGGGCTTGAGTGGTCCCGACGCGGTGAAGCTGGAGAGAGTCGTATGAGCTTGCTGACCCCGGATGCCTGGGCACCGATGCCTGGGTTTATCACCGGGATTATTCACGGCACCGAGGATGGTCGGGTGTACCTTTCAGGACTGACCAATGCACTGCTGGCCGTAACCCCGATCGATGCGGAGTGAGGGCCAGGGCGTTCGGTGAGGGTGCCTGAGCCCTACAAGGAAGAAACGACAAGGAGCCTCAGGGTGACTAATGATCAAGACCAAGAGGTGAAGCTTTCGCCGTCGGATGATGGTGTCACCAGACGGGACTTCATTCACGATGTGAGTCTTTCGGCGTTGGCTCTCGCCCTCCCGGGCGCCGCGTCCACACTGGCGATGAGCTCTGGGGCCGCTGCCGTAGCTCCGTCAGAACGCTACTACCCCCCTACGCTTACGGGTATGCGAGGCAGCCACGAGGGAGCTTTTGAAGTGGCCCACCAGCTCGCAAGGGAAGGGCGCTCCTTTGTTGCGGGCTCAACCCGGGTCGAGACCTATGACCTCGTAGTAGTGGGTGCGGGGATCAGCGGTCTTGCCGCCGCGTACTTTTACCGGCAGGAGCACCCTCAGGCGCGCATCCTTCTGTTGGACAATCACGACGACTTTGGTGGCCACGCGAAACGCAACGAGTTCCATCAGGGTGGCCCCATGCGATTGGCCTGGGGTGGCACGGTCAACATCGAGCATTGGAACTACAGTGAGGTGGGGCGGCGTCTGTTTGCCGAGCTGGGTGTAGATATCGACCGTCTGCTGGAAAGGTTTGAGTACAACTGGGGCGACAGTGGAACGGGTCTCAGGAGTGCAACCTGGTTCGACAAGGAGACCTACGGTAAGAATGTGCTGCTGCGGGACCTGGCTTTTCTCGGCTTTGATCGGGAACGTATTCGCAAAACCGTAGACGAGATACCGATCTCCAGCGCCGGCCGCGAGTCCCTGCGCCGCTTTATTGATCGGGATGAAGACGTCCTTGAGGGTTGCTCGGCAGAGCAGCGCGAAGCCTTTATCCGCGGTACGCGATATGCGGACTTTCTTCGCGACCAGGGTGGGCTTACCGATGACGCCATCCAAATTTTTAGCGCGAGCATGATGGGTATCTGGGGTGTTCGCACCGATGATCTGTCCGTCGCCGAGTGTCTGGAGACGGGTTTGCCGGGGGCACATATGCTCGGCTTGCCCACGGCGTCGGACTTCGATGACCACGGTCCCGCCGCCATGTTCCCCGACGGGAATGCGTCCATCGCGCGATTACTGGTGCGGGCGCTGATTCCACACGCGTTTCCCGACATGCCTGCGGAGCGGGACCCCTTCGATATTGTGACGGCAGAGCTGGATTACGGAGCGCTGGATCAAGCCGAGGGGCAGGTTGCCCTGCGTCTGAGTGCCACCGCCCTGCGGGTCGAAAACCGAGATGATGGGGTCGGCGTTACCTACGCCAGGGGTGGGGCGCTGCATACCGTTCGGGCCAAGCAGTGTGTATTGGCGTGTTACAACCGCATCATTCCGCATATCTGCCCAAGCTTACCGGAACCGCAGAAGGTCGCCCTGGGTGAGTGTGTTAAGCGGCCCCTATTCACGATAAACGTGCTTCTCCGCGATGGACAGGCGATCAGTAAAGCCGGTGTCTCGGACGCCTACTTACCGGGAAGTTACTTACAGTTGGTCAGCCTGGTGACCGGGATCAACGTTGGGCCCTACGCGCCGGAATGGAAACCGGAAGACCCTTGCGTGCTGCATTTCTTCAGTGCGCCGGCGGCCCGTCAGCCCGAGGGCCTGACCATGGTCGAGCAAAGCCAGGCGGCGCGGCTGGAACTCCTGGCGCGGGATTTTGATGACTTTGAACGGGAAGTACATCGGGTGTTGCGCGGTGTTTGGGGAGAAGCGGGCCTGGATCCCGAAAAAGACATTCTTGCCATCACTGTTAATCGCTGGCCCCACGGCTATGCGAGGGATCGCCTGGATCTTGAAGATCCGCGGTGGCTGGCCAGGCCTGGACCCTACGAGCTAGGGCGCCAGACCTTTGGGCAGATTGCCATCGCCAATTCGGATGCGGGGGCCGATGCCTATACCCACACGGCGATCGACCAGGCCTGGCGCGCCGTGCAGGAGTTGCCCCGCCGGGATGATCAGAAAGCGTAGGAGCCGGTTATCCCGTAGGTGCGAGGCGGAAGCATGGAGCCCACGCGTAGGGAGTTATACAGCGGTGCCGTGATGATGTTGTTGGAGATCACTTCCTCGTCGCTGAGGTTGCGCCCCCACAGACTTATCAGCCACTGCCCATCGCTGCCGAAGGCATAGTCTGCGCTGGCGTTGATGAGACCGTAGCTGTCCTGAAAGGCATCGTGGCGGTTCCACTCGGTGAAGTACACGTCGTCTTGATAGTAGCCTTCCGCCCGAAGACGAAGGCGTCCATCACCGACCGGTGTTTCGTAGGTGGCTCCGATCTTGAGCGTGTACTCCGGTGCATTGGGTAGCGTGTTGCCACTCAAATCCGTCAGCTCAAAGCCATTGGCGTAATCGCCGTTGATGAGCTCCTCGTACTCCGCGCTTAAGTAGGTGGCAAAGAAGTCCATGCTGAAGCTCTCGGTGAAGGCGTACCGCAACTCAAGTTCCGCGCCGTAGTTCTCCGCTTCAGCGGCATTGACGGTGCTTACGGTGCTGTTTTCATCGACGAATGAGATCTGCAGGTTCTGATAGTCGTAGAGGAAAGCCGCCAGGGCGTAACTCAGACGACCGTCGCTGCTGCTGCCTTTCCAGCCCAGTTCGAAGGCATCTACGGTTTCCGGATCGAGGGGCGGACTCAGACTTCCCGTATTGATCACACCGGACTTGAAGGCCTCGTTGTAGGTTGCGTACAACAGGGTGTTCTCGTTGGGACGGTACTCAAGGGTGATCCTCGGAGTGATCTCATCCCAGTCCGCCTCGGCATCCGTGGGCACGTTTAGACCAATGGCATCGAAGATAAAGGTTCCGGTGCCTTCCCGTTCCTCATAGTTGTAGCGAAGCCCCGCGATAAGGCTGAATTTCTCGCCCAGGGGGATCGTTGCTTCAACGAATGCGGCGTAAGCCGTGATATCTACATCGCCGTCCTGGAGGTATTGACCGCTGTTGAGGGCGTCGCCTATGGGCGTGCCGCAAAGGGCGGGGGCAAGGAGGAAGCAGATGTTAGTCAGAGGCACCTGGACCTCACCGAACAGCTCTTCTTCAAAGTACGTGACGCCTGCAAGCAGGCTGTAGTTCTCCTGCTCAACGTTCAGGGTGAATTCCTGGCCGAAGGACTCGCTTTCTTCCGTGTAGTTGTTCTGGCCGAACAGATCCTGCTCCGTGGAATCCAGATCATCCCGTAGGAAGCGATCGAGGTTCTGCACGGACGTCACGGAACGTAGGGAAACGTTTTCCGATAAATCAAAGTTCAAGATCAGGTTGGCGAGATAGCCTTCGCGCTCGTTAATCGCTTCCTGATCCGAGTAGATGTCGTAGAACGTGCCGCCGACATCAAAGATGGTGCTACCACCGAGCACGGGTACTGCCGGCGGCAGACCCCCAGCTGTACCCGCCGAAGGGCCGAAGTAGTGGAAAGCGAAGTTGTTGTCGTCTTCTTCGTAATACTGGTAGCTGAGGGTGGCGTCCCAGTTTGTGTCCGGGTCATAGGACAGGGTTGCGCGATAGGCGTCGGCGTTGCGGTCGTCTACTTCGTTACCGGTAAACAGGTTGTCGCCGTAACCGTCGCGACGCTCGATCTTGGTAGCCAGACGGAGGGCCCAGGCGTCGCTCAATGGCAAGTCGACAGCGCCTTCCAGGGTCGTCATGTTGTAGTTGCCCGCGCTGAGGTTTACGTAGCCGCCCAGTTCATCACCGGGTTTTGCGGTGACCATATTGATGGCGCCGGCGGTAGCCCCGCGTCCATAAAGCGTGCCCTGAGGTCCACGGAGCACTTCCACCTGCTCAAGGTCGAACATGCCTACCAACTGAGCCGATGGACGGGGAATGATGGCGCCGTCCTGGAGAAAGGAAACGGCACCTTCACCACCGATGTCGATGCTGGTCATGCCGATACCGCGCATAAATACCCGAGCGAATCCGAATTGGTCGCCGATGGACAAATTGGGCACTTCGGCCACCATGTCGCGGACGTTTTGCACGCCTCCAGGGCCGACGGAATCGCCCCCGATGACGTTTGCCGCAGCAGCCAGATCCTCGAGACTGGCGTCGCGTTTTGTTGCAGTTACCACAACTTCTTCAAGAGCGGTTTGCGCCTGAGTGGTGCTTGCCCCGAGAAATGTGGCTGACAGAATGGCGGTGGTGAGTAGGCTTTTGTGGCCGCGCATTATTAGTATCCCTCCAGTGGTTAAATTATGTCGTTGTCAAAGTCTTGCGGTAGCGCTCCCTGCGCTGGTGTTGATTTTGGAAGTGCATTTGTTTGTTGTTTTTCCCTTGCGAAGACATCCTCTCGGCGAATGTGCACGCCTAGGCGCTGAGCGTATCCCGCTTGATGCGAATGCCCGCTGCTTCCCGATCCCAGGTGTCGGTAGTCACTCCCTCGCCCCGCAGTAAGTGCTTTTGCACTTTTGCGGAAGGGGTTTTGGGCAGTTCATCGAGGATGCGGATGTAACGCGGGACCATGAAATAGGCCATGCGCTCGGCGAGAAAATGGGTGAGCGCTTCGGGGTCGATGGTTTGACCGGCAACCGGTGCGACGGCGATCATCACATCGTCTTCCGAAAGCTCGCTTGGTACACCATAGGCCGCTGCTTCGCGCACGGCGGCATACGCCACAACCTCGGCCTCAACTTCGAAAGACGAGATGTTTTCACCACGACGGCGAATGGCGTCTTTGCGTCGATCTACGAAGTAGTAATAGCCGTCGTCGTCGCAGCGGAAACAGTCCCCCGTATGAAACCAGCCATTGCGCCAGGCTTCCGCCGTCGCTTCGGGGTTTTTGTAGTACCCGGAGTTCATGCCCCAGGGGCGGTCCGTGCGCACCAACATTTCGCCAATCTCACCCACGGCCACCTCGCAGTCGTTTTCATCGACCAGGCGTACGTCTACCCCAGGGCGTTTCTTGCCGCAGGTGCCGCGCTTCGTCGGATTGGGGTCTGAGACGATGGGGGAGGAAATCTCCGTCATGTTAAAGATTGTGTAAATGTCGATGCCAAAGCGTTCGTGCAGTTCCCCCGCGGCTTCCGTCATGGGGACCATAAATGCGAGGCGCAAACTGTGATTGCGGTCTTCGGTCGAGGGCTCTTGTTTGAGGAGGAATGTCGCCATGACGCCCAGGAGGAAGGCCGCTGTGGTTTGAGTCTCGGCGACAAAGGGCCAGAAGCGATCCGTATCAAAGTTTTCCATTACCGCAATGGAGCCACCCCGGGCGAGCATGACGCTGATGATGCCCATGCCGCCGATATGGAAGAGGGGCATGTTGACGAGGAAACGGTCGCCACCGTGAACGAAGTGCCAGGTTTCTGGTCCAGCGTTGGTAAATAGATGCAAGTATGACGACAGCACCCCTTTTGATGGCCCGGTGGTGCCCGAGGTGTAGATGATGGACTGGTTATCCCAGGGCTCGATGGGGCGTTTCAGGGCCGGTAGTTCCATTGTGCTTTGCGCCAGAGATTCAAAGGGCTGGCAGGGCAAAGGGCTGCTTTGGGGATCGCCGGCGACACTGACTACCGATGTCAGGGCAGCGGTGTCCACATCGGCGAGGCGAGGAACGAGATCTCGGTTGGCGACCAAAAGCCGTGCGTCAGAGTTGCGCAGCACGTGCTCCAGTAGGTTGCCTTTGTAGGCGGTGTTAAACGGAACGAAAACCGCCCCCAGATAGTTGATAGCGAAAAATGTGAGGATGCCTTCACGGCCGCCGAACAACCACACGGCAACGTGATCGCCCTGACCTACCCCCAGAGCGGCAAAGCCCCGGGCCGTTGCGACTACCTGTTCGCGGAGTTCTTTATAGGTCCAGGTTTCCCCGGATTCAAAGATCGCGTAGACCGTGTCGGGGGTCTCTTCAGCCCATCGGTCGATAAGGTAGCGAACGACGCACTCTTCTCGCGCGGGTACACGGGGGTCGGCATGGTCCTGGCTCACGGTGATTTCCTCCTGGCGGTTAACTCTTGCCTCGGGGTGATGGTGGTTGGCGGCCACTGGCCTGGCGCTCAATGCCAGCGAGCGCCGGCCCGAGCACGATCCTTGCGATGTTTTGGATCAGATCGCTAATAACCTCGGTTTCGGACCAGTGACCCCCGGGGGTGTACCAGAGAGCAACCCAGCTCATCATGCCGCCGATGGTGGTAGCGGTTAGGCCTGGCGTCGCGATATGGAAAGCGCCAGATTCGTTACCCTCGATGAGCAGCTCCGCGAGGCGGTGATCGAAGAGGGAACGCATTTCGCGAATTTCTCGGGCTCGGGCGTCTTCGAGATTTTTCTCCTCGCGGATATACACGACGATCGCTTCTTCGTTATCAAGGATGAGTCGCGTTACCTGATCGACGACCAGCTTCAGCCGCTCCCATTCGGAGCCGCCGCTCTTGAGGCATTTATCGAGAACCTCCAGGGATAGGGTGATGCCCAGGCGAGAGATGTCGTAGAGAATCTCGCCCTTGTTTTTGTAGTAGCTATAGATAAAAGGCTTTGTGACCTGGAGGCGCTCGGCGATGGCGTCGATGGTCGCGCTTTCATAACCCTGCTGAAAAAACAGGTGGGCGGCCTCTTCACGAATGCGCCGTCGCTTAAACAGGGCGAGCTCTTCCTTGAGGCTGGGGTCGCCCGTCATATCCTTATCCATGCAATGGGACCTTTACCCGGCTGCCATTTTCAGCACCGGGAGCACATCCTCAGCTTTTTCAATGGTCCGTGGATTGGTCCGCGCCCAGAAGTCGTGCATGGTGTTTTCCGCGACCAACTGGTGGTCGTCGGGGGTAACACCCACGGAAGCCAGGGTGCGAGGCATGCCCAGGGCCGTGATGAACTCGTCGATGACTTCTGAAGCTCGCGCATCGGGTTGGCCGAAAGCCTGACTGATTCGTGCTTGCTTCTCGCCATTAACCGATTCGTTGAAGGCGAGCACAGCCGGGGCCATCACGCAGGAACAGTAGCCATGGGGGACATCGAAGCTGCCACCCAGCACATGCCCGATGGCGTGACTCAAACCGAGTTGTACGCCGCCGAGGAGTGGGAGCATGGATTGCCACACACCAACCTGGCATTTCAGTCGCGCGTCGAGATCACTCGGATCGGCTTTAACCCGGGGTAATCCATCGCTCAAAAGCTCCAAAGCGCTGGCGGCCATGCCGTCGGCGTAATAGTTAGACTCCAGGGAGCCCAGGGCCTCGAGAGCGTGATCCACGCCTCGTACACCCGTAGAGAGAAAAAGCCACTCGGGCGTATGGAGCGTCAGGGCCGGATCAAGAACGACACTTACCGGTGCCATCTGCCGCTGCTCGTAACCCTGTTTCAGTTTGATGATTTCATCTGTCGCACCGCTCAGGGGATTAAATTCGCCCCCGGAAAGGGTGGTCGGGCAGATCACGGCGCGCACGTCGGGCGCGTCGAAAACGGGCTTCACGACCTCGCCCGCATCATTCACGTAGACCCGGAATGCGTCGAAGTCGTCGTGGGTAGTGATGTTGTGCTTTAAGCAGATCGTGACGATCTTGCCGGCATCGGTTACGGAGCCGCCGCCAACCGTGACTACCAGATCAGCATCCGCCTCGCGGGCAATGGCGGCGGCCTCGAGCACCGATTTTCTCGGGGCATGGGGTGGCATACCGTCATGGAGCGCGGCAAAGCGCCCACCGAGGGCAGCTTTAATCTGGCTGATTTCGTCTGTCTGCTCGTTCAGGGAGCGACTGACCAATAGGAATACGCGCTGGGCGTTGAGGCGTTCCGCCTCTTGGGCTATCGCCGTCGCGGCCCGTTCGCCGATGTACACCTTCTCCGTTGCGGTGAGGTCAAAAACGGAGCTTGCCACCATAAGTATGTCCTCAAGAGTTTATTGTTTTGCGGAGGATGCTACCAAGAGTAATATTTTCTTATTCATAGTCAAGAAAAAATAATTTCAGTTTGCAGAAATCAAAGTTGGGTTGTATCTTCGATGAAAGGATCGAAAACATAACAAGCAAAGAGTCATCTCATGCAGCAGCCTTCCAAGGATCGGGACTGGGTTACCGCCTCGGGTATTCCGCTTAAGGATTACTACTTGCCAGACGACGTTCCCGAGGCGCATCGCAAGGTGCTGGGAGCCGCTCCGGGTGAACCCCCTTTCCATCGCGGCGCTTACCCCACGGGGTATCGCACCAAGCCGTGGCGCATCTTCCAGCTCAGCGGTTTCGGCAAACCCGAAGACGAGAATGAGCGGATCAAGTTTCTCCTGGAGCAGGGCGAAACCGGTTTTCTCATGGAGCACGACCGCAATACGGCGGATCACCTGTACAACGTTGATCATCCCGAGGTGCTGGCGCGCCGCGAAGACGTGGGCCTCACCGGTGCGGTCATGCAGAGCGTCCGAGACATCGACATCTGCCTCAACGAGTTGCCCATTGATACGACCTATGGCCACGCCGGCGGCGCGGTGGTGCAGCACGCGCCCTTTGCCCTGGCGGGGTATTGGACCGTTGCGAAGCGTCGGGGCTATGACCTCAGTCGTTTACCCGGCACGGGGCAGAGCGATTACTTTCTGACCTACCTGGGCTGTGTCACCAAGCAGCAGGTGCCCACGGATGCCGGCTTGCGCTTGAACGCCGACATCATCGAGTTCTGTGATCAACATCTGCCGCGCTGGGTTCCCGTGTCCATCGCGGGTTACAACGGCGCTGATAGCGGTCTTAACGCCCCCCAGGAATTGGGTGCGCTGTTTGCCAACGCGGTGGAGTATCTTGAAGAGATCAAACGGCGCGGCACCATGCCCCTGGCGAAGGCAGCTCGCGGTTGCGGCGGTGTGAGTTTCCGCATGTCCATGGATGTGTTTGAAGAGGCGAGCAAGCTTCGCGCCGCGCGACTCATGTGGACACAGCTCCTGCGGGAGCGCTACGACATTGAAGACCCGAAGGTCAGCAACCTGCGCATTCACTGCGTGACCGCCGGTTCGCGGATGCAATACCAGCAGCCTCTAAACAACATCGTTCGCGGCACGCTCATGGGACTTGCGGCGGCGTTAGGCGGCGTCCAATCCCTCGGGGTCAGCGGCTATGACGAAGCGCTGTCTATCCCCTCGGAGCACGCGCATCAGATGTCGGTGCGCATTCAGCAGATACTTCAGGAAGAGACCAACGTTACCACCGTGACCGATCCCCTCGGTGGCTCTTACTACATCGAGACCCTCACCGCGCAACTCATCGAGCGCGCCTGGGCATTCTTCGACGAGATTCAGGCCCAGGGCGGTTTTCTCGCTTGTCTGGATTCCGGTTGGCTTCATCAAAAGGCCGCCGAAAACCAGCATCAGGAGTTTCTCGCTCAGGCCGAGGGCAGCCAACGCATCATTGGCGTGACGGATCACACGGACGATGTTTCACCGTTTGAGGTGGACGGATTCATGGGTGTGGACGACGCCTTTGAAGTCGCCCTGGAACGGCTGGAGGCCGTGCGCCGCGAGCGTCACGAGAAGGGCGCGGCGGATGCCATGCGTTCCCTGGAACAGGCCTGCCGCTCCGATGACAACATCATGCCCAGCATGATGGCCGCCCTGGATGCGGAAGTGACCTTGGGCGAGGTCGGTGACATCTACCGTCAGGTGTGGGGCGACTGGGCCACACCAATACAGACCTGAGGACGACCCATGAGCGAGAGTGCAACGATGGAAACGGGTAAGCGAATTCTCATGGCCAAAACAGGTTTGGATGGGCACTGGCGCGGTCCAACCATTGTCGCTACAGCCCTGCGGGATGCCGGTTTTGAAGTCATCATGATCGGCATGGCCAAAGCGGAAGAGGTGGTGCAAGCCGCCATCGACGAGGACGTAGACCTCGTGGGCCTCAATGTGGGTGGACACGTCGACGTCGCCGTGCGCGCCGTAGAGCAAATAAACGGATCCTGCGAGGGCATGCCGGTGTTTGCTGGAGGCGTTGTTCCGCCCCATGCCAAACGCAAGCTGGAAGCCATGGGGGTAGAGGTTTATCCGCCGGGCTCTCAGCTTCCGGAGATCGTCGACGCCGCCCGTCGACTTACCGGTATCGCCTGACTTCGGCGTGGCTGCCCAGGATTCCGCGCCGCA